>JAZNQM010000037.1:0-3451 GCA_045590175.1 Acutalibacteraceae bacterium | reverse complement strand
TAACTGACTTTCCTTTAGAAATTAAATCCTTGCAGAGTCTATACATAGGAGGTACACCGACACCTCCACCGATAAGTACGGGGGTCTCCCCTGCTTTTTCGGGGTTGAAGCCATTGCCGAGACCCACGAGAACATCCAGGTTATCACCGCAGTTCATCAGAGCCATTTTCTCTGTGCCTTCGCCAACCACCTTATATATGATAGTGATTGAATTCTCATCATAGTCACAGATAGAAATAGGACGTCTTAAATAAAAGCCGTCAAGCTTGATATTTACAAACTGTCCGGATGCGGTGATGGCAGAGGTATCCCCTGCCAAAACCATTCTGTATACATTGTCTGTCAACTTGATATTTTCAGTTATTTTATAAAAATCCTGTTTCATTCCGCACCTCAGAGTTAAGCATCAATTGTGGAAATGGTGAGGGTGGTTTCCTCGAGAACATCCAAGAGCACGCGAACGGTATCGAGAGCTGTGAATATAGTAACGTTATTTTCAGTAGCACACTGTCTAAGCTTTGCACCGTCGCTTTCGGGACCCGTGGAGCCTATATCTCTTGTATTGATAACATAGGCTATATGACCTTGGCGGATTGCTTCCGGTATTTCGTCACTGCCATTGCTGAGCTTTTCACGAATATGTGTGCGAATGCCATTCTTCTTTAAGAACTCGGCAGTGCCTTTGGTACCTTCTATGTTAAAGCCAAGATTGTAGAAACGGCGGATAAGAGGTAAAGCCTCCTCCTTGTCTTTATCTGCAATGGTTACGAAAACTGTACCATAATTCTGAAGATGCATACCCGAAGCCTGAAGCGCTTTATAAAGGGCACGGTTGAGCTTATCATCGTAGCCGATTGCTTCGCCTGTGGATTTCATTTCAGGAGAAAGATAGGCATCAAGACCACGAATCTTGTTGAAAGAGAACACAGGAGCCTTAACGTACCAACGCTCCTTTTCAATAGGATAAATATCGAATATTCCCTGCTCCTTAAGGCTCTTGCCGAGAATTACCTCGGTAGCAATATCGGCAAGACTGTATCCTGTGGATTTAGACAGGAAGGGTACGGTACGAGAGGAACGAGGGTTAACCTCTATAATAAACACTTCGTCATTTTCGTCAACAATAAATTGTATATTGTAAAGACCGATGATACCGATACCAAGACCGAGCTTCTTTGCATACTGCAAAATTGTGCCCTTAACCTTATCAGAAATACTGAAGGTAGGATAAACGCTTATGGAGTCACCGGAGTGAACACCGGTGCGTTCAACAAGCTCCATAATACCCGGAACGAACACATCTCTGCCATCACAGATAGCATCAATTTCAACCTCTTTACCCTGAATGTATTTATCAACGAGAACGGGCTTGTCCTCATCGATTTCAACGGCAGTTTTAAGATAGGTACGAAGCTGTTCTTCATTGGCAACAATCTGCATAGCACGACCGCCAAGAACAAAGCTGGGACGAACAAGCACAGGATAACCAATTTCAGCGGCGGCTTTAATTCCGTCCTCGATTTTGGTTACAGCCTGACCCTTAGGCTGAGGAATATCAAGCTCTAAGAGAAGCTTTTCAAAGCTATCACGGTTTTCAGCCTTTTCTATGGCGTCACAGTCAGTACCAATAATCTTAACTCCGCGTTGACGGAGGGGTTCAGCAAGGTTGATTGCTGTCTGACCGCCCAAGGAAGCGATAACACCGTCGGGCTTTTCAAACTCAATGATGTTCATAACATCTTCGGGGGTGAGAGGCTCGAAGTAAAGCTTGTCGGCGGTTGTATAGTCGGTAGAAACGGTTTCGGGGTTGTTGTTGATAATAATTGCTTCGTAGCCGGATTTCTTGATGGTTGTAACGGCGTGAACGGTTGAATAGTCAAACTCAACACCCTGACCGATACGTATAGGACCTGCACCGAGAACTACAATTTTCTTCTTGTCGGTAAGGATAGAAGTATTTTCACCGCTGTAAGAGGAGTAGAAGTAAGGGATATAAGCGTTGGTATGGCAGGTATCAACCATTCTGTAAACAGGATAAACCTTATTGTCCTTACGGAAATTGTAGACATCCATTTCATCGCAATCCCAAAGGCGGGCAATATACTTATCGGAGAAGCCCATCTTCTTAGCATCTCCCAATACTGCAATGCCAAATTTATTTTCCTTAAGGTTGTTTTCCATATTGATTATCTTTTCGATAGCCTCAAGGAAGAAGGGAGTGATTTTAGTGATGTTGTGTATTTCCTCAATTGTAGCACCGCGGTAAATCAGCTCGGCGATGGCGAAAAGGTTATCGTCACGGAATTCGGCAATATATTCACGAAGCTGATCGTCGGTCATATTGTCGAACTTATGATGGTAAAGATGGCATATACCGATTTCGAGAGAACGAATGCCTTTAAGCAGGCTTTCTTCTAAGGTAGAGCCAATACCCATAACTTCGCCAGTTGCCTTCATTTGAGTGCCGAGAGAGTTAGATGCAGTAGTGAACTTATCGAAGGGGAAACGCGGAAGCTTGGTGATTACATAATCCAAGCGTGGCTCGAATGAAGCATTGGTGTTGGCAATTGCAATATCCTCGAGAGCCATACCAACAGCGATTTTAGCAGTAACCTTAGCGATGGGATAACCACTGGCCTTAGAAGCCAAAGCAGAGGAACGAGATACACGGGGGTTAACCTCAATAAGATAGTATTCGCTTGAATTGGGGTTGAGGGCAAACTGAACATTACATCCGCCTTCTATCTTAAGATTGCGAATAAGCTTTATTGCACTGTCATTGAGCATTTTCAAGTCGTGGTCATTGAGGGTCATAATTGGGGCAACAACAATGGAGTCACCTGTATGAACACCAACAGGGTCGATATTTTCCATACCGCAGATGGTGATTGCGTGGTCGTTGGAGTCACGCATAACCTCAAACTCAATTTCCTTATAACCCTTAACGCTCTTTTCAATAAGAACCTGGTGAACGGGAGAAAGCTTGTAAGCATTAAGACCTACTTCAATAAGCTCGGCCTCATTGTTGGCAAAGCCGCCACCTGTACCGCCGAGGGTGAATGCGGGACGGAGAACAACGGGATAGCCGATTTCTTCGGCTGCCTTTGCTGCCTGTTCGATGTCATAGGTGATTTCGGAGGGAATTACGGGTTCGCCGATTTCTTCGCAGAGTTCCTTGAACAGCTCGCGGTCTTCTGCTCTTTCGATGGAAGCGGACTTGGTGCCGAGAAGCTCAACGCCGCATTCCTTGAGGATTCCCTTCTTTTCAAGCTGAACGGCGAGGTTGAGACCTGTCTGACCGCCGATGCCGGGAACGGTAGCGTCGGGACGCTCGTAACGAAGTATCTTAGCAACGTACTCAAGCGTCAGGGGCTCCATATAGACCTTATCCGCAATTGTCGTGTCTGTCATTATCGTAGCGGGGTTGGAGTTGACGAGTATGACCTCGTAT
>JAZNQM010000036.1:0-8548 GCA_045590175.1 Acutalibacteraceae bacterium | reverse complement strand
GGTCATACCATAGAAAGCATTGGAAGATGTTGTAAGGTCTGCATCGGTATAGCCTGCTTCTTCAAGAGTAGCGAAGTTGGTGTTAGCCGAGGCGAAAACAGCGGATACGGGAAGCGCTCCCATAACCAAAGCCACCGACAACAGAAGGCTTAACACCCTGTGTTTTAAACTTTTGTTTGTTTGCATAATTGAAAAACCATCCTTTCAAATATATTTCTGCAATTAAATCCTAACATTTGCCAGAAGCAAATTCAATATATGCACTTGTTCGATATTTTGATTTTATTGTCCTATATATTTATCCCCTCTTGTATTGACCGATTTTGTGTGCTAATATACAAAATATGAGATGTAAACGAGGTGATGAAAATGAGATATCGACATTTTGATAACAGTCGTGTTCCTTTTTACGATTTCTTCCAAATATACTCAAACACCCTGATTCCTGCCAACTGGCATGATGAGCTTGAAATCCTTTTTGCTTACCAGGGAGATTGTCAATACGTGGTAGACGGTAGGGTTGTAGATTTAAAAGATAAAGAAATTTTTATTATAAATCCCCGTCTGCCTCATTACAGAAACAATGAGCACGGAAACACTACTCTGTTTGTAAACATATCCAATGAGTTCCTTATTTCCAACGGTTTCGGTCCCATCAACGGTACATTTCAAGAGAAAATCAATGACCCTATGCTTTGGAAATTCTTCGTTGAATTCTATATGGCATACTACTCGACAGAAAAATACAGAGAAGTAAATGTAAGAATTGCTACTCTTAAAATGATGCGTTATATTTTTGAAAACTATTACACTCCCGACCCACTTATAGGAAAGCACAAAAACATTGACGAAATTCTTCGCTTTCTTAACGACAACTACACCGAAAACTTCACCCTGCAAGAATTAGCAGACAGATTTAATTATAGCAAATGCCACCTGGCTACCTTGTTTAAAAGAGGAACCGATTTCACCATTACGGAATACGTCAATTCATTAAGGTGCAACTATGCCGATTCGCTTCTAAAAAATTCAGAATTGAAGATTCAGGAGATTGCCGAAATGTGCGGCTTCGGAACAACGGCATACTTCAATAAAGTATATAAAGCCCGCAGACACCAAAGTCCTTCAGAGACCCGAGTTCAATACAAAATCTTTTTGAAAAACCGCACAGGTTTAGGCAAACCTCTTTCGTTGGTGCAGGACACTGAGTCCCTGAAAAAGGCAAAAAAAGATTGACGAAATTTAAATATTAGTATAAAATAAAGGGTGTTGTTTTACGACATCTTTTATTTTTTGCGAGGTGCAAAGTGATGAGTATAAAAGCGGTTTTGTTTGATTTGGACGGCACGCTGTTGCCGATGGATTTCGATGTTTTCCTGAAGGGTTATTTCGGCGGCATCTGTGAAAAAATCTCCCCTCTCGGATACGACCCAAAGGAGTTGATTGCGGCAATCTGGAAGGGCACCGACGCTATGATTAAAAACGACGGCAGTACCACCAACGAGCAGGTGTTCTGGGATTGCTTCAAGGACATCTTCGGGGAAAAGTCAGAGGAGCATATTCCCTACTTCGACGAGTTCTACAGAACCGATTTCAACAAGGTTCAAAAACTCTGCGGATACACCCCCGATGCTAAAGCCACGGTGGAATCGCTTAAAAATCAAGGCATACGCGTTGTCCTTGCCACAAGCCCCATTTTCCCTCTTGTGGGCATAGAGGCTCGGCTTAATTGGGCAGGACTTAAACCCTCAGATTTTGAGCACGTCACCACCTATGAAAACTGCCGCTTCACCAAGCCCAATCCCAAATACTACGAGGAGATTGCCGCCCTTCTCGGTCTTGCCCCCTCGGAGTGTGTTATGGTTGGCAACGACGTGGATGACGATATGGTGGCAGAGAAAGCGGGGATGACCGTGTTCCTGCTCACCGATAATCTTATTAACAAAAGTGGCGGAGATATCGAGAAATACCCCCACGGCGGCTATGCGGAGCTTCAGGAATTCCTTAATGGTGTTACTTCTCAAAAGTAATCCCCTACATATAGCGATTTTAATAAGCCCAATCTCAAAGCCCATCTTCCTGCGTCGGAAGTTGGGCTTTATTTTGCGGTTTTTGAGAATTCTACCGCGGGTAGAGTTGCCGAAAAATCTCTCTACGGAAGGCGTTTTAACAGTATAATAGCAAATTAACACAGTAGGTTGAATAGAAATATAGCTTAAGTATATACTCTTAATTGTGGCAAGGCTAACGGAAAGCACCAAGCCGCCGCACGAAAGGAACATACTATGAAGCTTAACGAAGTAAAGATTGTCACCGACTCCTCCAGCGACCTGCTCTCTTTAGAAGGCATTCCCTTTGGGTCGGCACCTCTTAAAATCATAACCGCCGAAAAGGAATACGTCGACGACAAAAACCTCAACGTTGAGGAAATGGTCAGCGACCTGTCGGCTTATAAAGGCAAGTCCTCCACCTCCTGCCCCAACACGGGAGATTGGCTGGAAGCCTTCGGCGACACCAAATACATTTTTTGTGTTACCATAACCGCCACCCTTTCGGGCAGCTACAATTCGGCGGTGCTTGCCAAGAACTACTATGAGGAGCTGTACCCCGACCGCAAGGTTTTTGTGCTAAACTCTCTGACAACAGGTCCCGAAATGGCACTGATAATCGACAAAATCAAGGCTTTAGCGGAAGCGGGGATGGAGTTTGATGAGGTATGCCGTGGGGTCACCGAATACAGCAAAGCCACAGGGCTTCTCTTTATGCTGGAATCTATGAAAAATCTTGCCAACAACGGCAGAGTCAGTCCCTTGGTGGCAAAGGTTGCGGGGGTCTTGGGTATCCGAGTTGTAGGTCGTGCCAGCGACAGGGGTGACCTTCAGCAGTTAGCCAAGGCGAGAGGTCAGGAAAAAGCCCTCAACACCATAGTAGAGCAGCTGAAAGCCTTAGGCTTCTGCGGCGGCAGAGTTAAGATTGCACATTGCGAAAATAAGTCGGCGGCTCAAAAGCTGACAGCTCTAATTGATGCCGCATTCCCGGGTGCCTTAACCGAGGTTTATCCCTGCCGAGGACTTTGCAGCTTCTATGCCGAAAAGGGCGGTCTACTCATAGGCTTTGAGAAAAACTAAAAGTCGGCTAAAAAATATACAAACGATGTCTAACTAAAGGCAAACTTATACCCGCTATCCATTCGGACAGCGGGTTGTTTGTTTAATGCTTAGGCGGCTTGCCCCGAAAGGCAAGCCGCTGCTTTTGTTACTAAAATTTTAGCGTTCTCGCCTAAAATATGGGTATGCTTCTGCGTCATTAACTATATCATTTCAACCTTAGTATGACAAATTTCTTCTTTTTTCTTCCTTTAGTTTTTCAGCAGTTTGCTTATCCAGGCTCACCTGAATACATTCTCCGCAATGACCAAGGGTATCTATTTCTATATAATTCAGCTGACACTTACCCTCGCTCTCATAAATACACATATCGTTTTCACAAAATACTTTCACTATTATTCACCCAAAACAATATTAACACAAGCTTCAAAATAATGCAACCATTTTTGGTTATATAAACATAACCGTAAATGATTATACTATATTTGTGGGTGATGTTATGTTTAAAATTGATAATGAACTTAAAAGTGCAAACGTTCCGAGAACAATAAGGTTTACAGAGCCGCTTTTTGAAAAACTTAATGAAACCGCCGCAAAAAACAATATATCCTTTAATTTGTTGGTGTTGCAGTGCTGTAAATATGCCATGGAAAATATGGAAGACGGAAAATAATCCGGCGGCTGTACCGAACTTCGGTGCAGCCGCTTTACTTAATTATATTATTTCCACCTTTATGAGATTAGTATTTCCCGAGGTGCCGGAGGTGTCGCCGCCTGTGATAACGATTCGGTCGTCCTTTTCTAAATCCATTATGCTTTCCGCCTGCTTTTTTGCGGTGTAGAAAAGCACGTCGGTTGAGGTGAACTTTTCGCATATTGCGGGGGTTACTCCCCAGGAAAGGGCAAGCTTTCTGTAGGTGTTTTCGTCGGTGGTAAGACCTATTATATCCACAGGCGAACGGAAGCGGGATACCATTCTTGCCGTCATTCCCGAAAGCGAGCAAGCCACAATAGCCTTGGCACCGATATCTATCGCCATACCGCAGGTGGCATGGGAAATGGCATCAACGGTGTTCTTGATTTTAAATTCGTAGTTGTGGAAACGTTTTTTGTAGTCAATGTTGCTCTCGGTGGTTTCGGCAATTTTAGACATAACCTTAACCGCCTCCACGGGGTATTTGCCTGCGGCGGTTTCCCCCGACAGCATAATGGCAGAGGTGCCGTCGTAGACCGCGTTTGCCACGTCGGAAATCTCGGCTCTTGTGGGGCGAGGGTTATGCACCATAGACTCCAACATTTCGGTTGCGGTGATGACCCTTTTGCCAAGCATTCGGCACTTTATTATAAGCTTTTTTTGAATGGCGGGCATCTGCTCAAAGGGTATCTCCACACCCATATCACCGCGGGCGATCATTATGCCGTCGCAGTATTCACAAATTTCGTCGATGTTGTCAAAACCCGACTGGTTTTCGATTTTGGCAATCAGCTCGATATGGTCGGCATTGTGCTCCCTTAAAAAGGAATGAACGTCAATCAGGTCTTGTTTTCCCGAAATAAAGGAACAGGCGATATAGTCCACACCCTGCTCCACACCGAAAAGGATATCCGCCTTGTCCTGCTCCGACAGGTATTCCCTTTTCATCACGTGACCCGGGAAGCTCATGCTTTTGCGATTGGAAAGCTCACCGCCACATTCTACGCGACAGTGTATGTCGGTGCCCTCAACAGACTCCACCTTAAAAATCAAAAGCCCGTTGTTAAGAAGCACCGTGTCGCCTATCGACAACTCCTGCGGCAGACCTTCATAGCTTACCGAAACCCGGTTCTCGTTACCTTTAATCTGCTGTGTTGTAAAGGTAAAACGGTCGCCGTCCTTGAGGGTTATTTTACCATCCTCGAAAACTCCTATGCGGTATTCGGGTCCCTTGGTGTCAAGCATTATGGCAACAGGTAAGCGAAGCTTATCCCTAACCTTCTTTACAAGGTTGATTCGGCGAAGATGATCGGGGTGTTCGTTATGGGAAAAATTCATTCTCGCCACATTCATACCCGCAAGGCAAAGCCCTGTTATGACAGCCTCGGTTTCGCTGGCGGGTCCTATGGTGCAAACTATCTTGGTCTTACGCAATTTCCTCTATCCTTTCGGTTTTGTATACACACATATTATATCTCTTTTTTCTCGGTTTCAAGTCGTTCGACAGATTTAGTGATTATAATACAAATTTTTCAGTATGTTTTTTTATCAAAGACAAAAGCAACCGCTTTGTGAACGGTTGCTTTTGGTTTTTATTGATATTATTTAACCTTAACGATAACCACGTTTTCTGCCTCGGGGTGGTTTACACTGCGAAGGGTTACGGCACACATATCGCCGCTCTCGGCAGTGTCCAGTGCCTCCACCGTTTCGTCAGCGGCAGAGAATCGGAAGGAGTCGGCGGTGGCAACGGACAACTCGTAATCAACCTTGCCGAATCCGTCGATAACGGCGGCAGGAATTCTGACCTTCTCCCCTGCTCCGATATAAATTTCGGTGGCAGAAGCCTCAACCTGAGGTACGGCAGGCAGAGTTGTATAAACAATAGCGGTATACTCGGGGTATACAGTATCTTTTAAGGTGTCACCAACGAATACCTCACCGCAGCGGGGCGGGATTGTGGCGTTGCCGTTGTAGTTGTGGGGGCGGCGGTGGATATGCTTGCCGAACTTACGGTTGATAGCTTCGGGAAGCTTTATCTCAATATCGGTTATATCCCCTGCGGTTTCAACAACAATGGTGTAGTCTTCTCCGAATTTGAATGCAGAAACACGAAGGGAGTTTTTACCCTCTGTAACCTCACTCTTTACAACCTGACAGTGGTTAGGCACATAGCGGCAGAGCATTGCGGTTTCGTAGAAGGACTCACGCACATTATTGATACCGCAGTCAAGATGGGGAACGTCCCAGAAATCGTATTCATTTCTCATTGTAAAAGAGCAAGGGTCGGTGATATCCATACTGTTGATGCACCAGATAAGCATACCGCTGAAGCCGTGGTTTGCAACCTGAGAGAAAAGCTGAACGTGATTGTGCTTAAAGGACATATTCTTGTCGATTCCCGCCTGTCCGCACTCCGACAAAACGATGGGAATGCCGCCTGCGTGACGGACTCTGTCGGGCAGGAAGGTGTCACACTTGTCGCAGTCAATCTGATATCTATGGATTGTATGGGTATCCAATACATCACGGCAGTTATCGGTGAAATAATCTATCCAATCAGCCATTATTTCATCGCTACCGCTACATTCACATCCCCACATTTTAATATGCTCAAGACCGTTTTTATTAAGAGCCTCACGGGTCATTCTCAACATTCTCTGCCAGTATTCCTTACGGTCGCAGCCGATAACCACAAAGTCGCCGCGGTCGGGAGCGTTTATGGCATAGTCGGGCTCGTTGTAGAAGGTTAAGTATTTAATGTTATCATAGCCACGTTTTTCGATAAGCTCGCGAAGGGTGGCAGCACAGCACTCGGCAAAAAGTTGGAGCTCGCGGGGTGCAGAGTTATTCTTTGTGGGGGTGTCTTCAAAAGAGAACCAGGCTTGAGCCTTAGTGCTTACCTTCCAGCCAAAGTTGAATTCTATCTCTGTTCCTGCCTTTTTGAAAGCATCGAGATATTTATAAACCGAATACATTTTTGGTGCATCAAAATTATAGTTGCCACTCTTATATTCCTCATAGGTTTCCACAAGCCAATCGGGCTGGAACCAAACTCGGGCAACATGGGCACGTGTTTTGAGAATTCGGGTTTCCTCAAGTCGCCAATGGGCTTCATTGTAGCCGTGTCCGACGCTTTCCTCCATCAAGGACATAGGCAAAACGTTAACACCCACACCATAGAAATCCTCGGTGATAACCTCCCGAAAATCAACCTCTGCCACAGCTTTTTTGGCATAAGCGCCAAGAAGGTAAAGTCCTGTGTTTCCCTTAATATTAAAGGAGATTTCCTTAATACTTTCGGGATTTTCCACCGACAAACGATACTCGCACTTTTCTTTTTTTTGGAGGGATATGGTGGAGGCGGGAATGGTGGAGATTTCGCATTCCTCATCGGTAATCAACCATAAATCGCTGATGGTTCTGGATTCAGCCAAAGTAAAGTTAAAGGTTTTCTCGCCTTGAATAGCAACGGGGGTCTGCAAGCCGCCTATGGTGATGTCGGATGGTTCGCATTTCTCAAGAAGATTTGCAGGGAAATTAGCCTTAACATATTTTATATTATTGGTATATTCATTATTATAAACGCCGATAAACCCAAGACGGGTAATGTCGTCGGTGGCGTTAGCTTTAAGGATTTTTATGCCGAGAAATCCAAGCTTTGCGTTCTCTAAATCGAAAAGCCAGTCGGCATTGTTACGGTCGCCCTGATGCCAGGAGTCTATACCCTTTACATGGGTAAGCTTGTTGGCTTCGTCGTACAGCTCATCGCGGCTGTCGGCACCATAAAGCTCGAACTCGGCGATGCTATAATTAGTGGAATTGTTAAAGAAGCAACGAAGAATGATATTATCCACCTGAGTTTTGCCGCCCAAATCGTAAGTAACGGTGCAAAGGTCGGAGAAAATATCAATATGTAAGCCGCATTTTTCAACATCGGTACAGGCGGCAGGGGCGTTTTTATTGAAGGTGATGGTGTGGTCCTTCATCTCGGGGACCTTTCCTGTTGCAAGGTCGATAATCTCGCCCACCTTGCCCTCTATTATGCTGTAACCGAAATCTATAACCTGGGAGTTTGAAAGACTTTCAATATCTCTCAATCGGCATTTTACATTACTCATTTTTCACCATATCCTTTCGGGATAATTCTTTAAGCCTTGGCTTCAAGTTTATAATACCACATCCGGGGCTTTTTGCAAGACATTTTTTGCTGTTGGGGCAAAAATACAAATTTCGAGCGAAATGTACAAAAAAGCAACCGAATTTTCAAGATCGGTTGCTTTAATATTTGTTTAATTACGGATGGGCTTCGCCCTTGCGATATGCCGCCATAATGTCCTTGAAAACCTCTCCGTTTGAAGGAGGTGTCCAGGTGATGGCATTGGCACCCGCCGCGATGGTTTCCATTATGGTTTCATCGTTAGGACCGCCCGTTGCAATAATGGGGACGTTGGGGAAATCCTTGCGGATATTCCGAACAATTTCGGCAGTTTTGGCGGCAGCGGAAACATTAAGTATCTTAGCTCCGTTTTTGATTCGGGCATCAATATCGTCATCCTCACGTACAACAGTTACAACCACAGGAATATCTATGGTGTCGCTAACCTTTTTGAGAACCTCGTTGGCGGTGGGAGCATTTACAACAACACCTGTTGCACCCTGCATTTCGGCATAAGAAGCCAGATTTACAACTCTTTTGCCCTGGGTAAGACCTCCGCCTACACCTGCAAAAACAGGAATATCAGCC
>JAZNQM010000035.1:0-5141 GCA_045590175.1 Acutalibacteraceae bacterium | reverse complement strand
GTCTTCTGCTGTGAGGAATTTGCCCTCTTCAACAGTTGCTACGTAGATGGGGGCTTCGTCCTTGCCCATGAAGGTTACGGTGTAGAGAGCGATTTCTTCGCCACAGCCGTTCTTACAAACCTTAGCAGTGCCGTCGGCATTAGTCTGCATATCGTGAGCGAGAGGATCCACAGAGCCGAAGTAGAAGGTCTCTGTTCCCTTTTCTCCGCATTCACAGGAATAGTAATACTTTGCGGCTTCGGTACAAGTAGCAGCAGAAGCGAAATATTTTTCCTCTGCTACTTCCTTTTTAAATTCGCAAACGTGCTCGGGAAGGGTAAGAACTGCGTTCATAACGTCGGCTAAATATCTTACACCGAAGTCGTTGGGATGGTTATATCCGTTTGACATATAGTGGATAGGATTTTTGCCACCGACAAGGCTAAGGAAACGAGAGTGTATCGGAACAAGAACGATGTTTTCGTAGTCCTTAATAAGCTCGTAGTAGCCCTGTTCTTGAACCAGGAGATTCTTATTATCTATTTCCCCTGTATTTTTGTTATAGATATTAAGGTACATACAAGAATAGATAACGATGGAGCAATCGGGATTTAGGGTTCTCACGTAGTCGATTATCTTCTTCATATTTGCATTCTGCACCTCGGCGGTGTTACCGGATTCATTTCCGCCGTAGCCCATAAATACAATGTCGGGATAAACTCCTTCGCCCCAAGCCTTTTCGCACTGCTCCCTAATAAGGAAATCCATGTTTTCAGGCTTAGAACCCCATTCAGAAGCGGTTGAGCCGATGGCAGTGTTGAGGTATTTAAGGTTTTCATTGTTAAGAGAAGTTTTAAGATAGTTATAAACCTGCTTAGGCCAGGATTCACACGCCCATTCGGGAATAGAAGCATAACCCATATCTTTATACATTACCGAGTGCTTTTCCGGAAGTTCTGAAGCAGGTGTGTCTTTATCTTTATACTGCCAGGAGTCCTCATCAAGGCCGGAAGCATTCCAACCGTCGGTAAGACTATCGCCGTAGAATAAGAGGTGGGTATCCTCGCCGGACTTCATTTTCTCAACAAAGTTGGTGAGCTTATCAAGCTCGGGCTCGGGAGCAACGTTGTAGGTTGTTCCTTCCCAAATCTTAGAGTGGGTATAGGTGAAATAAACCTGATAAAGGTGGGAATAACCAACCCAGGCATTAACCTGCTCCCAGTCTCTTGAGCCGTCCTCTTTTTCGTTTTTGAAGTTATCGCTGTAATATATAGGAATGGTTGTGTTTTCGGTAAGCTTGATTTTGCCGTCGGCAGTTACCTCGAAATCCTCACCCTCTAAGTAAACCGTTTTCATATCATAAGAACGGGCGGCAACAATCTCATCAACGGGATAAAGCAACTGATATTCATCAACGCCGATATAAGGCATAATAATATCGTTATACTGAACGCTCTCATTCCAAACGGGCTGATTATACATCGTCTTGGTAAGGTCAACTCCGTTATATTCAGTTATAGGCTTAAAGGTATGCTCGGGATCGGTAGCGCCGCAAGCACAACGCTTATAGTAGGTATCGGTTGTGTTTTCAACTAAATTCTTTTCATCCATTACCTTATGATTAAATACACATTCGTGCACTTCTGATTTAATATTGATTATAATTTCATCGGATTTTGCGTAACCCTCGTTGGAGGCTTTAGGAGTACCAACGCCAACGTTGGCGGTATAAACACCATCAACGGGAGCGATAACAACTCCGTTCACCGTAACCTCGGTTATGGGGTCTCCCGATATGCTGTTAACAGTAAAGCTGATGGTCTCATTATCGGCGACTGCACCAAAGAGTCCCTCGTTTGCCAGCGTGTCGGCAAGCCATGCAGTACAATCTGCAACCGTTGTTGCTCCGCCATAGCAGGTAGTATCTGAGTTCACAACATTTTTGGTGGAGGTCGCTGCTATATAATAAGCATTTTTGCCAAAGTCAACCTGACGGTTGCCTTCGCCGTCAACTACAACGTAGTTGTCGGCAACAATCTTTATATCGTTTACCTTTTCTATTTTCCAGGATTCAACGTAAACGCTGGAGTTTGCGGGTATTTCGAAGGCAAAAAGGTTTGTTGAGATACAGTCTGTGCGTCTGGCAGTAGAACCCGTATAGTTAGCGGCACCGGAGTTAAAGTAAAGCGTGAAGTCGGTGTATCCCTCACCCGACGTTGCGGTCTGTTCACATTCAGCGCCTAAAAGAAGACCGGTAACTGCCATATTGGGAGAGAGACTTACCGTCTTCGAGCCTATTGTTTCAATCTTTGCACGAACGGTGTATTTATAGGTGGTGTAGGGTTCGAAACAGGTATTGGTCATAATATTTGTGCCGTCGGAAGTGAATTTGCTGAATACAGCGCCGCCCGAAACCTTTTCATCGCGGGGGTTGGTTATCTTCATGGCTCCTTCGTCGGCATCATAAGCCCATCCGCTTTCTCCTTCAAGGCTTGGGAAAACGGTAGTTGCTCCGTCTAATTTTGCGGAATTCCACTTTTGCGTTATGGCAATATCCTCGCTTGCTTCTACGTTGAGGATATAATCGGTGGTGTATTTTGCGATTAAAACCTCGCCGTTATAAGCCGAAATGGTGTATGAAGGGTCAGCGGAAAGAAGTGTGCCCTCTTGGCTATACCAACCTGCGAAGATATATTTTCCGTCCTCGGAATCGGTGGCAGTGAAGGTATACTCTGAGTCTCCTAAAAGGGTCTCAGAAGCATTACCTACTGCATCGGTAACAGCAATTGCATCGACAGGAGCATCGCCACAGAAGCTTGCGGCAAGAGAGCTTGAGGAGGCTGTCTCTATTTTGAATGCATCTTCGACGGGGTATTCTGTAGCCTCAACGTAAGTTGAACCGTTAATGCCTAATTCATGGATATAAAGAACCGCACCGGTTGAATGGACCGAAGCATCATAAAGCCTGATGCCCACATATTTTCCTGCAGGCTTTTTCGCTCCGCTAAAGGTCCATACCTGACCTTCGGAAACTGCCGGATTATTGCAGTTTAATTTATAGTTATTGCTTTTTTTACTATAACCGCCATAATAATCAAATATAGCGACTCTGTTGTTGTTGTCATAAAGAGTGTTTTTATCGTCCGAAACGAAAATACCATAAGTAACAAAAGCGGTATTGTATGTGGAGTTAGCAAAAAGATAAACGTCGCTTATCGAGGTTTTCTCTGTAAGAGTAAGAGTTAAATCAACGTCAAAAAGTGCGTTATTGTTTTCATCTGTCCCATTCATTCTGTCCAAGCTATAAAGAACAGTTCCGCTTTCTGCAATGGTTACAGCCTCATAACTTTTTCTTGTGGTTTTTGAAAGGAAGGTAGATGAACCATATTCTTCGGCTGTTGAATCGGTTATCGAGCCATCCAGAATAAGACCGTCGTTAACGTTGGTGGTAATTTTGGCGCCCGTTCCCTCATAGGGAGTATACTCATAGGTTTTAACCTTATTGTCATCAACAGGATAATTAGCAGTAAGCCAATTCTGGGTCATACCAAAAAGCTTAAGAGAGGTTCCGGCATATTCGGAAGATGCATTGAGAAGATTTTTCTTAGTGTTGAAATCTACCGTTGTGTCTGTGTTTGTTGTTTCGTTTTCATCAACAAACGTGATGTTCTTGTAGTTTTCGAAGGTCTCCGTGGTTTGTGCCGACGCGGGGACAACCGAAAACAGGCCAAATGCCATCGTAAGGGATAGCATAAAAGCCAACGCTTTTTTTAAGTTTCGCATGATAAACAACTCCTTTTAAATCTTTGCCCGAAGGCGTTTTGTAATACTGCATTTTCATAATACGAAAAAATCAAACATAAATCAATGAAATTATAGAACATTTATAATACTTTTCAAACATCTTACTGTTGATTTTTTCGATAGTATCGATTAAAATATATATTGTAAATGCAAAAAGGGGTGGTTAAATGACAATTTCAGATGCACTGGCAGGGCTTACTATTACCAAAATTACGCACATAGTAACCTCCATGACGAAGAAACAAGAAATTAGTGTAAGCTCCTCGCGGTTTAGCCATGGTCTTTTCTTTGTTGTAAACGGTAAATTTGACCTCAAATTCAAGGGAGAGACTTACCATCTGAAAGAAGGAGATGGCTTTCTACTTATTAAAGGTATGTCTTATGAAATTATACGCCACCCTAAAAGTTACGGAGCGGCAATTAATTTTCTTTCGAAAGAGGAGTTACCAATCGATGAGATTCCCTTTTTTAAGTTTAAAAGTGAGGAATTATTGCCGGACTTGGAAAGAGCAAGAGACATTCACAAAAGGGAGGATGAATTCTACTCAGCAAGGATGTATTCTCTTGTATATTCCATCTTTGATAGGCTGATTTCCGCCGATAATAATGATGAGATTTATTTAAAGTTCAAGGAATATATAATAAAAAACATCTCCTCCCCCGATATGACCGTTTCCGAAATAGCAAAATATATGGGCTTTAGCGAAGTGCATTTCCGACGCCTTTTTCATAGCCGATTCGGAATGAGTCCCAGCGAATATATAACCGATTTAAAGATAGACATTGCAAGTAATATGCTGTCCACAACCTCTCTTTCGGTTGGTGAAATCGCTGAACAATGCGGTTTTTCCTATTCTTATTATTTTACAAAGGTTTTCAAATCCAAAAAAGGAATAACACCGTCGCAATACCGATACCAAAGCAACAGGTTTATATAAATGATGCATTGATTGCTTCAATATGTCCGTTCGCATAAGCGTTCGACCTCACTTTTTCACTCATCACTATTACCTATTACTTAATACATATGTCCGTGGCGAAGCCACACCTCACTTTTTCACTATTCACTATTACCTATTACTTAATATATATGTCCGTGGCGAAGCCACACCTAACCTCTTCACTCTTCACTATTACCTATTACTTAAAAAATCGCCCGGTCCCGAAGGACTGAGCGATTTTTCTTAGCTCTTAATAGATTATTTCAGGGCACCCAACGGGTCGTTGGGAAGGGTTACCTGATGGTAGCCTGTGCCTGTAGTCTGGGAGCTAACATTTTCGGTTTCGATTGTTCCCTCACAGTAGCTGTCGAGAGATACTACGAGCTCGAATTCAGGTGCGTTATAAGTTTTCATTTC
>JAZNQM010000034.1:0-19304 GCA_045590175.1 Acutalibacteraceae bacterium | reverse complement strand
GCGGAGGGCATCACCGCCACTTTGAAATCCTTTTTCAATAGCAACAGCAGCACCAATTGTTTCGGCACCTGCTTGCTTGACAAGATCCATAAGACCGATTAAAGCCTTTCCGTTAGCGAGAAAATCGTCAATGATAAGAACCTTATCGCCACTGTTTAAATATTCATCGCTGACTATTACAGTATAGTCAGTACCGTGGGTGTAGGAATGAACAACCGTAGAATAAACACCACCGGAAACATTTCCTGATTTGTGCTTTTTTGCAAAAACCATTGGTACATTCATAACAGAAGCTGCCGCAAAAGCAATGGGTATTCCCGATGTTTCAATGGTCAAAATCTTGTTAACACCAAGATTGCTGAAAAGCCGAGCAATCTCTTTGCCCATTTCCATAAGGAAAGCGACGTCTATCTGATGATTTAAAAAGCCGCCTACCTTCAAAATATGTCCGGGCAAAACCTTGCCCTCTTTTAAAATTTTATCTTCAAGTGCTTTCAAATTCCCACTCTCCCTAAAACATAATTAATTCTAACACTTAGCAATCAATATGTCAACAATATAATGGATATTTTTCCAAAATTATTTAAAAAGAATACTATGTCTTGTGGTATCAACAGAATTTGGCTCGATTTTTCTGATGCCGATTTTGGTTGCAAAATCATTAGTAGAGTCAACATAATCAGGAGCTCCGCACCAAGGTTCAATACAAACAAAGGGTGCTTCGGGTTTCGTCCAAATGAGCAACATAGTGGCATCGGGAAACTCAACAACAACCTCTTTACCGCTGGTACGGTTTCTAAGAGTTGCAGATTTCGAGTTGAATTTTTCGAAAACCAAAGCATCTACAGCGAAATATTTATCATATAACGGCAGAATGTTTCCGTCCTTTAACACGCAAGGACCCTTATGGTCAAGCTGTGAACCCACTACATTTAGGGCGATTAAGGTTTCCTTTTCCGGGAAAATTATATCGTACTGTTCATAACCTTCGGGACATACGTAAGCCTCATGAGAGCCTATTGAATAATACATAACCTTATTGTTTTTGTTGGTTACGTCGTACAAAACGTCCAAACGGTTATCGGTTACAATATATGTAACCCGCAGTTCGAAGCGGAAAGGATACATCTCGTATGTATCGGTATCATCACACAACAAAAAAGTTACGGATGATTCGTCCTTCTTTTCTACAGTGAACATTTTGTTCTTGGCAAAACCGTGTTTGGGTATTTTATATTCCCTGCCATCTATGATACAACCATCATCTATAAGTCCGCCGCAAATCGGGAAAAGCAAAGGTGCTCTACCTTCCCAAAACGCAGGGTCACCATGCCATATATATTCATTTCCACCAATATTTACACTTTGTATTTCGGCACCTAACTCGCTTATTGTAACAATCGTCTTACCGCTTTTAATTTTGACCATAGTCGTAGCCCCCCTTATTTACTACCTGTTGAGCCGAAGCCACCACTACCACGTTCGGTATCGGTTAAATCGGTAACTTCGTTAAAATCAGCTTTTAAGAATGGAGTGATAACAAGCTGAGCTATTCGCTCCTTTGCCTCAATAGTGGCGGCAATCGTAGAGTGGTTATGCAAAGCTACCATCACTTCTCCTCTATAATCAGCATCAACAACACCCACTTTATTAGCGGGAGCTAAACCCTTTTTTGAAGCAAGACCGCTTCTTGCATAAATAAGTCCCGCATATCCTTCGGGTATTTCCAATGACAAGCCCGTCCTGATGAGCTTGGTTTCATTTGGAAGTATAGTTACCGAATCCTCTATGCAGGCATATAAATCAGCACCTGCGGAAAATTCAGAGCCGTAAGTAGGGATTACAGCTTGAGGATTCAACTTTTTGATGTTCACCTTAGGCATAATATCAATCCTTTGTATAGTTTAAATTTTTTGTGCAATAATCATAGTCGAGGAGTGAAAATATGAAGTACCACTGCAACTATTGTTTTTATGTATATAATGAAGCAGAAGGAGAACCCGATTGCGACATAGCCCCAAACACAAAGCTTGAGGACACACCCGAGGACTATGAATGCCCTCTTTGTCACAATTCCAAATATTCCTTCATAAACGAAAAGGATTATTTCTCAAATCGTTCATAAGCGAGTGTTACGCCGATGTTGAAGAAGAGCTGCATCAATATATCACTGTCAGAATTCTGTTCAACAGCAGCGGTATATACCGCCTGTATAGCTTTTGTGATTTTATTGTAGTTATATGAACCGCTGAGAATTCCCAAAGCATCATAACCCAAACCTATAGCATCATCTTCGCTTAAAGCTTTGAACAGTAAATCCAAGTCAGAATCTGTAAAATTATCAATAGTTTTTCCTAATCTCCACTGGCTGGCGGTAAAATATGCACCTGCACCAAAACACATATACACCATTATATATTGTTTTTCTTTATCATCAATTTTTTCTGCCATAGCAAAGGTCTTTTTTAGCAAAGCGAAATATTCATCCGCTACACCTCGGTCATTTATAAGATAACGCATATTAGCATTCTTTATTACACCGTCTTCGTATAGTTTTAAAAAAACAACCTTAATTAAATCATCCATAATTTAACCTCATAAAAATGCTTCGGGACACATACCTGCAGAAATAAAATCATCATTTCTTACTACAGCACCGCCAAAGCCCGCAGTTCTCATATACTTATATTTATAATCTATGGTTTCGGAAACACTTCCGATTTCCTTACCCATATCCCTTAAAATCTCACCTGTTGGAGAAACAATCATCGAACAGCCTCCGTGAAATTCATCATCCATTGAATACGACGAACGGACAACGAAAGCATTGCAGCGAAAAGCTAAAAGCTTTGCCTGAGCGCGAATTATATCTGTACGTTCCCCTCTTTGATAACCGGGAATAACAATTATGTCGGGTTTGAATTTTGCGATATGCTCTATCTGCTCATTAAAATAAACATCGTAGCAGGTCATAAATGCAAAACGAATATCATCCAAAACACACAAGCAATCGCATTTTCCGCTACCGTTTCCCCGCTCTACACCTAATTCTATTTCGGATTGAGGTAAGTGCTGTTTATCATAAATAAAGGCGACTTCGCCGTTTTTATCGAAAAGATAGGTACTGTTTTTTATTTTGTCATTTCTATTTTCCAAAACATTTATAGCAACATAACTACATTTTTCTTTAGATATTTTTGCTGCTTCCTCTAACATCTTTTGGGCTCTCGGAAGTGCCGAAAGCTCCCTTTCTTTGTCGGAAAGCCCCCCTGCGTTGGAATATTCCGGCAGAACTATTAACCCATCACGAGGAGCAGTTCTAAGCTCACCCAAAAGAAATTCGGCAATAACTTCATCTGGATTTTCACCTGCATTATACCTCGGTTGCAGTGTTGTAACGGTCAGCAATATAACCACCTCGGAAACATTTTAAAATTATTATAGCATAATAAAACAGAATATGCTATAATAAATTAAAAAAGTTATGAGGTAAATATGAAAATTTATTTTTACGATATGTCCAAGCTCTCCGATCCCAAAATAAAACTGGGTTACGAGATGCTGGATTCCAATAAAAAGTTCAAGGTAGATAATTGTAATAATGATGAGCGAAGGCGAACGATAATCGCATCCGACCTGCTAACAAGAACACTGTTAAGTCAACACCTTAGCATTAGTCCTTGTGACATTACATTCGCCCATTCATCTCACGGGAAACCAATATTACCTAACAGTGTGGTTCAATTCAACGTAAGTCATTCGGGGAATTATTGGGTAGGATGTGTAGATTCAAAAGCGTGCGGAATTGATATTGAAGTGATCAGAGAAGTAAATCTTAATGCGGCTAAGCGATTTGCAACGGCAAATGAGATGGAATACATAAACTCGCATAATGATACAAACCTTGCGTTGCTTGAAATCTGGACAAGAAAAGAGGCGTACTTTAAATCAATAGGTTGCGGTATCGCAACGGTATTAAGTGCGGTTGATGTTTTACGCGAGGAAAACTTAACGACAAAAATCAACGATGACTACATAATCTCAGTATATAGCGACCACAAAGACTTTGAGATAATTAACTTAGAACTATAAAACGAACTGCTTTGCAAGAGTGCAAAGCAGTTCGTTTTTTTGAAGGATGTTGTAATTTAAGATGCTTTTTTACTGATTACTTTGAATTGCGTTGTAACGGCTTGCTTTTTGTAAAAAATCTTCTTGATTTTAGCAAAAAGCTTTCTTTCGATTCGTGCAAGCTTATGCTCGTTAAATATGCCCCAAATAAAACCAATGGCTAAGATAATCTCTATCGTTGACTGTAAAGCAAATGTCGTATTCATAATTATTACCTCACTTTCTGATTTTATTATAGACAGGGGTTTGTCCCAATAAACGGACTTTGCTGTTTGATTCAATAAAATTTATGAAAATTAGGTGATTTTTATTACAAATTATAAAGCAGAGATTTGTTTCAACCTCTGCTTTAATGTTATTCTTTGCTGAATTCTTCTAACTCCAAGCCTTCATTCTTTTCTAAAGCCCAACGAATATTCCATTCACTGGTAAAAATAAGAAGATTATTATTTCTCATATCTTGCACCCATTTTGTATCCGATGTAAGATTGAGTTTTTTAACATCGATATCCTTGTTCTTAATCCATCTGATGTGCTGGTAAGAAAGGGGCGAACGTCGGATGTCAACGTTGTATTCATTTTTAAGTCTATATTCCAGTACTTCAAATTGGAGAACGCCGACAACACCAACGATAACACGTTCCATACCTGAAGATGGCTCGTGAAAAATCTGTATGGCACCCTCTTGGGCAATTTGTGTCATACCCTTAACAAATTGCTTACGCTTTAAGGTATCAATCTGTTCGATTTCAGCAAAATGCTCAGGAGCGAAGGTGGGGATTCCCTCGAACTGTACTTTAGCTTTATTTTCGCAAACGGTATCACCTATAGAGAAAATACCCGGATCGAATACGCCGATTATATCGCCGGCATACGCTTCGTTTACAATCTCTCTTTCTTGTGCCATCATCTGCTGAGGTTGAGATAGCTTGATGCTTTTGCCACCCTGTACGTGATAATACTCCTTACCACGTTCAAATTTTCCCGAACAGATGCGCATAAAGGCGATTCTGTCACGATGAGCTTTGTTCATATTTGCCTGAATTTTGAAGACAAAGGCCGAAAATCCGGGGTCGAAGGGATCAACAACGGTATCAGCAGTTTTACGGGGTAACGGCGAAGTAGTCATACTTAAAAAGCTTTCAAGGAAGGGTTCAACACCAAAATTAGTTAAAGCCGAGCCGAAAAATACAGGGCTTAACTTGCCGTGACGAACCTTGTCTAAATCGAATTCAAAGCTTGCACCGTCAAGAAGCTCGATCTGATCTACCAAATCAGCACGCTGATAGGGACCTATAAGTTCGTCTAACTTTTCTGTATCGGTGATGTCACACTCAATAGCACTAAGCTTATTCTGACCTTTGTGAAATTCATTGAAGGTTAATATTCTGCGTTTTTCGCGATCATACACACCCTTAAAATCCACACCGCAACCTATGGGCCAGTTGACAGGATAGGTACCGATTCCAAACTCTTTCTCAAGTTCATCGAGCAAATCAAATGGATCGCGGGCTTCACGGTCAAGCTTATTAATGAAGGTAAAAATAGGAATATCGCGCATTGCACAGACCTTAAATAACTTGCGGGTCTGAGGCTCAATACCCTTAGCAGCATCAATAACCATAACAGCACTGTCAGCAGCCATAAGTGTACGGTAGGTATCCTCAGAGAAGTCCTGGTGTCCGGGGGTATCAAGGATATTGATACAGTTGCCGTTATATTCGAACTGCATTACAGAAGAAGTTATGGATATACCACGCTGCTTTTCTAATTCCATCCAGTCGGATACGGCATGTCGTGCAGTTGCCTTGCCTTTTACCGAGCCTGCTAACTGAATAGCACCTCCGTATAGCAAAAACTTTTCGGTCAGTGTAGTTTTACCTGCGTCGGGGTGGGAAATAATCGCAAAGGTTCTGCGCCTTTCAATTTCTTTTTTCAAATCTGCCACAAAATTTTCCTCGTTTCTAAAATCTCACGACAATAATTTTAGCATAATCATAGGGAATATTCAACCATTAATTTATACTAAAAAAGCATCATAACCCAGAGCTGAGTTATGATGCTTGTATAATCATTAGCTTGCCTTCAGTCGCAAACGAAGCTTATCGGCTATCATAGCGATAAATTCACTATTAGTAGGTTTCCCTCTACCGTTATTTATGGTATAACCAAAATATGAATCAAGTACATTTACGTCTCCCCTATCCCAGGCAACCTCGATAGCGTGTCGTATTGCTCGTTCAACGCGAGAGGAAGTTGTATTATGTTTCTTAGCCACGGTGGGATAAAGAAGTTTAGTAATACAATTAATATATTCGGGGTCGTTTACCGAAAGGACTATAGAGTCTCTCAAATAGTGATAGCCTTTTATATGGGCGGGAACGCCTATCTGGTGAATAATTTCGGTTATCATAAGTTCCAGGTCTCGCTCAGAGTTATAGTTAGTTATATTGTTTTGCTGCGGCTTATTCTTCCAACCCGAGAGAAGTATGATTCTTTCGGCTAAAACTGTTATATCGAAGGGCTTAATGAAATAATATGCCGCACCGTTTTCAAGTGCTCCCTTTTCAAGCTGTGGATTATCAAAGCTGGACATAACCATTATCATTGGTCTTGTTTTAAGATTGTCCATACTTTTGACAGCGTTAAGTACTCCCAACATATCAAGATTCGGCATAAATATATCACCCACCACTACATCAGGCTCACATCTGCTGATATCGGAAAGTAGTTGGTTTCCGTCTTTCCTGCAGGTTATGACATCCATTCCGTAGGTTTTAAGTACATTTGCACAATTTATACCGAATTCTGTTGCATCATCACCGATTAATACCTTTAATTTCTTTTCCATAAAATTACCTCCATCATTTTTCTTGTTTATCTTTTACCATATTTTAACAATTATCTCGCTAAAAGTCAAGAGAAAAATGCTAAAATATGGTAATATCTTTTCGACAAAATCTGCTAAAAAAATACAGCACAGATAAAAACTGTGCTGTATTAATTCATCATCATTTAATTAAAGTGAAGGCATCCGGAATATTTTTTATTACAATCTTACTGCTTCCTTTTTCATATTCACCGTCCAAAGACCATTCAATCTCCGAACTACAAGAAATTACAACATCGGAAGCACTCCTGAATTCCAACATACGACTGTTGTAGTTTTGAGTAGACAAAGCCGCGATACACTCATTGAGCTCAATTATGTTTTTAGGAGCTTTTATAAGCAAAATCTCAAGAAGACCGTCATTCATATCTACAACATCTGATTTTAAGGTTAATATACCTCCGAGAGATGTGGAATTGCTTATAGCACCGAATATATAATCGTCCTCCAAGGTTTCATTTGCCAGCATAAGCTTCATATGAACAGGTTTTATGTTAGCGATTTCTTTTATTCCTTCAAGCAAATATGCAGTATGTCCAAGAGCATTTTTGATGTTCTGGGGCGTTGAATAGGATGCTTTTGTAAAAGCACCGAAAGAAGCAACATAAGAAAAATACCTATCATTAAACATTCCGATATCAATATTCTGTTCCGTTCCTTCTAAAGTAGCCTTGGCGGACTTTAAAATATTCTTAGGAAGACCGAGCCCGTTTGCAAAGTCATTAGTACTACCCGCGGGTATATATCCTATTTTACATTTGTGCTGTCCTTTAAACAATCCGGATAGTACCTCATTTAAGGTACCATCACCGCCAATGCAAACCACACGCTCGTAATTTTGTCCTGTGGCACAAACAACCTCAGCAGCATCATTACGCCTTTGGGTTGCATGAACGGTACAAATATACCCTGCTTTACAATACATATCAACTACATCTGCAATATATTTCTTAGAGAGTTTAGTACCTGATAGAGGATTGAATATTATAAGTACATTTCGCTGCATATCAACACCTCGAAAAGAAAAATTAACTGTTTAAATTATACACTTAATTTTCCAATAAAATGTTAACACATTATAAATAGTTTGTTATTTTATGTCTTCAATAACCTTTTCAGGAGGAGTATCGAGGACCTCTGGATGAGCCATTAGGTTCTTTAGATATTTGAAAGCGGAAGCATAGTAATGTCCGTCACAAATTCGTTCATCGCAGGTAACGGTAAAATCTATATACTTATGCTTCTCAATCTCACCATCGGCATTGATGGTGTGTTCAACATATTTTGCACCATACGACATAAACACGGGGATATTGCCAAAATCATAGAGGTGATGGAATATAGGTGGAATTCCTAAAGAACCCATCGAAGTTATAAAAAAGGATGCGTGGAAAGGACTTAACTTGGTTAAAAATCGCGGAAGCAGACCAAAGTAATCAAGGGTCTTAAGAAAATGAACAATGAACTTAAGAACAATACCTGGAATAACTTTTAGGATTCCTATAAGAGAATCCAGGCCGTTTTCATCATCAGTCTTTTTGTACTGTTCAACCAACTCATTAAAAATGCGGTAGACATCCTCCGCAGTGGCATCGGGCTGATACTCAGCCATAATGCAGGTTTCGGGTGCATCAAGCTTTAACTCTTTTTTAATGGTCATCTCTATTTCAATAGAGTTTCTTGCATATACACGCTGACCGCGTATGAAACGGTTTATACCCGGACGCTGAGAGACAGTACGAACATAAGCCGCCAGAAACAAATGGAGCATTCCAAAGCCCTTTAAGCCATCTGCCCTCTTCTTCTTAATAAACTTTTCGGCTTCTGTGATTTCAATTCTGTCCTTAAAAAGGTTGGTAGAACCATTACGATTTACCATTATAAATGGAGAGACCATATTCATAGGGTCTAATGTCTTAAGTTTTCTGCCTTCTTTCGCCATCGTGCATCTCCTTTTTGTTCATAATTAATTCACAATTTTGTACATTATACCATTTTTCGACAAACAAATCAATAGGATATAATTAAATTAAAAAATTTGCAAAAAGCACTTGACAAGTAATAATTCAGGTGCTATAATAGTCAACGTTGTGAGCGAGTGTGCTGGAACTGGCAGACAGGCACGTTTGAGGGGCGTGTGTCAACGACGTACGGGTTCAAGTCCCGTCACTCGCACCAAATTCTAAACCTTACAAATGGCTTAAATAGGCTGTTTGTGAGGTTTTGTTTTTTAAATGCACCTGTGTTCTTTATTGTGTTCTTTATATTCATTATTAATTTGCGTTATAAACTATTTTATGAGTAAAAAATGACTTAGAAATCGCACCAATTAATATCTTCTATACATTTAACTCTAAGCAAAAAGCATTGTCACATTAATATATAATTAAAGTTTAATTTATTTATGCAAAAGAAATCACCGCTTATTTTAGCGGTGATTAATTGTTTAAAGATTTATTATTTTAAATTCATACTTACCAAAGCATTCGGTAAGCTTCTTGTTGAGATTTGGAAGATTAAGGGTTGCTGTTTGTTCCTCACAGGAAGCATTATAAAGCGTTGCGACGTATCCCTCCCCTATTTTTCTGATCGAAGAAAGCAAAACATTTGGGTTATCAATCTCGGCAGAAACTGTTTTGACTTCACCAAGCCCCGATGGGAAGAAGGAAATAATTTGAGGAGTTTCATTGAATATCTGTGCTGTACGTTCGTAATCCTCGAATGTGGTCAACTTAAAATTGAATGTTCTCTCCCCCATATCGATATGGTCAAGTAATCGGTTATGGGGTGCGATTTGACGCTCCATAATCGGATGAGCGGAATAAACAGGTGTTCTAAGTAACGAAAGATACAGGGTATCATTATTGAAGCTGCCACCATACGTACCATTATTAATAACGCAAAGTCCTTGGTCAGCCGACTTAATACCGCACCACTTTTGAAACACACATTCTCTGCCGTCGCTGAACAATTCTTCAGCACCAAAGGCCTGCTGTCCAAAGGGAATACCACTGAAAGCTGTGTCGAGCCTGTACTTAATTATAACATTAGGCTCGTTTGAATAAACAACAATTCTGGCATCCACATAAATTCCTTGCTTGGGTATTGTATATTCAATCATAGCTATTGTTGATTTATACTTCCAGAAGGACTGAACCTTGATTCTCACATCGCC
This sequence comes from Acutalibacteraceae bacterium, assembly GCA_045590175.1. Taxonomy (GTDB): domain Bacteria; phylum Bacillota; class Clostridia; order Oscillospirales; family Acutalibacteraceae; genus UMGS1532. The sequence goes on along the minus strand of JAZNQM010000034.1, from coordinate 9,108 downwards.
GTCTTCGACTACGCGAACATTAGGCAGATTTTCTTCGGGATATCCAACAAACTCGTTAGCAGCCTTATCGGTCATCAGTTCGAAACTTGCATCAAACTTATCGAATGAACTTACGGTCATACCCCAAGGGTCTTCGTTATCTTTATATGCTTCTAAAACGCCGCTGTTTTTAATGATAGTTTTTCCGTCGATAGCATATTTGGATATAAGACCTGTTTTACGGTCAATAGCGAAGGTCATTCTATCGTTAGTTACAGATATGATATCCCCATACTCATTTACGTGAGGAAGATCGTTCTTTTTATACACTGTCATTTCACAGTTAAATCTGGTAATAGAAGCCGGTGCTATTTTCCCACGAAAACAAACCTTTTCAATCCAATCAAGATTAAAGGTGCAATCAGGCTTTTCGTTTTGACTGACGAGTTTTTCACCGTGTTCATTATAAACGTTAACCAGTGTAACCTCGTCCTCATTCCAGTTTTGATTTTGAAGCATAAATCCTACCTCAAATTCACCCTCGATCTCATAAGGATGGGGGTTAAACACAAGAATAGGGATAGTTCCTTCTTTAGCGGCTGTTTGTCCCTCGCACAGTTTCAAGAAGGCCTTGTTAGTAAGTTTATCGGTTATCTCCTCGGCATAAGATAAAGTACGGAGTCCATCCTCCTCAACCGCTTTTATTCCTGAACCGGGAAGTATGTCGTGAAATTGACAAAAAGCCAAGGATTTCTTCGCTTTATTCAGTTCGTCTGTGTCGAACTTAAAATTAGATTGCATAGCAGCATAAGACATAATTTTTTCGGTAACCGCAATTTTATTTTCGAGTCGTCGATTACTCTGCTTAATTCGACACATTGATGTATAACATCCCACCATAAGCGGCACTATTGAACGGTCAACAGTTGGCAAATTGTTTGTGTCAACATCAGCAAAATAGTTCTCCACAAAGGAATGTATTATTTCGTGTTCGGAAGTTTTTGAATATTCAGCAATAGCCTCAATATCCACGCGTGAGGGACCACCACCGTGGTTGCCTACACCCCATAAGCAAAGCATTGTGTCATCTTTGCTCTCGTTGATGCACTCGTTAATTCTCTTGAGAACCTCTCCTTTGGCGGAAGCATACGGACCGACGACACCGTGCACTATTACTCGGCTCCCGTCATAGCCTTCCCAATTAAAATTGCCTTTGTAATTAAGGCTACGCATTATAATGTAATTATCAAATCCACTCTTTTTGAGGATTTGTACAAGTCCTTTGGTGTGTCCGAAAGAATCGAAGTTTATTGCGGTTTTTGTGGTAACACCGAACTTTTCCTTAAAATACTTTCTGCCAATTTCAATTTGCGATAGAAAACTTTCACCTGAGGGCATATTACAGTCGGGCTGTAAATACCAACCTCCCATTATATGCCACTTCCCTGCAGCTACAAGCTTTTTAATCCTCTCAAAAAGCTCAGGTTCGTATTCCTCTACCCACTCATACAAAAGTGATTCGTTGTGGTTAAAAATAAAGCCGTCATACTGTTCACAGAAACTCGCGGCAACACGAAAGGTAGACAACGCTTCCGCCAATCCTTCATTCCATCTCCACAGCCATGCAGGGTCTAAATGTGCATTACATAATAAATGAACCTTTTTCACGATAATACTCCTCTCAGACTTTGTGCTTTTATAATATTAAATATCTGATTGCATTTCTACCGCAAATGTGATATTATTATTACACTATTGTGATATAGGAGGCGAGACCCATTAAGCATTACACTATATCTGTAGAGACAGAATTTGGTCAAAAAAACCATTGTTTGTGCAAATATGTATATGGATATGCCGATAGATTCTTTCCGCACGATCATAGATTCTTTGAATTGTTTCTTGTGGTAAAAGGAACCGTAGAACATTGGATAAACGGAGAGGTGCAAAAATTACCTGAAGGTAGTCTTGTATTTATAAGACCCTGGGACATTCACGGATTTCTATATGAAAATTCTGCTTGCAGAGAAAATATTTATATTAATCTTTCATTCACAGAAGAAACTGCACATGCCCTTTTCACATATCTTGCAGATGAAAATATACAAAACACAATATTCAACAGTCAAAACCCTCCCTATTCCTTTTTAAATGCTCCTTCCAAAAATAGATTGATCTCCTTGTTGGATGAACTGTATACCATAGATAAGAATGATATTCGTCTACAGAATTTACGGGTAAAAACAATTCTGTCGAATATAATTACTCAGTACTTTCTTTCATCGTCTACGCAGGATAACAACAATTCGCCACGCTGGCTAAACGACCTTATGAACGAAATGGAAAATATCGACAATTTCACTATCGGAACCACTCGAATGATTGAGCTATCCGGTAAGAGTCGCGAACATTTATCGAGATGCATAAAGAAGCATTTTGGATTAACACTGACTGAATACCTGAACGGATTAAAGGTGAATTATGCCGCCAATCTTCTTATGAATTCCAATATGCAGATACTGGATGTTTGTTATGCAAGCGGTTTTCAGAATTTAGGATACTTTTATAAAACGTTCAAAGAGAAATATTTCCTGACACCAAACGAATTCAAAAAACAATTTTCTAATATCAAAATTTAAATTTAAGTAAGGAGTATAATAATGAGCATTAGATTAGCAAAAGAAAAAGATATAAAAAGAATCAACTCTCTTCTCCACCAGGTACTGGATATTCACCACAATGGAAGACCGGATCTTTTCAAAGGAGATGTCAAGAAATATACCGACGCCGAATTGATTGATATAATCAAAGATCCAACAAAACCTATCTTTGTCTATGTAGACGAAGATGATTCTGCTATAGGATATGCCTTCTGTGTATTCCAGCAACATATTAGCAACAATATTCTTACTGATATTAAAACCCTCTATATCGATGATCTTTGTGTTGACAAAAATATTCGCGGAAAACACATTGGTAAAAGTCTTTATGAGTATGTGTTGAATTACGCCAAACAAAACGGTTGTTACAACGTAACACTAAATGTTTGGGCTCTGAATGATGGGGCGATTAAGTTCTACGAAAAATGCGGAATGGTCCCTCAAAAAATTGGAATGGAAACAATATTATAAACAACAAAACCTCTCCGAACGGAGGCACTTCATAAAGAAGTAGTCTCCGTTTTTGTACAAAGAGAAAATGACACTTTCAAAAAAATGAAAGTGTCATAATAGTTTACATACTTTGAGAAGGTAAATACTTGCCGAAAACAAACGATTGTTTTTTCGGTGTGTAGAGCGATATCGCAAACTGTCGTTTGCAGCGATATTTTTGCCAAAAGGTAAAAGCGATATAAAAGCCGTTGGCTTTTGCGATATTATATTCGTGCCGTTTAGCACGGCGAAGCCGTATATCGCGCGGTTTTACCGCATATCGCATCTTAGATATATCGCTTGTGCTTTGCACGAATATAGCTGAGGCACACTTCCTTACGGAGTGTGCCTCAATTCGGAGAAGTTTTATATTGTGTATTAATCATTTTGATACGGTAACTTTAGCATCATAGGTACCGAACTGCCATATATTGTCTTTTATGTTTGATTTAATAGTGACGGGTATTGTTTGCTCACCAAGAGCTTTTCCGTCCAAATCTATAACTGCACTTAAATTAGATGACTTTAAAGACTTAATGACAGACTTGCTACCGCAAATCTTAACTACAATAGGTGAGGAAAGTTTAACCTTATAATTGTTTTTGTTGTTTATAGCAACGGCGGTTGTTACTTCAAACGATTTTGTTCTAATATGCCTTGTATCTAATTTAACTTCTACAGAATCCGCATTATTTGAGACAAGAGATACCCCACTGGGCAAAACGATTTTTTTAGTGAACACATTGTTTCTTCTGCTGACATTCAAGAAATCTATTGCTTCTAATTCAACAAAAGTGGTCTTATCGACTATATCAGGACTACCCTCAATTTTAATTTTAGAGGTTTCCTTCTGGTTGATAATAACAGACGCAATCGGTGTATAGTCAGCGGGTTTGTTAGAATAGGTACATCGAATGGGAACGTATTTAGATTTTAAAACCGGAAGAGATACGCTGACAGTATCGTAACTTAAGGTCAAACCTTCAGGGCTGATTTCTTTGTTTTTGGAGCTATAAAGTCTGATAGTGGCTTCGTAGCTTTCGGTAGCAGTGAGCTTTTTGGATTTATTACCGTTTGCAACTGCAACTACATTTGATATCTTGCTGACTATGCTTCTGGGACCGCTGACCTCCAATCGCATTTTCTCAGCATTGGTAAATCTTGCGGCACCAAGGGTAAGGCCTTTAGCAGCAACGGCGTTCTTTACGTTAATTTGTACATCATAATTAATGGTATCAATATAGTCAAATTCAACATCAATTGACTCAGGGACGACAGACTCAACGACTATGCTCTTGTTAGTATTGTTGGTTGCTTCTAACTTCAAAGTGTATTTACCTGAAGCATTAACCCCATCAAAAATTGGTTTAACCAACAAATCCTCTGCTTTAATTGAGTTGACGAGCGACGTTCTTCCCGATATTTTGACGCTTACGTTCTCAATAGCCGTTACATCGCTTATCATACTCAATCCCTGCTCTTCTACGATTGTACCAGCTGTATCGAGATATACCGAAACACCGTTTATTACACGCTCAGATTCGGGATTTTCAACTATAGTTATTACAAACCAAAATACAAAAGCAAGAACGACTGAGAGAATGGTGATAAACTTTTTGTTGTTAAACCAAGACGAAACACTAAGCTTAGGCATTGTTTTCACCATCCTTTTTGAAAATCTTATTGAACATCAAACGGATGATGTTGTTCTTGTTTTCTTCTTTGGTAACGAAAATATTGTAAAGCTCTTGTCGGAGAGATTGTGAATTAAAGTCGCGTTTGATGATACCATTATTCGTAAGCGAAATAATACCGGTCTCTTCAGAAACAACAACCGTTATAGCATCGGAATTTTCGCTCATACCTATGGCAGCTCTGTGACGAGTTCCTAAATCCTGAGAAAGGTCGGCATTGGACGTCAAAGGGAGAATGCAACCGGCAGCTTCAATTCTTCCGTCTCTAATTACCATAGCACCATCGTGAAGAGGCGACTTAGGAAAGAACACATTACACAGCATAGGAACAGATGCTTCGGCATCCACGATTGTACCGGTGTTGATAATATCTCCTAAAGGGGTTTTGTTCTCAAATACAATCAAGGCTCCTATTCTTTCATCGCTCATGCTTCCAACAGCTTTGCAAACATTGTCTATGCATTGAATAACACTTTGGTCGACATCTGCATTGCTTTTTCCAAAAATACCTAAACTGCTATGACCAACCCTTTCCAGCATACGCCTTAGTTCAGGCTGGAATATAACAACTAATATAACAAGACCATAGTTAACAACCTTTTCCAAAAGCCAGTTAATACCTAACATATTAAGCCATCCCGAAAGGAGATACATAGCACCCACTAACAGAATACCCTTAATAAGAGTTTTTGCACGTGATTCTTTACAAAACTCTATAACTTTGAAAATGATAAATGCTAAAATAACTATGTCAATGATATCAAAAAAGCCCATACTTTTCATAACTGAAGTAAATGTATTACGTGCTGTATAAACAAACTCAGTAATGACATCTAAAAAAGCGTTCACATCCACACCACCTAATATATTCTATATATATTTTAACATATATTAAAATATATTCAATAGAAAATTTAGGATTTTATTAATAATTTTATTCCATTAATTAAACTATCAATGTCGTTTTTGGTCGTATAAACCGACGGACAAGCTCTTACTGTGCCAATATCACCTGTACCAATGGTTTTGTGAGCCAAGGGGGCACAGTGCAGCCCCGCTCTTACGGCTATACCCATTCTATCGAGTGCTTCGCCGACCTCTTCACATTTTCTCCCTTTGATATTGAAAGATAAAACAGGAGCTGTTTTACCGAATTCAAAATTGTCATTATAAAGCGATACTCCTGTGGTGTTCTTTAATTGGTTATATGCCCTTGACATCAACCCATATTCCCTTGTATATATTGTGCGAATACCTATTTCGTTTATAAAATCCAACCCTGCTGATATTCCTACAATCCCCGATAAATTAACCGTTCCGCTTTCCAATCTGTCGGGAAGAAAATCGGGCTGTAAAGGTCTGATAGACATAGAGCCTGTGCCACCTTCGATTAATGTATCTCTCACATTAGCTTCAGCAATAAGAACACCCACCCCCATAGGAGCATACAAACCCTTATGCGGTGCAACAAAAAGATAATCTATATTCATTTTCTTCATATTAATAGGCAAAATCCCTGCTGATTGTGCGGCATCAACCGCGAATTTTACCCCATGCTTATGAGCCATTTCGCCTATTTCTTTTATAGGCAAAATAATGCCGTTAACATTAGATGCGTGAGTGCATATAATCATTTTAGTATTGTCCTTGATTAATGCTTCAAAGGCACTTACTGTGGATGAGGGATTCTCAGTAAAAACTCTCGCTACATCATATTCAACACCATAAGTGCTTAATTTATTTAAGGGGCGAATTACGGCATTATGTTCATATGCCGAACAAATCACGTGGTCTCCGGGAGTCAGTTCGCCCTTTAATACCATATTTATTGCGGTAGTGCAATTAGCAGTAAAAACAACGTTTTCGGGAGCATCCGCAGTAAAAAAATCGCAAAGCTTTTTTCTGCATAGGTAAATCTCTTCAGAAGCCTTTTGCGATAATTTATGCCCACTTCTGCCCGGATTTGCGGAATATTTCTTCAAGCATCTCTCTACGCCCGATATGACCTTTTGCGGTTTGGGGAAGGTTGTGGCAGCATTGTCAAGATATATCATACCGCATCGCCCTGCGATATAGATAGGTATTTAACCTTTTCTTCTGCAAAAATTCTTGCGATCTCTTGCCTTGGACAATTTGTGGAAATGCTATAACCACAGCCTGCCGAAGATTTTCCGCGACTTCTTAACATATATGCTTTGTAGCCTCTTGCTCTCAAAACATCCCTGCCTCTGATAGCATAGGTAATTGAACCTGAATTTACTATATTCTCATCCATAATATTTCACTCCAATTATAGTTTAACACTATATTTTATGTGTGAAACTCAGGATGGACAATAATTTCACTTCCATAGTTTAATATAACCGCTTTTATTAAGAATTAAAATAATAGATGTAATAAACGGCAAGAGAATGAGACCCGAGATACCGAATAGTTTCAATCCTACAAACATTGTAAGCAATGAAACCAACGGACTTATCCCCACCTTCTTCCCTATAATTTTAGGTTCGGCGAAGTATCTGACAACCGCACATATTACATATAGAATAAGTATACATATCCCCCTTGTTATTTGACCTGATATAAGCAGATATACTCCCCAAGGAATAAGTATAACTCCCGTTCCGAAAACCGGAAGCATATCTACAACCGCCACAATAAACGAAACGGCAATAGAATTTTCTATACCAATCAAGGTCAGTCCTAAACAGACCTCCGCAAAGGTAAAAAGCATAATAATCAGATATCCCTTAAACAGATTAAATAAACTGTAGTTAAATATTTTCTTTAGCCTTATTACAAACTTTATTGAATCGGATGACAACTGCCTTTTGATAAAACAGACTATATTATCATAGTCAAAGGCTAAAAAGAAAGCAAACACAACCGATATAACCGTGCTGAATATAATTCCCGGAATGTAACGCAAGGTTTCCTCCAGCATTGACATAATAAAATCTGATATATGCTGCGAAATTTCATTAACTACGATTTTAGAATCGAAGATTACATATCCCTTCAAACTCATTGGGATATCATCCGAAAAGCCATCTATAGCCTTGCAAATATTGGTAAATATACTTTCTATATTCAACCCACCGTTAAGAAGCTCACCAAACAAGCCAATCAGTTTAATAGAAATGAACCACACAATCAATCCAAGAAACACAAGTATACTTAAAAAAAGCACAAGGGTGATAATATTTTTTTTGATTTTAAATTTCTTATGCAAAAGAATTGATGGTGTTTGCAAAATGTATACAATAGCGAAGCTGACTAAAAAGGGTATCATATATGCAAAAGCATATTTAATAATCAAATATGCAGAAATAGTAACAAACAATACAAAAGATAAATTAATCAGCGTTGCCGCTTTCTTACGAGTATCCACATCAACACACCTTAAAATCGATATATGTATTACGGCAAATATATTATAAACAAAATAAAGCGTTGGAATTCACCAACGCTTTATAAATTTATTTGAGTTCTGCTATTGTTACTCCGCTTTCACCTTCACCAAATACACCAAGACGATAACTTCTGACACTCTTGTTTCTTTTAAGTGTATCCTGAACTGCCTTACGGAGTACACCTGTTCCCTTGCCGTGGATTATACGAATAACTTCAATACCCGAAAGAAGGGCGTTATCAATGAATCTTTCTACCTCCATTATTGCTTCATCTGAAGCCATACCTCTTAAATCAAGTTCACTTTCGGGTTTTCTTTCAGCACGGGATTTTAAGCCTGTTACATTTCTTTTGGATGGTTTTCGCTTCTCGGTAGACTTAGTTTCTTCGATAAGTCGCAAACTGTCTTGAGAAACCCGAAGCTTCATCAGACCTGCAGTGACCTCGACCTTATTACCTTTGATACCGATTGCAGTGACAGTTCCTTTATTTCCGAGTTCTTTAACAAATACGGTATCTCCAACCTGTAATTCGCGAGGTAATGTGTAGTCCTCGTCGAGATTTTCACTATATCCCGATTTAGTTTCAAGATCTCGCAAAGATTTTTTTGCTGTCTCACGAGCCTTAGCAATGGTTTCGCGGGAGTTTTCAGCATTGAGCTTCTTCTTCATTTCTTCAAGCTGATTAAGCAAGATATTAGATTCACTTCTGGCATATTCAATAATTCGATTTGATTCAGCTTGAGCCTTCTCAATTATTTCTTCACGCTCTTTGCGGAATTTTTCCTGCATACCCGAAATATATTCCTTCTGCCGCTGAAGTTCAGTTCTGATACGAGCAGCCTCTTCCCTTTCTTGCTCAGCAGTTCTGCG
>JAZNQM010000033.1:0-3033 GCA_045590175.1 Acutalibacteraceae bacterium | reverse complement strand
TCATAGGGGTTCATAGGCTCCAAAGAGCGATTGCGACCTGAACGTATTGCACTTGCCGACATACGGCGAGCCAAAGATTTTAAGGTTTCCTCACGCTTCTCGCGGTAGTTGCCAATATCCAGAACTACGCGGTAGTAACCGCCATTTCTTCTGGAGTTGGTGGCGAAGGATGCGAGATACTGAAGTGCATCAAGGGTTTCGCCTCTGCGACCGATGATAACACCCAAATTTTCACCTTCAAGGCTCAAATGAGCGCCGTCGGGAGTTTCTGCCACCATTACAGAAACATTCTCGATTCCCATCTTTGCGAGAACCTTTATGAGATAATTAGCGGAATTGGCGGCAGGGGAATCTTTATCAACGTCTGCTAAAGCAACGAAGTTAAGCTCGGGCTTGGTTTCCTCGGCAGCTTCAACCTTCTTGGGCTCCGCCTTTTTTGGTGCAGCCTCTTTTTTATCCTTGGACTTTTTGGGGTCTTTTTTAGCGTTCTTTTCTTTTTTAACGGGCTTTTTCTCGTCGGGACACTCGAAGAAAGCCCTAACCTTTGCGGGATGACCGCCGAACAAACCTAAAATTTTAGGCTTTACGTCTTCGATGATTTCTATTTTGTAATCGGCATCGCCACAGTTAAGCTTGGAAACTGCCTCTTGGGTGGCTTCCTCAATGGTGGCACCAAAGCCGAACTCTTCTTTAATCAATGGAATAACCTCCGTTTGTAGAAGTAAAAATGGACAGGGTGAAAACTAAATATTCACCCGATTGTGTACTGAATTACTTTGAAGCAATGCGCTCGGATTCTTCCTTAGCTCTGCTAAGAATAAGCTTAGCCTGGCTTTCCGCAACTAATTTCTGGGGATTGTAAATTGACTGCACGGCAATCTGGAGAGCTCCCGCTACAAGGCTGGAGAATGCCCAATAAAGACCGACAGCAGCAGGGAAGGTGAAGCCCAGGAAAAGAGAAATCAAAGGCATAGTGAGCATCATACCCATCATATTAGGCTGGTCGGGATTCATTTTCTTTTGCATCTGCATTTGTACAACGCTGGTGAGCATCTGTGCGGCAAAAGCCAAGAAGGGGATTATCCAAAGAGCCAGCTGGTCGGCAGTAACCTCGCTGAAGTTAAAGCTGAATTTAGGGGTGGCTTTAAGGTCAATTCCGAAAAAGGTGAAATCCCAACTCTGAATCTGTGCCCAAAGAGCAGCAGAAACACCTTCGGTCTTTTCTGTAAGCTGGCTGAAAACCTGAAGCTCGTAGTAACCCTTTTCAGCAATGCCGAGGGTTGCAGAGAGCTTGGAGATTTCGGCTGCAGTTAAACCGAAAATGTATTTAAGAGGGGAGTTGATAACTCTGTAAACGGCAAGAAGGAAGGGAAGTCTGATAAGAGTGGGCAAGCAGCCGCCTGCCATAGAAACGTTTTCCTTCTGATATAACTCCTGCATTTCCTGCTGATACTTCAGTTTGTCCTGCTGGGTCATTTCATCGCCGTATTTTTTCTTGAGCGCATCAAGCTTGGGTTTGAGCATCTGCTGTTTAGCGGTTGAACGCTGAGTTTTTACGGTCAGGGGCAGCATAAGGACGTTTATAACGATGGTAAGCATAAGCATAAGAACAGCAAAGTTATTACCAAATATAAAGCCTAAGCCCTTGAAAATATAGCTAACCGGAATAGCAAATATATCGAGTATAAAGTTCATATTAACCGCCTTTTGCGTACTGTGTTACGCATTGTGATGGATGTGACGAATGGGGCACATCCTCAGGATTTGTGTTTCTTCTGTGGAACAGGGTCAAAACCGCCCTTGCAAAAAGGATTGCATCGAAGTATTCTCCAAAGGGAGAGGGCAGAACCCTTGAAAAAGCCGTGGGTTTCCAATGCTTCGAGTGCATAATCTGAGCAGGTGGGTATAAAACGGCAACAACCCCGACCGATTTTAACAGGTGAAATATACCTTTTATAAAAATGGACGAGAGCTATGGCAAATCGTTTCATATATTCTCCTCACAGACTCCTGCCTCGGCGAGAGCTTTGCGGAATACCTCGGCTATTTGGGTGCTTTTTCTCTTGAGAATTCTGGTTCTCGCAACAAATACAATATCGCACCCGACTGCAATATCGGGCAAACAAGCCCTGAAAGCCGCAGTTATTACTCTGCGGGCACGGTTTCGTTCTACTGCACAGCCAAGCTTTTTACTTGTGGTTATACCAATTCGGCACTGCTGCCTTTTGGTTTTCAGAACATAGACAACAACGGCCGAATCAACAAAGGTTTTGCCTCGACCGTATGCTCGTTTAAATTCTTTATTAAGCCGAAGCTTTTGGAAGCTGTTCAATAGAATCTCCGCCTTAAAACAAGTGGTCTGCAATATTATCGGGCGACTACTCGCCCGACATTAGCAGAAAAAGTGTCTGACAAATTAGTATGTCAGAGTCTTGCGGCCCTTAGCTCTGCGGCGAGCAAGTACCTTGCGGCCGTTGGCAGTAGCCATTCTCTTCATGAAGCCGTGTTCTCTCTTTCTGTGGAGCTTCTTAGGCTGGTAAGTTCTTTTCATTTCGTTTGCCTCCTTTTAAAAAGTCATATAATACTGATGGGTGCAACACCCACAGGGTTATGCGAATTACATAGTAACCCAATCATTTACTGATTATACAATATGAGATAGGGAATTGTCAATGTTTTTTTAGGATTTTATGTGATAAATATTGTCCTTGCTACTTGATTTTTTTTGTGATATGTTCTAAAATTAAGTAAAGATTTAAATTCAAGAGGAGTCAGCTTATGTTACTTACCATAGATATAGGCAATACCAATATAACCTTAGGCGGCTATATGGGAAAGGAGCTTATGTTCATTTCCCGCCTCGCCACCGATATCCGAATGACTGCCGACCAGTATGCTCTGCAGATAAAGGACATCGTAGCCCTTCGCGGTTGTGATTGGAGCGAAATCGACGATGCCATAATTTCCTCTGTTGTGCCGATTGTGGGCAGTGCCATTTCCCGTGCGATAGAGTTCATCACAGGCAAGGCTCCT
>JAZNQM010000032.1:0-2338 GCA_045590175.1 Acutalibacteraceae bacterium | reverse complement strand
GGGGAGATGGGTTGCCGTAAGGCAAGCCAGAGGGGTAGATAGGCTAAGCCTTACGAAGAACCTATCGTTTTATATGCAACTATAAAGCTTCATCTCGTAACATCGGTTAATTGCGAGACGGTAGTTTATCTACCCCTCTGTCGCTAACGCGACATCTCCCCTCTCAAGGGGCGACAAGACCAAACTTCTGCGAAGTGCAGCTCCCGGGCGACAAGACCGAGCCATCGCAAAATCAAAGTTGAGGGAGGCAAGACCGAGTAATTGCGAAATTGCGGCAAAGGTGCTGAGACCTAAGCCGTTGCGAACAACACGTATAAAGCGATATGTGAGCTTCGTCACGCGATATATTTGCCGGGCAAATGCGATATGTGAGCAATGCTCACGCGATATATTGTCGCCGATGCGACAATGAGAATAAACATAAACAACTATCATCTAACGTCTAACATCTAATATCTAACATCTAACATCTAACATCTAACGTCTAACATCTAACATCTAAACCCGGAGGTTTTACAATGAAAGAAATAATTTTGATAAAAAACGGTGAGCTGGCTTTGAAAGGCCTTAACCGAATGACCTTTGAGGATATTCTTGTTAAGAACATCCGCCGCAACATCGGTCATTTAGGCAAGTTTTCAGCCAAGAAGGCACAGTCCACCATTTACATAGAGCCCCTGGAGGAAAACTATCCCTTTGAGGAAGCCCTGGAGATTATGAAGCAGATTTTCGGCATCGCCGCCTTTACCCGTGCTCTCAGCGTGGAAAAGGATATGGACGTGATACTTTCCACCGCCCCTGAATATTTAACCGAAAGGCTTAAAAATGCCAAGACCTTCAAGGTCGAGTCAAAGAGAAGTGACAAGCGTTTTCCTCTGACCTCCCCCGAAATAAGCCGCGAACTGGGTGGCAAGATTTTGAGCCGCTTCCCCCATCTTAAGGTGGACGTGCATAACCCCGACGTGCTGGTTATGGTGGAAATCCGTGACTATGCCGCCTATATCCACGGCGAGCAGATAAAGGGTGCGGGCGGTATGCCTGTTGGTTCGGGCGGTAGAGCCGCCGTGCTGATTTCGGGCGGTATCGACTCCCCCGTTGCGGCATATATGATGGCAAAGCGAGGTCTGGAGCTTAACGCAATCCACTTTGCCTCTCCCCCCTACACCAGCCCCCGTGCCGAGCAGAAGGTTATGAAGCTGCTGAAAATCGTGTCCCGATACAGCGGACCTATCCGCGTTGGAGTTGTTCCCTTCACCGAGATACAGGAACAGATCGGCGAGAAATGTCCCGAGGATTATTTCACCCTGATTATGCGTCGCTTTATGATGAAAATTTCCGAGCGGCTGGCAAGAGACCGTAACTGCGGTGCTCTCATAACGGGCGAAAGCGTGGGACAGGTTGCCAGCCAGACCCTTATGGCTTTAGGTGTTACCGACGCGGTCTGCACAATGCCTGTGTTCCGTCCCGTTATCGGAATGGACAAGGACGAAATAATCGAGATTTCAAGAAAAATCGACGCCTTTGAAACCTCTATCGAGCCCTACGAGGACTGTTGCACCGTCTTTACCCCCAAGCACCCCAAAACAAGACCCCATCCCGACAAGGTCGCCGAGGCAGAGGCTGCTCTGGACATTGATGCTCTTATAGACAGGGCGGTAGAGGGGACCGAGTTCCGCCTAATCGACCGCAACACCGAGGTGTAAATTGCCCGTAGTGTTGTCGCCGGATGTTCGGTAGGCAAATAGCCTAACCGTTAACATCGGCTCCTAACTACGAACAATTTACGGTTTTAAGGAAACTGAGTGTTGTCGACTCCTTGCCACAACAAACTTACGGATTTAGCAGAAACCTACTTCTCGTCGCCCCGTGAGAGGTTGCCTGTAGCAGAAACCAATTCTCGTCACCCCTTTAGGAACACCTTTAGCACGAACCAATTCTCGTCGCCCCTTGAGAGGGGAGATGGGTTGCCGTAAGGCAAGCCAGAGGGGTAGATAAACTACCGCCTCGCAATTAACCAATGTTACGAGATGAAACTTTATAGATGCATATAAAACGACAGAAGCTTCGTACGGTTTAGCCTATCTACCCCTCAGACTTTTGCTCCGCAAAACCCAGCCCCCCCCCCAAGGGGCGCCAAGACCAAACTTCTGCGAAGTACAGCTCCCGGTCGCCAAGACCGAGCCATCGCAAAATCAAAGTCGAAGGCGACAATAAGAACAAACACAAACAACTATCGTCTAACATCTAACATCTAACGTCTAACATCTAAAGCGATATGTGAGCATAGCTCACGCGATATATTTGCTGGGCAAATGCGATATGTGACCTTTGTCACGCG
>JAZNQM010000031.1:0-4381 GCA_045590175.1 Acutalibacteraceae bacterium | reverse complement strand
CTTTTGACGGAAAAGACCCTGAAAGAGAGTTTTATGCTGACGGCTACTGGTTCTATGAGGGTACTGTTGCAGATTATTATACCCTTGATAATTACGGAAATGTAGAAAAATTAGAAGAAACTGCCAATAAAGGATTTATTGATTTGGACGAGATTTTCCCCACTTTTTCCGAGATTGGCGAAATGCACCTCAGCGGCGACATTGACGGCGACAAAAAGCTTACCGTAAAGGATGCAACCCTTATTCAGAAATATCTTGCAAAGTATCCCGAGGCAGTTGAAACAGTCTGGACTCATTCCATTAATTTCCGCGTTGCGGATGCAGACCTCAGCGGATTATATATAGATTCATTAAACGATGATTCTGCAATTACCATTAAAGATGCAACGTATATTCAGAAAAAGGTTGCAAGAAAAATTTCGGACAGCGACCGCCAGCCCTTTGAATACGGTGAGATAATTGTTGCTGTAAAAGACGAGGATGAAAAGGTTTATACGCTTGAGGATTTTCCCGAGTATGAGTTTGAGAGCGTGGAAAGAGCGGTGTACGCAAAAGATATGTATATTCTTACGCTGAAAAATTCGGGTAAGGAAAACGTAATTGATGCTGTAAATTCCCTTAAATACCGTGAGGGCGTTGACATTAGCTATGCTCAACCAAACTACCTTGATTATTATGGCTAAACCGATGTAAATGGTTTTATAAAAGGCCGACCTTTTGGTCGGTTTTTTTGTTGACGAAATCTTTAGACTGTGATAAAATTTTTCCAAGAGGTGATACTATGGAAAATACAGGATTTTTGGAAAGTTATCGCTTTACCTTTACAGAGGAAGAAAATAAAGAGATTTTCAGGCTTCAGACACACAGAAGCCTCATAAAAACAATATTTATCGGCATTGTTGCCGTGGCGGTAATGGTTAGCATTATTGCAAACGGCACTCAGGACGCCGTTGGCGGTTTTGTTTTGGGTATGGAACTTGTGGCTCTTTTTTACTTGGCTCTGTCTTGGATTAGGGCCCGCCGCAACTACTCTCTTACCTCAAACAGGATTTGTGCTACGGTGTACTGCTACGAACTTTTTGCTGATTATATGAACATTTATATTTTCAGAAACGACGAAAGGGTAGGCTTTCGCAAGTTTTATTATGCCGATATTCAGCACAAGCTGGATTTAGGTAAATATTATCTTTTGGTTTTTGACAATCAGGTTTTTATCATTAAAAAGCAGGAAATTGCAGAAAACTCAGTTTTTCATAGCATAAAGCCAAAAGAGCCTGAAAAGCCAAGTGCTACCTTAAAGTCACTGTCTGTTGTTATTTTGGTGCTTACTATTGTATCGGGTATAAGTGGTGTTCTTTGTGTAAGTGTACAGCTGATTTCGGCAGGTGCTATAAAGTGGTGGTGTCTTCTTGCATTTTCCGCACTTCCCCTTGCCTCTTTTATCTTCGGTATTTATATGAAAAAATACGGCGGCGGACGAGGAAACCTTTTTGCAGGACTATTGGTTTTGGTAGTGATTTTTACCGTGTTTTTCTCTGTTAACACAAAAGAGCCTGTTGATGCAGAAAAAAGTGCACAGATTGAAGCCGTCGAAAGCTATATGGGTGTATTTTTGCCAGAGCCTTATTCCTACGATAACTTCAAAGGCAGTGTAAACGGTATTGATTACGAGGACACCGCAATGCAGTTTAATTCTGAAGCAGGTGACTTTATTGAAGGAATAATCAAAGGAAGCGACAAATGGTCAGCGATTTTAACCGATGAAATCTATGACCTTGTGTATGAGGTGGGCACGGCTGAGGATTGGGACTATGTTTGTGTTTATAACATTACAAACGATGAATACAACAAAGCGCCCCTTAAAGAAGGTACCTACGATATGGCGGCAATGTATTACGATATGGAGTATAACGGTTTATATGTAATTGAGTACGAATATGCAAAATAAAATCAGACCGACTGTGTGTCGGTCTTTTTTTGTATAACGAAAACCACGCGATAGTCGCGTGGTTCAAAAAAGGTTAACCGATAAACAAAAATCTCCGCTTGTGATAGAATTGAAGTGACCTGCCAGTCGACTTCAAAGAAAACAAACGGAGGATTTTCAAATGAAAAAAGATAGTATAAATACAACAAGTAGTTTAGCACACACCAAATGGAATTGCAAGTATCACATAGTCTTCGCACCAAAGTATAGAAGAAAGGTGTTTTTTGCAGAGAAAAGGTATGAGATAAGAGAAATATTGCGACAGTTATGCCAATGGAAAGGCGTAGAAATAATAGAGGGAGAAGTGTGTCCCGACCACATACATATGTTAGTGAGTATACCGCCCAAAATGAGTGTTTCGGGATTTATGGGGTATCTTAAAGGAAAGAGTGCACTTTTAATATTTCAGAAGTGGGGAAATATGAAATTCGCATATAGAAATCGCGAATTTTGGTGCAAGGGATATTACGTAGATACCGTGGGTAAGAATACGAAAGCGATAAAAACATATATAGCAGAACAATTGAAAAGAGATCAGGAAAGTGACCAGTTAAGTATATTTGACCCACGGGACCCATTTATGGGTAGTAAGTAATAGTTGCATGGCTGGCAGGCCAATAAAAAGCGCACTTGTGCGCAGCCAGTAATATTAGGGCTATGCCCGAAAATGAAATACCCCCCGTTTTACGGGGGGATATTTATTTATAAAAATATGGTTGACTTTTAGGAAATTATTTGTTATATTAAGTAATTGTCGGAAACTGCGGTTTTGCGGTTTGAGATAGTGGTAAAAATGCCCGAAAAGCCTTTTATTTACAAGGTTTTTCTGTGAATTACCAATAAAAAACATATCTGCTTGTTTTTGGGCTATAATATTATGGCTCATTGACATAAATAATTTTTGAGGAAAGGAGAGAAAAGTTTAATGCCAACCTTTAACCAGCTGGTTCGTAAGGGAAGAGAGGTTTCTGAAAAGAAAGCTAAGGCACCCGCACTCTTAAAGGGCTGGAACTCTAAGAAGAACAGAGCTATCGACCAGAATTCCCCCCAGAAGAGAGGCGTTTGCACAGCTGTTAAGACAGCAACTCCCAAAAAGCCTAACTCAGCTTTAAGAAAGATTGCCAGAGTAAGACTTTCAAACGGAATTGAAGTTAGTTCCTATATTCCCGGTGTTGGCCACAACCTTCAGGAGCACTCAGTTGTTCTTATCAGAGGCGGTAGAGTAAAGGACCTCCCCGGTGTTCGTTACCACATTATCCGCGGTACTCTTGATACTCAGGGTGTAGCTAACCGTAATCAGGCACGTTCCAAGTATGGCGCAAAGCGTCCTAAGAAGGGTAAATAAGGAATTGACATAACTCAAACGAATTAATTTGATATTTCGTCTGTATACAATACAGGGTTTATATATATGCCTCTGTATTGGCTACGGGAGTTTGTCGCTTTCGAGTACCTATGATATCATTAAATATTGTGAAGGAGGGAAGTAAAGTGCCAAGAAGAGGTTCCATTGCAAAACGTGATGTTTTGCCCGATCCTATTTATAATTCCAAGCTCGTTACACGTTTAATCAACAACATTATGCTCGACGGTAAGAAGGGTGTTGCCCAGAAAATCGTTTACGGTGCTTTTGAGATTATCAACGAAAAGACAGGTAACGACCCCCTCGAGACTTTCGAGGCAGCTATGGAGAATGTTATGCCTCAGTTAGAGGTTAAGGCTCGCCGTGTTGGTGGTTCAACTTATCAGGTACCTATGGAGGTTAGACCTGAGAGAAGACAGACACTGGGCCTTCGCTGGTTGACAACATATTCTCGTCAGCGTAGCGAAAAAACTATGAAGGAAAGACTTGCCGGCGAAATCCTTGATGCAGTCAACGGTGCTGGCGGTGCATTCAAAAAGCGTGAAGATACTCACAAGATGGCAGAGGCTAACAAAGCATTTGCACATTACAGATGGTAATAGTTTTCTGTTCAGATTTAGGAGGATTTTATGCCAAGGCAAGTATCTCTTGAAAACACAAGAAACATCGGTATCATGGCTCACATCGATGCCGGTAAAACAACTACAACTGAAAGAATTCTGTTCTACACCGGCGTAAACCACAAGATTGGTGAAACTCACGACGGTGCTGCTACAATGGACTGGATGGTTCAGGAGCAGGAGAGAGGTATTACAATCACTTCTGCTGCTACTACCTGCTATTGGAACGGTAACAGAATTAACATTATCGATACTCCCGGTCACGTTGACTTCACAGTTGAGGTTGAGCGTTCACTGAGAGTTCTTGACGGTTCCGTAAGAGTTCTCTGTGCTAAGGGCGGTGTTGAGCCCCAGTCAGAGACAGTTTGGCGTCAGGCTGATAACTACAAGGTTCCCAGAATGGTATACGTT
>JAZNQM010000030.1:0-9857 GCA_045590175.1 Acutalibacteraceae bacterium | reverse complement strand
ATTTCAATTTTCTTGACATCTTAAAATTAAGGGTTGTCCCCAACATAAGCTCACCTTCCCTTTTATAAATATTTATGATACTACAACAAGTAATATTCATAAAAGAGCGTGTAAAAATATAATACTACAAAAACAAAATTATGTCAACCAAAAATGTGCATAAAATTAAATATTATGTAAACTTATTATGTAAACCACGCTATATTGTTATGCACTTTCGTTATGTAAACTAAATGTTGTTGACTATCCTGTTAAAAAGGTATATACTAAAATAAAAAAATATTGAGGTACTTATGAAAAAAACAGTATTAATCACAGGTGCATCCAGAGGTATCGGAAGATCCATCGCGCTGGAGTTTGCTAAAAAAGGATATAACATTGGTATTAACTACCTTAATTCAGAAGCCGCAGCCACCGATGTGAAACGCGAAGCTCTCTCTTTAGGTGTAGATGCAGAGACATTTAAGTGCGACGTCTCTGTTATGTCTGATTGCGAAACTTTAGCTACAGAGTTTATAAATAGATTTGGCGGTATAGATGTTCTTATAAACAATGCAGGAATTTCTAAAATATCACCTATCTGCGATTTCTCCGGCTTGGATTGGGATAAAATGATTTCTACGAATCTTTCTTCTGCTTTCTATATGTCGAAGTCTCTCCTCCCCTATTTCTTAAGAGCAAAAGATGGTTGCATAGTCAATATATCTTCTATCTGGGGTGTTTCAGGAGCTTCGTGCGAAGTTGCATATTCAACCTCTAAGGCAGGACTTATAGGATTTACTCAAGCATTAGCCAAAGAACTCGGTCCCAGCGGAATAAGAGTGAACTGTGTGTCGCCCGGAATCATTAATACCAAAATGAATGAATCAATTGACAAAACCGTTATTGAAGATTTAGTAGAAGCCACCCCGCTTTGTCGTTTGGGAGAACCGTCTGACATTGCTAAAACTGTTTTGTTTTTATCTTCGGCTGAGGCAAAGTTTATAACAGGACAAAATATAATCGTTGATGGCGGATTTTTATAAATTATAAAGTTCGACTAAATTTAAAAACAATAATAAACGCAGCCTCCTATGGTATACTTTATCACTACCGCAGGAGGCTGTGTTGCTCTATATTTTCCTATTCAAAGTCAAAACTTATATCGATCGCATCACTTTGCGTGATTCAAATAACAGGTAATCCAATTGTTTATGGAATAAGCAAAATCATAGGTATACTTAATATATCGCTTTCCAGCTTGTTGACAGAAATTATATCCGAACAATCCGCTCTGTAATTCTTCGCAATATCCCATATATTTTCACCTGCTGTAGCATAATAAACAATCATTGGGGATTTTTTTACATTGTTTGACGGATTCGAGTTTATTTCGGTATTGATTATTACTGCTTCTTCTTTCACTTTATATATCTGAGCGTTAATGCATAATTCAACTCTGGTTTCTAATTTGTTATCGCCTATAACAGTATATGCACAAGATGCTGTAACTACGTTGGCTTCGGGAATTGAATTAAGCGATCCATCGTTTAGATTATTTGTATATTCAAAATCCACGCTACGCTCAAAATACTGCGGTTGATTATCACAGTCATACACAAGCAGACAGATAATAGCAGTCCCGTTCAACATTAACTGACCATTTTCTATTTTTGTCTGTCCCACTTTGTTCTCACACCACATATCAACAACTGTGCCAAAAGTATTTTCAGGGAAATCAAAAGTTTTTTCACACATAAATCTTTCGTTAAGTTTAGATTCTAACTTTTTAAACTGCACATTACACATTTTGTTTTCAAGATCATGTTTGGTGCAAAAAGCATCTAAAATAACAGGTATATCATTATTACAGCTTGCAAACACAAGAATAGATAGTTTGCATTCAAATGCAAAAGCCTTTGCCTCGCCGGAGAGATTAGTACGTGGCTTTAACATGCAGGACATTATTTTCAACTCTGCATCGCATTCACAGTCTATCCCCTCGATGTTTATATCAACAATTTGATTAAACGGAATGCGGCTTTCGTACTTTTCAACAGTTCCCTGTACAGTGCAGTATAGTGCATTTAAAAGAATATCTCCTTTGACAACAGCCTTGTTTCCAATAAGTTTACACTGCTCCAACACAGCTCTGAAATCACTTCTTAAAATTGATTTGATTGTGGTTGTACTTTTGCTTAACTCGAGATCTTCTTCAATAACAACTATTTTTTCAACGCATCCCAATGGATTCGTGGCAGGATAACTGCCGTTTTTAATTTGCACACCTTCACAATCAATATCTGTTAATATCTCTATTGATTTCTGACACAGTATCTTTATTTTCATAGCTAATACACCGTGTATGTCGATTTTATTCTGTGTTATAGCTCTACAATTTGCATATTCCTGGCAAATTGAAATATGTACTAACGGAAGTTCTCCGACCTCCCCGATAGGTAAGATTTTTTGAAAATCAAGCTCATGTTCATAGCTACAAATTTTATTATCTTCATCTGAATATATAACAGTAATAGATGCACATCCGTCAATAGTAAGCATATCACCCGAAATGTTTTTAGAAGAAATCCGTGGAGCTATTCTGCATTTTATAATCCTTACAATTCCCGGGCAATAGTCAGGTATAGTAAAGTCAGTATCTATGGCTTGTTCCACTGTTTGTTCAAATATTACTTCATTGGATGTAACCGCTTGTTTTGTAATGTTCATTTCCATACCATTCTCTCCTTATAAAGGTTATTGGTAAATTGTATGAACAAAAATTAAAATATATACTAAATAATAAAAAATTAAGCAATGTGCATAGTGAAACGCACATTGCTTTACTTAAAATGCTTCGGAATTATTTGTAGTCCGTTTTTTAGTTGAAACAACTGAATTATAATAAAACTACATAGAGGTAGGAGCATCAATTTTGAGCATTGATAATACAACTCTAATAACCGATGCTGTCGCAATACAAAGATTTACTCTTGCCTGCATCAGCTTTTCATCCTCGACCTTAACCCTGCAAGCATTATAGAACTTATGGAAGAGTGTTGCAAGGTCATATACATAACGGGTGATTCTCGCCGAATCATAGCTACGAGCAGCAGATTCAATTTCACCTGTAAGCGCCGCCAAGTGCTTAATAAGCATACGTTCTTCGGGAGCAGATAGCTGAGACAACTCCTCGATAGAACAATCTCTCGGTTTAATATGATCGTTTTCTAAAGCTCTGAGAATGCTGCAAATTCTCGCATGAGCATATTGTACATAGTAAACGGGGTTCTGACTTGTTTCTTCAACAGCCAAATCCAAATCAAATTCCAGATGAGTTGATGGTTCCTTGGAATTGAATATAAATCTTGCAGCATCAATCGGCACTTCATCAAGAAGGGTTTTAAGGGTTATAGATTTGCCGGTCCTCTTGGAAACTCTGACAATCTCCCCTGCCCTGACAAGACGAACCAACTGCATAAGAACGATATCCAGCTTATCTCCCGATTCACCAATAGCATCCATAGCACCTTTAAGTCTTGCTACGTGTCCGTGGTGATCCGCACCCCATACATTGATGACTGTATCAAATCCGCGGAGGTGGAACTTATTGTAATGATAAGCAATATCAGCGGCAAAGTATGTTGGATTACCATTAGCGCGAATGAGCACGTCGTCTTTAAGCTCAAGCTTCTCAATATCGGCATCGCTTTTGCCCTGCTTTTTAAGAAGTGCCGCAGTGAATTCAGCATTTTTGTACCATAATGCTCCATCTTTTTCGTAGGTAAGCCCACTGTTTTTCATATGCTCAATAACCTTATCGAGTGTGCCGTCAGAATACAAGCTTGACTCTCTGAACCAAACATCATAATTTATACGATATGCTTCGAGGTCGGTTTTAAGGGCTTCAATATTAAGAGGAAGCGCATAATCAACAAGTGCCTGTCTTCTCTCTTCGGAACTACAGTTGAGATATTTATCACCATTAATATTCTTAAACTCGGCTGCTCTTTCGATAATGTCCGCACCGTGGTATCCATCTTCAGGGAATTCCACTTCGGGGTTAAATATCTGCAAATATCTTGCTTCAAGGGAACCTGCAAATTTCTGAATCTGATTTCCGGCATCATTTACATAAAATTCTCTCGTAACTTCATATCCCGCTTTGCTAAGAACAGAAGCTAAGGTGTCACCTAACGCACCTCCACGTGCATTTCCGATATGCATAGGACCTGTTGGATTGGCAGAAACAAATTCAACCATAACTTTTTTCCCATTGCCCATATCAGATTCACCGTAGTTTTCACCCTTTGAAAGTACATCTGCAACAACCGCTGCGTAATAAGTGGGCTTTACGTAGAAATTTATAAAACCCGGTCCTGCAATTTCAAGCTTGTCAATGTAGGTGCCCTCAATATCGATATGGGATGTTATCGCTTCTGCTATTTTGCGGGGTGCGTTTCTGAAAGCACGTGACCAAACCATAGCAGCATTAACCGCAAAATCACCATGAGTGCTGTCGGCAGGCTCTTCAACGCTGAAATCCGGAAGCTCTACTTCAGGTAAAGTACCATCTTTTATTGCCGCATTTGCAGCATTAATTATACAATCCTTTATGCTATTGATTGTTGTTTTAACTACTACTGACATTTTAAGATTCCTCTCTTATACTTATCTCTACTTTATTTTTACTTAACAAGCCCGCATTTACATCTATCGAATATTGCAAGCTTAGATCACCGCCGAATTCAGTAAGATTGTTTTTAACACTTTCTCCGAATATTCCAATCATTATATCGCCATATTCAGTTCGATACTGACAAAGATGTCGTTTGCCTTCTTCAACAACAAGGTTTCCATACGCTCCACCATTTCTTTCGAGAGTGACTATGCCGTCTTTTTTTAGCGTGAGGGTGGTTTTAACACCATTAATACCATAGGAAACACCTTCGTCATAAACTAAAACAATTTCATCATCCGTTATGGAATATTCACCAACGGAAACAAACTCCATAACATCGGTATTACCCTCAATTTCTTGAGTACCTTTTATGTTAAATGTAACTTCACGCATTTAAAAAAGCTCCTTAACGCTATGGATATCAATATAATTTACTTCACCGGTGAAATCAGAACCCATAAGAATAGATGCTGTTTTTGAAAAGGCTTCTGTTTTATCGCTTACGTAATATTCACGTGATCCAAAGTTTTTATTGTCGGTTTCCATATTTCTTGATATCAGTAAGTCACGGGTTGCTTTGGCAGTAAACTCGCCTGTATTTACAAGAATTACATTCTCTCCCATAACATTACGTATTATGTCGGTTATTACAGGATAATGCGTACAGCCCATTATAAGAACGTCTACACCTGCATTTTTTAATGGTTCAAGATATCTTTTAGCGGTTTCTATGGTCACTATATCATCACAGTCAACCCAACCTGCTTCTACCAAAGGTACGAACAAAGGACAATCGTTCTGATAAACCTCTAAATCCGGCATCAGACTATTAATATGTTTTTTATAGGAATTGCTTTTTACAGTTGCTGGTGTTGCAATAATACCGATTTTGCCGTTTTTAGTTGCTTCTACCGCCCTCTTTGCTGCGTGAGAAACCACCTCAACGAATGGCACAGGAAGCATATCCCCTGTTTCGGCAGCTACTGAGCTGACTGTACCGCAAGCCGCAATAATCATTTTAACATCCTTGGAAAGGAGAAAACTCTCATCCTGCTTTGTATATTTAAATATGGTTTCTCTGCTTCTAGTACCGTATGGTACACGACCCGTATCGCCAAAATATACAATATTCTCATAAGGCATAACTTTTATCAATTCGCGGACAACGGTTAGTCCACCCAGTCCCGAATCAAAAACACCAATCGGTCTGTTATCAGACATAATCTCCCTCCTTACAGAATAAATAACTTGATTATTATAACACAACGGTTCTAATAATTCAACTTTCTTTTTGCCTTCCTGCAACAATAAGCGAAGAAAGTATCAAAACAATTCCAACAATCTTACTTATGGTGGGTGTTTCCTTTAGCACCAATACACCAAGTAAAGCAGCTACAAGAGGTTCAAAAGTTGCGGAAACAGCCGCCATTGAAGGCTCTATACCTTCTAAGCCTTTTGTATACAGCAAATAAGGTACAACTGCTGTAATTAACGCGAACAGCCCTAACCACACTGAGAGCTCCCCGAAGTCAACGCCTTGCGGCAAACCGCTAAATATCGCAGCAGGTACGGTAACGAGCGAGGCAAAAGCAAATGTGTAAAATGAAATAGTTCCGCTTTTATAACCTTTTCTTATGGCAAGCTCACCAAAGATCGTATATAGGGCATAACCGATACCTGAACCCAGCCCTGCAATAATTCCAATTGTTGAAATGCGGTACTGAGCATTAAAAATCTCCGATACTAAAGCACAACCCGCAAAGGATAATACTAATGCAATAAACTTATATTTAGTGAAAGCTGTTTTGAAAAGCAACGCTGACAAAATAGTAACAAATACAGGTGCTGTGTAAAGCAAAACTGCAGCTACAGCCATCCCATTTTTGGTAATGGAAAGATAGTAGCAATAAGTAAAAAATGAAAAGCTGAAAATACCGGTACCGATAAACACCCAAATGTCACGTAGTTTAATACGCAATGCTGCTCTATTGGATATCAACAACCCAACACCAATGAAAACGGCAGCAATAAGCGGTCTCGCGGCACTTACAAAGGTAGTGGTTAAACCTAAACCTTCAAAAAATGAAACAAATATTCCGGTTGTACCCCATCCTACAGCCGCTAAAACAATATATAAAACATTCTTTTTCATTATTACTCTACCTGCCTGGTTTGTTGGTTAAAATACTGATAAACCCGGCAGCTGTACCAATTCCATAGGAAATGTGCAAAGCAAAAAACATTATCGGCAACAATAGATTGGCTAAGCTAAAGGGCTTGAATTTAACGATAGATACGATACTCAAAATAATGTTAGCGGTCGCATATACTACTCCGAGTAACAAAAATAACAACCAACTCCAAAGCGCACCTAAAACCAATGTTGTGACTATAGCCGCTACAAAAAGGAAAGGCACAAAATGGAAAAGCGAAACGCAGGAAGAATTAATAGCGGTAGTTCTGCCTATCCAATAACCGTTACCGTATTTCTGTCGGATTGAAGCTCGCACACTCCCACGAGAATATTGATAAGAAACTATCGATGGATCATAACATATTTTAAATCCGGCAGCTCGTACTCTCTGATGAAAATCATTATCTTCGGTTCTGCCTAATTCGGGATTAAAATGTCCCACCCTATCCAAAACCTCACGGCGGTAACATCCGTGGAAAAGTGTGTCTACGTAGCTCTTTTTGTTGCTATTGTGATATTTACCAAAACTACTACCAAACATAGAAGTATCAGCAAGAAGTACTAAATTTTTTATCGGTGTTGCATCCTTAATTAAATTAGGACGCATTCCTCCGCAAACCATTTCGCCCGAACATAAACACAAAGCATTGTTCTTTATAAAATCTTCAGTGATTTTTGTGTGAGCATCAAGACGTATTAATGCATCTCCCGTGAAATTATCAATAGCGACATTCCAACCGCTTGCTTGATTTTTAGCAGTATTATTCAACACCTGTATAGACTTGTACTCGTGATAATATTTGTTTTTAAACTCTTCAAAAATGTGGAGAGTTTTATCGGTAGACATACTGTCAATAAATAGAATTTCGGTTTGACCTTTAGGAAAACTCTGGTTGTATATATCTTGCAAGAGAGAAGGTAAAAAGGCTTCTTCGTTATATGCAACTATTCCGAGAGAAATAAATATGTTATCCATTATCAATCTCCTCATCCTTCGATGCTATTATATCTCTATAGCAACCGTCTGTTACCTTAATCAAATCATTTGGGTTTAACAAAATTTGTGTGCCAATTCTGCCGCCACTGATAATTATTTCCTCGAATTTTTCAGCAGTTGCGTCAATAACGGTTGTGAATTTTTTCTTCATACCGATTGGAGTGCAACCACCTCTTATATAGCCCGTTACGGAATTAATATCCTTAACATGAATAAGGGCAATTGATTTTTCATTAACACATTTAGCTGCTTTTTTTAAGTCCAACTCCTCCGCAATAGGAACACAAAATACAAAATAATTTTTTGTGCTTCTGCCTTGGGCAACTAAGGTTTTAAAGGAAGATTCGTAAGGCTGTAAAAGCATATCGGCGATCTTAACAGCATCTACAAATTCATCACAATTATAATTATTAACCTTGAATGAAATCTTGAAGCTCTCAAGAATTCTGATTGCATTTGTTTTCGTTTCTTTAGCCATAACTACACCTTTTTAAGCTTGGCAAAGGCTGCCATTAGTTTTTTGTTTCCTGCTGAAATAAAGTTAATCTCGAGCAAAACATCATTGCCCATTGGAGTTGCTTTTAGTACAGTTCCCTCTCCGAAAACTGAATGACTGACTGTGTCGCCCTCAGCAAATTTAATAACTGAAGTAGCGGTCTTAGGTGTTGAAGCGCGACTTATATTGAACTGAGGTCTTGTGGATTGCGAAGTAGCAGAAGCGAAGCCGCCGCTTTTTTTAGTGTATCCTGAATAGGTGCTTCCTCCAAAAGAACCACCGCTAAATATATTATTTCCGCTTTGTACTCTGCTCGAAACATCGCACAAGAAGGTCGGAATTTCCGTAAAAAATCTTGAAGCTTTATTATAGCTCGTTTGCCCGTATATCATACGGCGGTATGCATTTGTTACATACAGCTGGCGCTTTGCTCTTGTTATTCCAACATACGCAATACGCCTTTCTTCTTCCATTTCTTCGGGACCGCCGTAGATAGTTTGATTCCCGGGGAAAATCCCCTCTTCCATACCAATCAGAAAAACAGTATCAAATTCTAAGCCTTTTGCTGAGTGGAGTGTCATTAATACTACCGCATCTGCTCCCTCTTCGTATGAATCAATATCACTGATAAGGGAAACTTCCTCTAAGAATCCCGATAAGGAAGCATTTTCGTTTTCTTCCTCATACTGAATAACAGAAGAAATTAATTCCTGTACATTTTCTTTTCGCTCACTTTCGTCAGATGGTAAGGTAGCAAGATATAAATTATAACCTGTCTTTTCGAGTGCTTCTCTAAGAAGCTCGTGCAAAGTCATTACTTCCACGTCAGACTGTAGACCGCGAATAATCTGACAAAACTCCTTAAGTTTACCCGCCGCCCGTGAGATAGAAGGATAGTTTTCTGCATTTTCGAAAACTTCAAACAGAGAAATACCGAGAGAATCAGAAATATACAAAGCGTTTTCAACGGTTGTATTACCGATTCCACGCTTAGGTTCGTTTATTATTCTGCGTAATCTAACGTTGTCATTAGGGTTGTTAATAACATTTAAGTATGAAATTACATCCTTAATTTCTTTGCGGTCGTAGAAACGAAGTCCACCGATAACCTTATAGGGAATACCTGAGCGAACGAACACGTTTTCAATGGCATTTGACTGTGCGTTCATTCTGTATAAAACCGCACAATCACTGAAATTTCCGCCTTCTTTGATGTGCTGAAGCACCTCTTCAGACACAAAACGAGCTTCATCTGCTTCATTTTCGGCAGTGACCGCCTTTATCTTAGAACCGGTACCGTTAGCAGTCCAAAGACTTTTACCTTTTCGGTCGGTGTTGTGTGCGATTACAGCGTTGGCTGCATCAAGAATATTTTGAGTGGAACGATAGTTCTGTTCCAATCGTATCACCATTGCGTCAGGGTAGTGCTTTTCAAAGTTCAAAATATTTTCAATGGTAGCTCCGCGGAATTTATATATACTTTGGTCGTCATCACCGACAACACAGATGT
>JAZNQM010000029.1:0-3159 GCA_045590175.1 Acutalibacteraceae bacterium | reverse complement strand
TACGATCCGACTTATCGCGGCTTCGGGCAGGAGATTGTTGAGGAGCTGGCAAAATATGCCACCATCCCCGTTATAAACGGTCTTACAAATGAGTTCCATCCCACCCAGATACTTGCCGATTTCTTAACCATCCGCGAGCATTTCGGCACCCTCGAGGGCATCAAGCTTTGCTATATGGGTGATGCCAGATATAATATGGGTAATTCGCTGATGGTGGGCTGTGCCATAATGGGTGTTGACTTCGCCGTTTGTGCTCCCAAGGAGTATTTCCCCGAAAAGGCACTTATCGAAAAATGCGAGAAGCTGGCAGCGGTCAGCGGTGCTACCTTGCAGTTCAGCGAGAGTCCCGAGGAAGCCCTTAAAAATGCCGACGTTGTCTACACCGACGTTTGGGTTTCAATGGGCGAGCCTGTTGAGATTTGGGAAGAGCGCATCAAGGCTCTTTCCCCCTATCAAGTGAACAAAAAGGCTATGAGCCTCGCTAAAGATACCGCCGTATTTATGCACTGCCTTCCCGCCTTCCACGATTTAAAAACCACCGTGGGCAAGGAAATGGGCGAGAAGTTCAGCCGCGACAGTATGGAGGTCAGCGATGAGGTGTTTGAAAGCGAGCAGTCCATCGTTTTCAAGGAAGCCGAAAACCGTATGCACACCATCAAGGCAATCGTCGCCGCAGTAACTGAATAAAACAAAATGGGATATCTCACAAGGGTAAGCGAGATATCCCATTAATATTTATATTGAATTTGCAATGTCGTCTAATTCTTTTTTGACTTCGTCGATTTTCCTCAATATGTCAGCCTTGTAAAAGAGAGAACTATCGGTCCTGCAAACTAAGTAGTCTATACTTACATTGAAAAAATCGGCTAATTTGATCAAAGCATAGCTATCTGGGTTGGTTTTTCCTGTTTCGTAATTTGAAAGGGTCTTTTGGTCTATTCCGGTAGCTACAGCCACATCAATTTGTCGTAAATTTTTCTCCTCGCGGAGTTCTCTTATCCGATTCATTGCAGATGCCCCTTTCTGTGATTAGTATACTATAAATTTTCTAAAAACCATTGACATACTAATAATACGGATGTATAATTACGTTGTACTAAAATATTAGTACAAAAACCGATTACAGAAAGTATTGACAGCTGGGGGTATAGAAATGTATAAAAAATTAATTTCGCTATTATTATGTGTTGTGACTTTGCTTACTTTTTTTTCAGCAGTACCGGTTAATGCGGCACATCCGTTTGCTTCTGCGGAGAAGCTTGAACCGGGTTGTGCAATAACTGATTCTTGTGGACACAATGAAAGCAGGTATTATCGCATAAAAATGCCATACACTGGTAAATTAATATTTACTTTTGAACACGAATGGTTTGAACAAGGAATATATTATGAAGAATGGGACATAACAATCTATATTGATAGAGGAAATGCTGAATACGATTTGTATATGTCTGTAGAAATATACCCTGACTCTAAAGAAGAATTGTCTTTTATGCCCATAGGCGCAAAAAAAGGAGAAGTATTATGTATAGAGATCTCTGCAAGTTGCGGGTGCGTGGATACGGAATACACATTCTCAGCCAAGGCCAAGAAAACTTCAAATTATGAAACTGAAAGTAATGATACCTATGCTTCGGCAGATTCTCTTGAACTCAACACTAAACGCTATGGAAATACTGAAGATAATTCTGTTGATTTTTATAGTTATAAAATGCCCACAAGCGGAACTCTGACATTTGAATTTTATCACAAAAAGGTAGATAGAAACAGCGATTATACATATTGGTATTTGAAAGTCTATCAGAAGAAAAAAGGCGAATATAAAACGATAGGAGACTATCGAACATATTCTACTAATGGGACCGCAAAAATAGAAATTAAGAACGCAAAGAAAAATCAAAAATACTATTTCTATGTAGAAGGTTTTGGCAATGCATTTTCCTATAATTATGTCGGTGATATTCAATACAGCGTTAAACCTGTGGTGACTCTAAGCAATAAACCCGCTAAGCCCAAAGCTACTATCTCATCAAAAAGAAAGGCGACGGTTAAGTGGTCTAAGGTTTCCGGAGCTACGGGATACCAACTGCAGATTTCTAAGAAAAGCAGCTTCAAGAAGTTGGTAGTAGATAAAAAATTAAAGGGAAAATCCAAGACAAAGTATGTTAAAAAGTTAAGCAGAAAAACCAAATATTATGTGAGAGTCCGTGCCTATAAAAAGGTTGGTAAAACATATTACTACAGCGGCTGGTCAAGCAAAAGAAAATTCAAGACGAAATAATTTAATAGGGTTAATTTATCAACAGGACGGCAAATAAGCCGTCCTGTTGACATATTTTCGGGAATGTTATATAATTTTCCAAGAGGTGGTATTATGCCAAAGAAGAATAGCCGCAACACAAAAAGCAGAATTGTTTCCGCCGCCTGGAAGCTTTTCTATGACAATGGCTACGACAACACCACAATTGAAGATATTGTCTTTGAATCGGGCACCTCCAAGGGTTCTTTCTATCACTATTTTGAAAGCAAGGATGCTCTGCTGGGCTCCCTTGCCTATCTTTTCGACGAGAAGTATGAGGAGCTGGAGGATGAAATCAGCACCGACACTCCCTGTGTTGAGATATTGCTTTTCCTCAATCGCAAGCTTTTTGAAATGGTGGAGAACACCGTTGACTTGGAGCTGATGAAGCGGCTTTACTCCACCCAGCTTATGACCAAAAACGAAAAGCAGCTGCTGGACCACAACCGCGTTTACTATCGACTCCTCCGCAAAATCGTGGTAGCGGGGCAGGAGAGAGGGGAAATCACCGCCGATATGACGGTGAACCAAATCGTGAAATACTATGCCTTCTGCGAGCGGGCGATGATTTACGATTGGTGCCTTTGCAACGGCGACTATTCCTTGAGTGGCTACTCTAAAGAAATGATGCCCTTTTTTATGAAGAAAATCGAAAAAGCCTAAAGTTTATTTTTTATATTATTTTTAGTATAGAATGCGTTCTTGTTAAAATGTTCTTATATTTCAACAAAAATAAATATTTCAATCAATAAAGTACAGATTTTGGTCTGTACTTTATTCTGTATTGCATTCTATGTAAAAATGTGGTATAATCAGCCCTGTACTTTATATTTTTATATTTGAAAGGAGTTGTTTTTATG
>JAZNQM010000028.1:0-2433 GCA_045590175.1 Acutalibacteraceae bacterium | reverse complement strand
ATGGTAACCAGATAGGGCTTGCAACCGGTCAGGTAGATGAGATTTATCATGACGGTTATGTTGCAAAGAGAATGGAAATTGGTGCAGTTGTTGCAGCTGTTCCTGCAGAGAACGTAAGACGTGAAGTGCCTGAGGCTGGCGATGTTGTTATTTTGTTAGGCGGAAGAACAGGTCGTGATGGCTGCGGCGGTGCTACAGGCTCCTCCAAAACCCACAATCTTCAGTCTCTTGAATCCTGCGGTGCAGAGGTTCAGAAGGGTAACGCTCCCGAGGAGCGTAAGCTTCAAAGACTTTTCCGCAACGGTGACGTTTGCCGTATGATTAAGCGTTGTAACGACTTCGGTGCAGGCGGTGTTTCGGTTGCCATCGGTGAATTGGCTGACGGACTCGAAATCAATCTTAATGCCGTACCCAAGAAATATGACGGTCTTGACGGTACCGAGCTTGCAATCAGTGAATCTCAGGAGCGTATGGCGGTTGTTGTAGAAGCCAAGGATGTTGAAGCATTTCTTGCCGCAGCCGCCCTTGAAAACCTTGAAGCCACAGTCGTTGCAGAAGTTAAGGCTGATCCCCGCCTCACAATGAATTGGAACGGCAAAAAGATTTGTGATATCAGCCGTGAATTCCTTAATTCCAACGGTGCCGAAAAGCATATTAATATTGAATCTCTCAAGGCAGAGGACTATAAAAAGGCTGTAGACGGAAGCTTTGCCGACAACTATAAGTCTTTAGTTTCCGACCTTAACGTTTGCTCAAAGCGTGGACTTTCCGAGCGTTTTGACTCAACCATCGGTGCAGGCACTGTTCTTATGCCCTTTGGCGGCAAGAATCAGCGCACTCCTATTCAGGCTATGGTTAATAAGGTGAGCCAGGAAAAGAAGGACACCACCACTGTTTCCTTTATGTCCTGGGGCTATAACCCCTTCATCACCGAAAAGAGTCCCTACCATGGTGCATATTTAGCCGTTATTGAATCCGTATCCAAGCTTATCGCCGCAGGTGCAAAGTTCGAGGATGTATACTTAACCTTCCAGGAATATTTCGAGCGTCCCGGCAAGGATGCTACCCGTTGGGGCAAGCCCTTGGCAGCACTTCTCGGTGCCTTCACCGCCCAAAAGGAGCTGGGAATTGCCTCTATCGGCGGTAAGGACTCTATGAGCGGTACTTTCGAAAAGTTGGATGTTCCGCCTACCTTGGTTTCCTTTGCTGTAACCACCGATAAAATCAGCGACGTTGTATCTCCCGAATTCAAGAAGTGTGGCAATAAGGCAGTTCTTCTTACTCCCGAATACGACGAGAACAACCTGCCCTGCACAGATTCTCTCCTTAACCTTTACGATAAGGTTACAGAGCTTCTCCGCAGCGGAAAAGCCGTTGCTTGTTGGACTCCTACCCTTGGCGGTATTGCAGAGGGTATCTATAAGATGTGTATTGGTAACGGCTTCGGCTTTAAATATAACGATGCACTCACCCTCGACGATATTTTTGGCTATAATTATGCTTCCTTTATCCTGGAGGTTACCGAGGATGTAGAGGGTGCTAAGCTGCTTGGTGAAATCACCGAGGACGGCATTGAGTACAAGGGCGAAACTCTTTCTATGGCTGAGCTTGAAAACCTATATGAAGGCAAGCTTGAAAGCGTATACACCTGCAATATCAAGCAGGAGGGTAAGGTTGAAAACTTCTCCTTCTCTGCCGAAAGCCGCGTTGCACCCGCTATTAAGGTTGCCCGTCCCAAGGTTATAATCCCCGTATTCCCGGGCACTAACTGTGAATACGACAGTGCCAAGGCTGCAGAAGCCGCAGGTGCCGAGGCAGAGATTTTCGTTATCAACAATCTCAATGCCGAAAGTATTGCCCGCAGTGCAGAGACATTCACCGCAAAGCTCCGTGAATCCAATATGATATTTGTTCCGGGTGGATTCTCTGGTGGTGACGAGCCCGACGGTTCGGGTAAATTCATCACTGCCTTCTTCAGAAACGGCGACGTTTCCGATGCAGTGACCGACTTGATGGATAACCGCGGCGGTCTTATCTGCGGTATCTGTAATGGCTTCCAGGCCCTTATTAAGTTAGGTTTGGTACCCTTTGGCAAGATTGTCGAAACCGACGAAAACTGCCCCACCTTAACCTTTAACACCATCTCCCGTCACCAGTCCAAAATCGTTCGCACAAGAATCGCCTCCAACAAATCGCCCTGGCTTGCAGGCACAGAGGTTGGTGAGGTTTACAGCGTGCCGATTTCCCACGGTGAGGGTAGATTCTTAGCCCCCGAATCTGTAATTCGTGAGCTTGCCGCCAACGGTCAGATTGCTACTCAGTATGTTGATATGGGCGGCAATGCCACCACCGACGTTCAGTTCAACCCCAACAACTCTCTCTACGCTATTGAGGGTATAACCTCTCCCGACGGCAGAGTGTTCGGTAAGATGG
>JAZNQM010000027.1:0-3037 GCA_045590175.1 Acutalibacteraceae bacterium | reverse complement strand
CCTTAACACCGTTTTAATGGTACGGTCACCAGAATTTAAGCAAATACGAATAATCTAACCTGATTTTAAAGGTGGAATTTTCGTCTTTGCATTGTTAAAATACTCGTTAATCCGTTAGGATTAACTGCGTTTTATGCCTCGCATATCCAAAAATCCTCCACTTTGAAATTCTTCGACCTAAAACGAGAAAAATTTCGTGAGATTTTTGGTGCGGAGGAGTGAGGTAGGCTGACGCCTGCAAACGCCGGCAAGCTAAAAAGCACCGAAATTATGCCGTTTTAGGCAGGTTCGGATCAGTCGTGTTTGCTTACTTTAGTTTCTCTAAATACTCCTGCGACAACTCGCAGAGAACGATTTTTGAGCAGAACTCCTTTACCGCTCCGAAGCGATAAATCGCCTCCTGGGTTTCGCCCAGCTCAAAGGCGGCTACCCCTAAAAGATAATTCACAAAGCCCTCGGTTGCCTTTGATTTGTTCCAGGGCTCGATTTTCTTAAGATTCTCGATTGCAGTCATATCCTTTTTATTTAGAGCCACCATAAGGCTTATCGCCGACCAGAGTTTTAAGAATTCGGGTTTTGTGCTTTTGCCGTTTACTAAAAGCTTTTCGTAGCTATCCGCCGCAAAGCCGAGTGCCTCACCGTTTCCCATAAAGAAATGGCACCGAGCAAGGTTGAATAGTCCTGCCTTCGCCATCTCGGGATTAGTGCTTGCCGTCATCCTTTCGGCACAAGCGAGGGAAGCGGGAAAATCGCCCAAATAAAAATAGTCCACAGCGTAAATATTGTCCATATTCTTTTGGCGGTTTAGGGCGGCATTCAACACTAAATGCTTTTCGGGGTCGCACTCCACGTCCATGGCAGAAACCACGGGATACATAATAAATGAAATGGCGATGATTGAGAAAATCGCAGCGAGTAAAGCCAGCAGGATTACCACCCCTACGGGCAGCCCTTGGCGGTCGATGAAGACTTCACCGATGTTTATGTAAAGCGGAGAGCCGAATATTAAAATCAAAACTGCGACTATTATCATAATCGCGAGAACTATTCTTCTCTTGGTCTTTATTTTTCGTATAACAGCCGCATATTTTTGCGGGTCTATATTTCTAACCATAATGAAACCACCTCTTAAAACAAGTATACCATCCATCAGTTTTCATTGCAATAATTATATTAAATTTGCAACAAAAAACGGATGAGAAAATCACAAAAATGCGTAATCTCATCCGCCTTAGCCGCCTTATTCCTTGCACATTTCAAGAAATTGCTCGATTATTTTTCCACCGTCCACCGTGTCGGGGCGACTACCTAAAAAACACATTTTTTCGGGATGAAACTGCACCGCGAAAATTGGCAGGGTCTCGTGCTCAATCGCCTCGATCACTCCGTCGGGTGCTGTGAGCGTTACTTTGAACCCATCAGCTAACCTCTTTATACCTTGGTGGTGGAAGCTGTTAATCGAAAACTCCTTGCCGTACATCGCTTGAAAGCTGCTACCTTCGGCGGCGATTGCAGAATGGACTATATCAAAATCTGCGTGGGAAGTGTGGAAGTCCGCGTTTTCCAAATCCTGATGAAGCGTTCCGCCAAAGTAAACGTTAAGCAGCTGCAAACCACGGCAGATTCCGAAAATCGGTTTGCCCGCCTCCAAGAACGCCTTAATAAGAGCTATTTCAACTTCATCACGAGCGGGATCAAATTTCACCGCTCCGTTTACATCCTCGCCGTAGTGCTTGGGCTCCACGTCGTTTCCGCCGCAAAGAAGCAGACCGTCGTAATCTGTGGAAACCGGAGGCAGGTATTTCGCATCGGCAATTCCACCCAACCCCTCCACAGCGGCTATGTAGTATTCTAACTTTTCGTTACCCGATAAAAGTATCCTTGGCTTTTTCAAATTCGTCACCTCGATTATGTTTTCATTATAGGGTTGCGTTAAATCAGGGACAAATCTCCCTTGGCTCCCTCTGACGAGGGAGCTGTCAGCGTAGCTGACTGAGGGAGAGATAACTACCCCTCCGTCACGGCGTTGCCGTGCCACCTCCCCTGACAAGTGGAGGCTCCCGCTTTTACCTTGTGGAAATGATTTCCACAAGGTAAAAATTCCGCATAACAACAAGCATTTTCTTAATTTTAATATAACATTTTTTATCAAGATTTTCAAGTTATATATAAGAATAGAGTTATCCCGAAATTACGAGATAACTCTATTTTTGATGGTATGACAAAAATCATACCGACGTATTAAAAATCATACCAAAGAAAATGTAGTTGAAAACTCTGTTTTTAAGCAGTAAATATGCCAAAAGTATGACGGCTGTTCCCGCCTTACCTGATAATTGATAGTTTCGAGCTCGGTTTCTAAATTGAGATATCTGCTCTTTGATATAATAATCAAATTATAGCTGCCGACAAAACAATCAATTAATTTACCATTTACCGGTTATTAAACTATTTGACATCTGTTCTACTAAAAATAATATAATCACTGGCACTGCCAAAACCGTTAGAAAGAATTTGGAGTTTAAAGGAATTCGAACCAGAAGGCACCTTATATATCGTATAAGCTTCTGCTATAGAATTAGGTAAAGTAGCACCAAAATTAATTTTATATTTCTTCTTGTATAACGATAATGCCGTCAAATTTACACATTGTTTACCATCTGCTGATAACATACTAGTAATAGGTGCGTTCTTAGTTTCAGCAGTAGTGTTCTTTTCGGACAACACAATAACCAAATACTCAAAACCATCTTCGCGTTCAATGACATCAAAATCAAAATCAGAAGAAGAATACCAATTAACTTCTTTTATTTGACATTCAAAACCATCAACTGTTGTAATTTCATTGATTGAAATTTCGTTGTTTTTAGAAGTACCGCTCTCTGTATAAGTGCAACTGCATAAAGTGAGCAAAACAACAATTAACAAAACCGCCGATAACATCTTTTTCATAAAACCATCTCCCAAAACTTATATTGACCGATATTGGTTAATATAATTATACACCACAATCGGTTAATATGTCAATAGGGAGGAT
>JAZNQM010000026.1:0-8367 GCA_045590175.1 Acutalibacteraceae bacterium | reverse complement strand
CGTCCTCAAGGCGGTAGGCTCTTACTTTATAATATCCCGTTGTGCCCGAATAAAGGCTCTTGTGGGTGTACTTGGTTTTTGTAACTGTTGCCAAAAGAGAATATCCTGAACTCTTTTTTGCTGAGTGGTATATCTGATAACCGCTGGCGGTTGCTACGCTACTCCACTTCAAAGAAATACTGCTGACGGTTTTAGAGGAGTTTTTTAAGCCCGCCACTGTTCCTACCTTTCCAAGAGTTTGGGCGGTTAGAGAAGCATAGGGTCCCACCCCGGGATTGTTTTTGTAGGTTCTGTAGGGCTGGACTCTGTAATAATAAGTTTTGCCAACGCTGAGCTTTGTATCTTTATATGTTAATGTGTCGCCATCAGATATGGTTGCTATTTTTTCATAACCACTGTCGGAAGATGTAGAACGATAAACATAATATCCTGAAACAGTTTTGTTTGCAACATTGTTTGCAACCTCAGTTTTGTTCCATTTTAGGGTAATGGAGGTTGATGTCCTTTGGCTTACAGCAAGACCATCGGTTGCATTGATTGTGTAGCCATCAAGGGTGGAGGAGGGTGCAGCTGTAGTCAGGTTTCCCGGAACTTCTTTGCCATCAATCAATATAAAGGCTTGCACTTTATAGTAATACTTATTACCTGACAAGAGTCCTTCGTCCACATAGCTTGATGCTTCGCCGTCGTTTATGGTTTTAACAATCTCAAACCCTTCGGTTTTAGAAGTTGAACGGAGAATGTAATAACCGCTGACTTTCTTCGCCTTACTCCAGCTAACTGTTACACGGTCGGTGGTGGGGTTAGCGGTTGCGATGTCGTAAACCGAGGCAGGAATAATATAGAAGGTCTTTTTTACCTGTCCCTTATATCCACCTTTGCCGAGAATTGTCACGGTTGCAACGCCGCAGTCGGTGTTGGAAGAGTAATTAAGGGCATAATCTGTGTTTTCAATAAGAGTATTTCCATCCAACTCAATTTTGGGACTCTGTTTGATTTTGCCGCCTATATAAGGCTTGTTGACAATGCCTGTTATTTTAGCATCAGTAATATTTTTTTCATACTTAAAGGATTTTTGATATGTATACTCTCTGTTTCCTGCTTCCTCCACCGCTTCAAAATAATCCAAACCGCTTACCGATTTGCCGCTGAGGTCGATGGATACGTCGGTGACGTTTATGGTAACGTCCTTATTACCGGGTTTTAAATTTGCGGGATATGTAACAGGTATTTTAATGAGTGTAATCACTGAATTCTTAACTGTTTTTTGCGGATTAGTTGTGGTGTATACTGCGATTTTTCTGCCACTGCATCTGTTTGAAGCGTATGCACTGCCCACAATTATCTGCCATCCGCCGAGGGTCGCAGTGGGCTGACCGTTGTAGGAAAAGCCTTCGGGAAGAATAACGTCCAACTCCACACCGCTTACGGTTATGGATTCGGCGGGGGGCTTTAGTCTTACAAAAACAGAACCCTTTCCGCCGTCAAGCGTTGCCGAAACCTCGAAGCTTCCCTGACCTAACTCATCCGCAGAAATAAATGGTACTGCGGAAAGAACTAAAACTATTGCTAAAAACAAAGAAACGAATTTTTTCATCAGGATTTCTCCTTGTGTCAATATATGTACATAAATTATATCAGTATTTTTACTCTGTGTCAACTTGACAAATCAAAAATATGTAATATTATATTAGTGTATGAAGAATATATTTAAGTATGGTGATAAGCTTGTATAAAGAAATTGGTATTCAGACCAAACAGGTTTTGAGTGAATTATTGAGCATCGCGTCCGTGCATGCAGGTCAATTGCTTGCAGTGGGCTGTTCCTCCAGTGAAATAATCGGAAGTAAAATAGGCAAAGGTTCAAGCCCGGAAGCCGCAAAAGCAGTGGTAGCCGTGATGCTGCCGCTACTTAAAGAAAAAGGTGTTCTGCTTGCCGCACAATGCTGTGAGCACCTGAACCGAGCTCTTATTGTGGAACGCAGCACCGCAGAAAAATTCGGCTACGAAATCGTTAATGTGAGACCTGTGCCCAAAGCCGGCGGTTCCTTCGCTACTGCGGTTTACGAAAGCTTCAGCGACCCCGTTGCTGTAGAATATGTTAAGGCTGATTTGGGTCTTGACATCGGCTCAACCCTTATAGGTATGCACCTTAAAAGCGTCGCAGTGCCCCTAAGACTCAGCACAAGCCACATCGGAGAAGCCTATGTCACCGCCGCTTACACCCGCCCGAAATACATCGGTGGAAGCAGAGCTAACTACGCGGAATAATATCGGTCCCCTCGTCAATTTTGAACCGAGGGGACTTTTATGTTTATTGTTAACAAATTATACATTGCAATAATAATCTGACTATGGTATACTTATTTGGACAAAATTTGATTTTTGGGGGTGAATTTTTTGAGATATCTTATCCTTTCTTGTAATACAGGTGCGGGGCATAACTCTGCCGCCCAAGCCGTTAAGGATTATTTTGAGTCTCAATGTGTGGAGTGTGAAATATGCGACTCCCTTGCCTTTATCTCCAAAAGTTCATCTAATCTTGTTGCGGGCGGTCACGTTTTGCTTTACAAAAAAAGCCCCAGGCTTTTCGGGATTATCTATCGCTTCTTTGAAAATCATCCTACAAAGGAAAAGGAACGTTCGGTGCTTTATGAAATTCTCACCCTCGGGGCAAAGGATTTATGTGAATATTTAAACGGAAAGCAATTCGACGGTATTATCTGTACTCACGTGTTTGCAGGTATGATGGCAACCGCCGCTAAGCAAAAGTATCTGGGTGACCTGAAAATATATCAGATCGCCACCGACTACACCTGCACTCCTTTCACCGCCAATGTAGATGCCGAAAGGTATTTTATTCCCCACAGGGATTTCCTTTATGAATACGTGCAAGCGGGCATTCCCAGCGCAAAAATAATTTGGAGCGGTATACCTGTCA
Source organism: Acutalibacteraceae bacterium (assembly GCA_045590175.1). Taxonomy (GTDB): domain Bacteria; phylum Bacillota; class Clostridia; order Oscillospirales; family Acutalibacteraceae; genus UMGS1532. Next base: position 5,426 of record JAZNQM010000026.1, on the reverse strand, counting down.
GAGCCAGCTTCTATCAAGACCTCCCTTCGGAGGATGCAAAAAAAATGCTGCATATCGACCCCACAAAAAAAGTAGTGCTTCTTATGTGCGGAAGTATGGGCTGTGGTCCCATTGAAGAATTGACCGACGGATTGGAAACCAGCCTGCCTGACGGTTGGAGACTTATTGCCATCTGTGGAAACAACCGCAAGCTTTACGAAATCCTTAAATCAAAGAACTATAAAAATATAGCTGTGGTAGGTTTCACAAAAAAGATGGACGTCTATATGTCGGCGGCGGAATTTGCCCTTACTAAGCCCGGCGGCTTAAGCTCTACCGAAGCGTTTGTGAAAGGGCTTCCCCTTTTGCTTATAGATGCAGTTCCCGGGTGCGAAACCCGAAACCTGAAATACTTCCTGGAAAAAGGCTTTGCGGGTACTGCCCCTACCACCGAAAAGCTTATAGACCTTGTATTGGAGCTCTCGTGCAACACCGACTATCTCGAATACACCCGCCGAATTCTAAAAGAAGAATTCGGTCTTGCTCCTAAAGTAATATTTGATACCATTGTCAAAGGAAATGCTAATGAAACCATCAGATTATAAAGAACTACGATTCAACAACCTAACCTCAAAAAAGTTCAGGCATTTGTTTCTTCTCCTGTTCTGGCCATTATACGGCCTGGCTTTTTCGGGAGTCGAGTTGCTGTTTCCTAATCACTCGTCGTATACCATCATTCACCACCCGCTGGACGATATGATACCCTTTTGCGAATGGTTTGCCATTCCTTACGTTTTTTGGTATGTCTGCCTTGCTTTTATGGTGTTCTACCCCCTGCTTTATGACCCACCGCTTTTTAAAAAGTATATGTGGTTTATCATTCTTGGTTATTCCATCTCATTTGTAACCTATCTCGTTTTTCCCAACGGTCAGCTTCTTCGACCCGACCTTGAAGCCCTGGGCAGAGAAAACCTTATGACAGAGCTTATGGGCAGTCTTTATGCCACCGATACATACACAAACGTCTGCCCCTCAATGCACGTTATCGGCGCCTTAGCAGTTATGTTTGCGAGCTGGCACAGTAAACATTTTTCCTCCTGGTACTGGAATATAATCTCTACTGTAAACGCACTTATCATCTGCATTTCAACGGTTTTTGTGAAGCAGCATTCAATCGTTGACGTATGGGCAGGTGCCGCGGTTTCCATTGTTCTGTATGTACTGATTTTCCACGTTAAATGGAATAAAATATTCACCCGAAAAGATGGCACCCTCAAGACCGAAACTACTAATTAAAAAGTTATCTTTGCACACAAAAAGGCACGGACAAATCTTAATTGTCCGTGCCTTCTTTTATTCAGGTTTATTCACCATCAAAGATATCTTCGCCCTCTACTTGGGTATATCCGCTTGTGTTGTTCCCTGTATTGAGGTTCAAGCCAACGCAATATTCCGAAAGAGAGACTATGATATCAATTTGCGGTTTGGTGTAATTCTTATTCAATCTCGGCGCCTCCTTCTTTAATTGAACGTATGCTTATAGACATTAGCACTGTAAACAGTTTCTTCTGTCAGTTTTGCATAACCTCTTACAACACGGGTAACTCCATCTTTAACTCCGTTAAGGTGTGCCAACAGGTCAGTGGTTTGGGCATTTGTGGAAATGGTCATATATTTTCCCTGCTCCATATTTTCCAGCTTGAAGGCTTCGTCACTTACATAGGCACTTCCCGGTGCAATCAGAATGCCCAATTCGGAAATATTTTCGTTAACGGGATTATATACGTGAATGAATACGCGGTACGCATTTTTACCGTTCACCTTTTCGGCAATGGTTTTAAGCACTGCAACCGAAAGAGCTTTTGGTGCTTCATCGTTAGAAGATACTATTTTAATAGCACCGCAACCGTAAAGTGTCACACCCTCTGCACTACCTATGAGTTCCCTAACCTCTTCGCCGTTAACCGTGTTGACAACCCAAAGAGATTTAGCATCACTGTCAGATACAACAAAGCGTTGGTCGAACTGAATCTGTCGGATAGTTTGGTTGCCCTCCACATCTTCGACTACAGTTTCGTATTCTGCGGTATCTCTTGAATAAACAGCAGAAATCTCAGTATCGCCATCGAATTCAACCTCTACATCGGTGTTCCATCCAAGCCAATTATAGCCATAAACAAAGGGTACATTAGTGGTGGCGGCGGAAAGCTGCTCAGCAGTCAGCACAGGGTTTCTTTCGCTGACCTTGGCAGTATAAAATACCTTGTCAAACTTATCAACGAAGCTTATTTCATATTCCTTTTCGCTCAAAAATCCGCTTATTACCGAAGCATAAAGTCTTTGACCGAAGTCGTTCATATGGTTGTAGCCGTTGGCAGTATAGTCATAATGCTCTTTAACCCCTGTCATAAGGCTCTCGGTATAGGAATGCACAGGAATAACTACCAAGTCATCGATAGTTTCTTCCAACTCGTAGTAGCCTACTTCGTGATTGGCAAGGTTGCCCGTACCTGTTTCAGGGTAGCCACGCTTGAAGGTTGAGGGTACAACCACGTCACAGTCAGGTGTTTTGGCTCTTACGTAATCAACAATGGCGGTTATGTTAGTGTTCATTGTTTCAGAAGAATATTCTCTGTCGTTGCCGCCGTAGGCAATAACCATAAGATCAGGCTCGAGACCTTCAAGGAGAAAGTCCAGATTTTGTGTAGCACTGCCCCAAGCACTGTCGGAACTACCAACAGCCTTGTTAATTATGTTCACCTTGGTGCCGAATTTCTTCGCAAGGTCGTTCACAACCTGGTGTGCCCAGGTGTCGCAAGCCCAATCGGGGACTTCGGAAAGTCCGAAAACACCGTGCATTGTGGCATGAGTGGTACTAAGTGTTGAAGCATCGTTACCGCCGCTGTATGCAAGGCTCTGTTCGTCAAGACCGCTGGCGTTCCAGCCGAGGGTGGTGCTGTCACCATAGAATACGACGTCGACTTCCTCACCGTTTTTGAGCTTTTCGTAAAGGTGGGAAAGATTAGAAAGCTTGCCCTCGGGTTTTACCTGGTAAAGGGAATCGTTGCCCCAGGTTTCCTTATGGGTGTAGGTAACGGCAATCTGATACTTATACTGTTTATTCTTCCAATAGGAAATTGCATTATAGTCCAGCTTAGATGTACCCGGCTGCAAAATATTGGTTATATCGTATTCCGAATTGTCGCATACAGGAATTGAAGTATCGGCAGTGATAACAAGCTTGCCGTCTTCACTAACGGTATAATCCACACCGTAGGTGTAGTTACTCTGTAAATCATAAGAACGAACGGAAATTATATTTTCGATTGGGTACGCAAGGGTGATTTCGTTTTTGCCGGTGTAAAGGGTAACCGTTTCGGCATATACCGTGTCGCCATCCCAAAGGGACGTACCGTAAAAACTGCTGTTTCGGGTCAGGTCAATGCCGTTATACATACCATCGGCATCGGGGAAGCGGGAGTCGGCATCAGTGGTGATGGTTATCTCCCGGTCGGCAGTAACGGCAGGAATGGTATACACTCCGTCAGTGGCGGTAAGCTCCTCGCCGTTTGAGGTGACCGAAGTTACCGTAACGTCATCCGCTTTAAGGATTTCAAAGGTCGCCGTTTCGCCTTCACCAACATACTCGCTGTCGATTTTTGCCTTTACGGCTTCGCCGTGGTTAAAGCTAAGCTTGTAGCTTTTGCCCGAAAGAACACCGATTTCGTAGATGGTGAGGAAGTCATTATCGGCAATGGTAGAGCCTTCGTAAATCTTTACACCAACGTATCTGCCCGAAGGCTTTGCGGCTGTAAAGCTCCAATGCTGACCCTCGGAGCGACGCAGCTCGGTATAGCCTGTGCCAATACCGTTGAATAGGTACGTCACACTGCGCTTTGCCGCAGTTTCGGTGTCGTAATAGCCATTAAAATAATCCCAGTAAAGAACTTCGTTCTCTGAAGAGTACAAATCATCTTCGCTGTCGGAAACGTAAACCTTATAGGTAGCAACCGAGGTGTTAACGTTTACGTGGTTAAACATATAGAAATCGTGGATTTCGGTGGTTTCTCCCAAATCAAGAGTAATCAACGCGTCGTACACGTCGGCGGCAACGCGGTCGGCGCCGTGAACGTCACCGATGGTTTCATCGCTACCGTCGTAGAAAAGACCCGTTTTGCCCGAAGAGCCTATATAGGTATTTTTGCCGCTGATGGAAAGTGCCGAGCCGGTACCATAAGGGAAAGCACCGTCGGTTATGTTGCCCAGAGCCGTGCTGTTCACGTCGCTAAAGGCTTCATCTGTATAGTTCTTTATTTTTGCCGACTGTATAAGATTGGGAGAATTTGCAGTGAGATTGCTCACATAGTCCTTATCCAATGCCGTCATTCTGAGCTTGGTGCCAAGAACCTTGGATTCGGCTTCCAACAGGGCAAGCTTTGTATCCAGAGCTTCGGTCTGGTCTTCGGCTATGTCGTTGGTAACATCCTTGTCAGCAAAAACCAAATAATCCTGCTGTGTGCCGTAGGCACCTGCTTCATAAAGATTGAAAGTGGTGATTGCGGCATCGTCTTTATTGTAAGCGGCATCGACAATTTCAACGCCTATGTATCTGCCGAAGGGCTTCTCGTCACCTGTGAAGTTCCAGATCTGACCTTCTGAGCGTTTCTGCTTTCCGTCGGCTGTGCTGTTGATACCGTTCCACAAATAGGAATTCGCGGCAACCTTGAAACCTTCGTAATAATCCCAATAAAGAACATAACTGTCGTCGGTGAAGAGATCTGCCTTACTGTTACTTATATGCACTTTATATGTGATAATGGCGGCGGTTCTTGTATAACCTCCGAACAAATAGAAGGTGTCAAGAGTTGTGGGCTTTGATAAATCGAAAATCAAGCGAAAGTCGTAGCCGCCTTCTTCGATACGGTCCACACCCAGTTTATCTCCCTTATAGATGTTATCTGTTGTAAGGAAATTACTGCCTGTAAGAAAACTATCCGCTTTTGCAGAAGTGGTAGTTCCTTTTGCATCATAAATCAGTCCGTCATTATAGCGGGTGGAGTCTGTACCCACAAGAGTGTCTGTAGTGCCGTTGCTTAACACCCTGTCGATTGAAGTGATAAGATTTTTGCTTGTATCGTAGGTAGCAGGGATATAGTTTTGGGGAATCGCAGTCATTCTAAGGGTTGTGCCGGCATACGCCGAAGCAGTATTGAGCTTGGCTATTTTCTTTTCGTAGGTTACTGTGCCGACGGTTACGTCGTTTGTGATGTTTTCATCAAGAAAGTTGATGTTGCTTTCAGCCAAAGTCGCCGCACTTACGGGTATGCAACTGAACAACCCGAAAACAAGGCTAAGGCTAAGGATTAAAGAAAATGCGCTTTTTGTAAATTTCTTCATTGTTTTACTCCTTTATTAAAATTTTCCATAATAAGTGTATCACATCACAA
>JAZNQM010000025.1:0-32264 GCA_045590175.1 Acutalibacteraceae bacterium | reverse complement strand
TTGCCGCCGTAAGAAGCGGTGCCGATGCGGTGTACCTCGGAATGGGTGATTTTAATGCCCGACGCAATGCCCACAATTTCACACCGCAGTCATTAAAAGAAGCAGTTGAATATTGCCACATTCGGGGTGTCAAGGTTTATTTAACCCTTAACACCTTGATTTATAATGAAGAAATTTCTGCCGCTGTGACCCTCGCCGACCAAGCCGTGTCGGCGGGGGTTGACGGCTTTATTCTTGCGGATTTAGGATTAGCTGCCATTCTGCATAAAAAATACCCGACCCTGCCGCTTCACGCCTCCACTCAGCTGACGGTACATACACCCGAAGCCTTGGAGGAGCTGAAAAAACTCGGGTTTTGTCGTGTTGTTCCCTCCCGCGAAATGCAACACAAAGAGCTGACCGCATTTTGCCGCAGAGCCAAGGAGCTACAGATAGAGGTGGAGGTATTTATCCACGGTGCCCTTTGTATGAGTATGTCGGGTCAATGTCTTATGAGTGCGACCCTGGGTGGCAGAAGCGGAAACCGAGGACTTTGTGCAGGCACCTGCCGTCTGCCCTGGAAGGGTGGCGGTCGCGATTATGCCCTGAGCCTTCGCGATTTATCCCTAATCGGGCATATAAAGGAATTAGAGGAAATGGGGGTCTGCTCCTTCAAAATCGAGGGCAGAATGAAGGCTCCCGAATACGTTGCCGCCGTTACTGCCGCCACTCGCAGTGCCGCCGACCTCGGCACTCCCGACCCGGAGCTTTTAAAGCTGTGTCGGGATATTTTCTCCCGCAGTGGCTTTACAAAGGGCTACTACGAGGGCAAAATCACCCCCGATATGTTCGGCATCCGCACCGAGGAAAATATGGATGCTTCCAAAGAGGTGCAGAATAAAATCCACAATCTTTACCGTCTGGAGCGGCAGAGTGTTGGGATAAGCTTCCAATTTACAGCCAAAGCTCATGAGCCGTCGACCCTCAAAATTTCCGACGGCAAATACACCTGCGAAGCTCGGGGTGACACTCCCGAAGCCGCCCGCAACCGCCCCTTGGACGGAGAATACGTTAAAACCCAACTCTCGAAGTTGGGCAACACCCCCTATTTTGCCGAAAATATCTCTACAGAAATTGACGACGGGCTTTCCCTCTCCGCCTCCTCGCTTAACGCGTTAAGGCGAGAAGCTGTGGAAATGCTTTCGCTTAAAAGAGCTGAAATCAAAACCCACGAAGCCTGCCGAATAAATATTGAAAAACCCCTTCTCAACGAAGAAGTCAAGAGTCCGAAGCTGATTGCAAAATTTCGCACAGCCGATGAGATTCCGCAAAATTTATCGGGAATAGACGCCATAATTCTTCCTGCCGAGGAAGTGGAAAAATACGGGGGCTCGCTCCCGATTATTGCCGACATCCCGAGAGGAATGAGCAACCAGGCTTATATTGATAAATGCTTCCGTCTTGCAAAGAAACAATCGGCGGCAGTGTATGTTCATAACCTTGCGGCTATAAACCTTGCAAAGTCTTTTGACATTCCCTTTGTGGCGGGAACGGGTATGAACCTTCTCAACCGTCACACCCTTGCGGTAATGCAAAGCTTGGGTGCCGCGGCGGCAACCCTTTCCTACGAAGCAAAGCTTTCTCAGCTGAGGCAGTTCGGAGGGAATATTCCTGTAGGGCTTGTGGTATACGGTCGTATGCCCTTGATGTTAACCCGAAACTGTCCTATAAAAATCGGTGACTGCGGTGAATGTTCCCACAAAATCACCGACCGCTTAGGGGTTGATTTTCCGATATATTGTCGCGGTGGATACAGTGAGATTTTCAACTCCCGTCCCACCTACTTAGCCGACCGCCTGCGGGAATTTTCCGCTGTAGATTACCTCGTTCTGGAATTCACCACCGAGGAAGCAGACGAGTGCGAGAAGCTTATTAAGTCATACTGCAATAACCTGCCGCCGGCAGGCGAATACACCCGAGGGCTATACGGCAAGGGAGTATTGTAATTTTATTGGATCTGTGCTATAATGAAATCAACTTCGTTGATTTCAGTGATATAAATTCCCAAAGGAATTTGCGATATACCCTGTGGTGCGATATATTACTTCGTAATGCGATATGTCCCTACGGGACGAGATAAAGGAATTTGATGCGTTGCCGAAGGCAACGATATATCTTGAGGAGACAAAATTTATGAACATTGTTGTAATCGGTCTTGGCAAGGTCGGTCTTGAGGTTGTTGAACAGCTCACAGCTGAAGGGCATTCGGTCACCGTTGCCGACATTGATGCTAAAAAGGTTGATACAGTGCTTGGCATCTACGACACGGTAGGTGTCGTGGGCAGTGCCACAGATCACGCTGTGTTAAAAGAAGCCAACTGCGGCAACGCAGACCTGGTTATTGCCCTTACAGACAACGATGAAATGAACCTGACCTGCTGTCTTATGAGCAAAAAGTTAGGTGCAAAAAACACCATCGCCAGAGCAAGAAAACCGGAATATAATATGGGTATTGCCTTGATTCGCGAGGATTTGGGACTGTCCCTTTGCATAAATCCCGAAAGAGAAACCGCACGTGAAATCGCACGTATTCTTAAGTTCCCTCTCGCCCAAAACGTTGAGCCCTTTGCCAAAGGCAAGGTTGAGTTGATTGAATACGTTGCCACCAAGGAAAGTCCTCTTTGCGGAAAAACCGTCAACGACATCTTCTCTAAAATGAAGAACACCGTCCTTATCTGCGGTGTTCAGCGTGGCGGCGAGATGCACATCCCTTACGGTAGCTTCCTTATCGAAGAGGAAGATATCCTTATGCTTATCGCCACACCTATCCGTATGAGTGCCTTCTTCCGCGAGGCAGGAATTAAGACCACAGGTGTCCGCGACGTTATCATTATCGGCGGCGGCACCACCACCTACTATCTTGCCGCACTTCTTACAAAGCAGCATCTTAATGTAACCATAATCGAACACGACCCCGCCGTGGCAGACGTGATTGCCGAAAGACTCCCCGATGCCACAGTGGTTTTGGGTGACGGCACAAGTCAGCAGACTCTGGCGGAGGAAGGACTTGCCGATGTTGATGCCCTTTGCTGTATGACGGGTGTGGACGAGGAAAACATAATCGCTTCTATGTATGCCGCAACGGTTAACAAAAAGATAAAGACCATCACTAAAATCAGCCGTACTGAGCTTACCCACATCGTCAAGCCTCTTGAGGTGGGTAGTGTGGTCAACCCCAAGAAAATCGCCGCCAATCAGATTCTTAAATACGTTCGTGCAAAGCAGAATTCCGAGGGTACCGACGTGCTTTCTCTTTATAAGCTTGCCGACGGCAAGGCTGAGGCTCTGGAGTTCCCCGTGACCGAGCTTCATCCCGAAATGCAGAACGTACCTTTAAGTCAGCTTAACATCCGAAACGATGCCATTGTTGCAAGCATCAACCGCCGCGGCAATATCATCACCCCGGGCGGCTCCGACGTATTGCAAAAAGGCGATACGGTAATCGTAGTTACAACCCGTTCGGGTCTTGATAGCATTGATGACATTTTGGAGAGTGCAGAATGAACAGACGGATGATTGTTTATTATCTCGGAATTCTTCTGCTTTTCGAGGGTGTGTTATTGCTTGTACCTGCCCTTTGCGATGTAATCTATCGTGAGGGTGTTCTGAAATTTTATCTGCCGATTGCCCTGCTTTCGGCGTTTGTGGGCTTTATTTTAACCCGTGTAAAAACCCGAAATCGCACCATCTACTCCCGCGAGGGGCTTATAACCGTGGCTTTGGGCTGGATAGTTCTCAGTCTTTTCGGTGCAATGCCTATGTGGCTTACGGGCGAATTCCCCACCTATATCGACGCTTTCTTTGAAACGGTGTCGGGCTTCACCACCACCGGTGCAACGGTGCTTTCGGATGTGGAGGCTTTGTCCCACGCAACCCTGCTTTGGCGAAGCTTTACCCACTGGATAGGGGGTATGGGTGTGCTGGTGTTCATCCTTGCCATAACCAAGGCGGCAAGCGGTGGTAGCGGCATCTACCTTATGAAGGCAGAAAGCCCGGGGCACGACGTTTCCCGTCTGGTCCCCAGCACCAAGGGTACTGCAAAGATTCTTTATATAATCTATATTTTTATGACCGTTGCGGAAATAGTTGTATTGCTGTTTTTAAGGATGTCCTTTTTTCAGGCGGTTTGTACCGCTTTTGGCACCGCAGGTACGGGCGGCTTCGGCTTCTATAACGATTCCTTTGCCAGCTTCAGCCCTGCTGTTCAGCTGACGGTCGGTATCTTTATGATGCTCTTTGGTGTCAACTTCAGCTGTTACTATCTTCTCCTTGTGAAACGCTTCAAGGATTTCTTCAAAAACGAAGAATTGAGGTTTTATATAGCAATTATGCTGACCGCCTCCCTTGTTATCGCCCTTAATATTCTCAGCCGCTTTGCCAATTTCGGCGAGGCTTTGCTCCATTCCTATTTTCAGGTGTCCAGCGTTATGACCACCACGGGTTTCACCACCGCCGACTTCAACACCTGGCCCGAGCTTTCCCGAATCATAATGCTGATTGTTATGTGTATCGGTGCCTGTGCAGGCAGTACGGGTGGCGGTATAAAGGTTGCGAGATTTATAATATTGGGCAAGGTTGGTATTCGTGAAATCCGCTATGCCACCCGCCCCAAGGAAGTGCGTTCCCTTCGCTTCAACGGAAAGGCAATCAGCGAACAGACCATCCGTAACATTTGCTCCTTCTTTGTGCTTTACGTTATCGTTTTCGTTGTTTCCCTTATCCTTGTTTCCTTCGACAAAATGGATTTAGTCAGCAACCTTTCGGGCGTTACGGCAACACTTAACAACATAGGCCCCGGTCTCGAGGTGGTTGGCGCCACAGGTAACTACGGCTCCTACAGTGCTTTTTCTAAGCTGATTTTCTCGGCAGATATGCTGTTGGGTCGTCTGGAGCTTCTCCCCCTGTTTGTGCTGTTCTCCCCCAGAACCTGGAAGAGATAAAAATAAACATAAAAAAGAGCTGTCTTGCTAAGGAATTAGCGGGACAGCTCCTTTTGCTTTTATAGAAACACTTTTGATTACCAAAAACAAACTGCATCTATGCCGAAAGAGAGGCACCTTGAAAAAAACTGTTAAAGATATTTACGGATATCTACCGCCAGCTTTTCTTCCATATTGATAAGCTTTTTGGTGATGTCCTTCACCTTTTCCTCAGCGGCTTCGTACTTATTGAGGTACTTATTAAGTGATTTTACACCCATATTGCAACCGTCGGTTATCAGGTCAGCAATCGTTTCGTCTGACTCGTCAAGCCCCAACTTTACGTTTGTTTTCATCATGGACATACCCTTTGCCATAGGGTTTGGTTCCTTGCCGTCGTCGTGGTATTTATCGAGAAGCTCTTCCAGCTCCGCCCTTAGCTCCTCGTGTTGGGTCTTGCATTCCAGAAGCCTTTCGCGAAACTCCTCACTTTTCACCTTGTCCATCACGTCATCAATAGAGGAAACCCCCATCTTGATTCCTGCGTCGCATTCGCGAAGCAGCTTGATTGTATCTTGTTCTATCATATAAATCACTCCCGAGGATAGTATTTCCCGAAACTCTCGGAATAATCAAAAGCGTAGCGGTAAATCAGTGTCGCAAATAATTCGCACAAAAAAAGAGGCTTTGCACAATGCAAAACCTCTTTGGGATTTATACTGTTTTAGCTTATGCCTTGCCGATAGAACCGAACAGCTCCATCTTTTCCTTAACAGTTTCCTTGATTGCCTCAAAGCCGGGAGCGAGAACCTTTCTGGGGTCGAAGCCCTTGCCCTGGAGGTCCTTGCCTTCCTCAATGTACTTACGGGTAGCAGCAGCGAAGCTGAGCTGACACTCGGTATTAACGTTGATTTTAGAAACACCAAGGGAGATAGCCTTGCTGATCATTTCAGCAGGGATACCTGTGCCGCCGTGGAGAACCAAAGGCATAGTGGTGGTCTTTTCCTGAATCTGAGCTAAGGTGTCAAAAGAAAGACCTGCCCAGTTTTCGGGGTATTTGCCGTGGATGTTACCGATACCAGCCGCCAACATTGTAACGCCTAAGTCGGCAATCATTTTGCATTCCTCGGGGTCGGCAACCTCACCGCTGCCAACAACACCGTCTTCTTCACCGCCGATAGCACCAACCTCAGCCTCAAGGGAGATGCCAAGGCTGTTGCAAAGCTCAACCAATTCCTTGGTCTTTGCGATGTTTTCCTCGATAGGATAGTGAGAACCGTCAAACATAACGGAAGAGAAGCCTGCCTCAATGCACTTCTTGGCAGCTTCATAGCTACCGTGGTCAAGGTGGAGGGCAACGGGAACGGTGATACCAAGCTCCTCAATCATACCTTTAACCATACCAACAACGGTTTTGTAGCCGCACATATATTTACCTGCAACCTCGGAAACACCGGGAATTACGGGAGACTTCTGCTCCTCTGCAGTTAAAAGAATAGCCTTGGTCCATTCAAGGTTGTTGATGTTGAACTGACCAACAGCGTACTTTCCGGCTTTTGCTTTCTGAAGCATATCTTTTGCAGAAACTAACATTTAAAATTCCTCCTAAATAGGTTTTATTCTATTTTATCCCAAAATGCCCCAAAAATCAAGTGGCGGCGGCAATAATTTGCAAAACCGCATATAGAAATATTACAAAACCTTTGTGATTAAATAGTTAAATATATACAAAAATCAAAACCCTTCCGCCGAAGCGGAAGGGTTTTAAATTTAGTTTGGATTTACCACTCGTCGGCGAGAAGGTCATCAGCGTTGCCGCCAACGTATCCGCCTTCATAGGTGCCATCTACGACAACACCAGAAGAAATGGAGTCTTCGCAGAACTCCTCAGCGAGAGTTTCGATAACCAAAGCCATTGGAGAAAGATAATTCTTTTTCATTTTTTATTTCCTCCTTACTTGCCTTCGTTGAAAATCTTGCTTACAACGTTACTGTAGCAAACGGTGTCATCGTCGAAAATTACGTATGCACGGGCAACACGCTTAACTTCCTGTTTGGTGGTGATGCCTTCGAGGGTTGCCATAAAGTCGGCGCCTGTTCTGGGCATCTTAGCCTGAACGTAACTTCTGTCAGCGGCGGTAACACCTGCCATTGTGAAGTTTTCGTCGCCTACGATATCATAGGTAGTGCCTGTTACGTAAATGAAGCCCATTTCCTTAACGGTCTTGCCTGCTGCATTTACGCGAGCGAAGGTAGCGTAGGTGTTGCTATCGGCATTTGCAATAGCTTCTTCGTGAACAACTGCAACGCTGGGCTCGGTGCTGACTTCGTCTGCACTTGCGGTGATTTCCATATCGCCTGCAACATAGACAACAATCTCGGAGCCTACTGCAAATACAACGTCGCCTATGAGCCACTGGGTAGCGTACTTATCAGTGATGGTAAGCTTGCTGTCATAAGGAAGGTTTTCGAGAACCTCAACACTGTTGATGTGGTTAACCGTTACAGTGTAGGTAACTTCAAGCTTCTTGTAGGTAGCAGTGAAGGTTCTGGAAGCAACAACTTCCTCGTTTACTTCATCGTTCCAGCCTGCAAACTCATAGCCGTAGATTGCGGGAATCTTAGCAACTGCCGCTTCGATATCGTCTGTGGTAAGGTTCTGACCAATCTCAAGGATTACTTCGTGGAGAACCTCGTTGTCCTTGCTTGCGAAGGTAATAACGTTAACGTCAACTGTCTTGCCACAGCCGTTTTCACAAACAAGCTGAGTCTTCTCGGCATTGAGTACCATCTTGTGGCCGAGGGCGGGGATTTCTTCCTGAGCCTTTACGGTTTCGCCACAAACGGTACATACGGTGCCGTCGGTAAGACCTGCTTCTTCACAGGTAGCGTCATAGCCCTTAACAACCTCTTCTTCGTGGCCGAGAGGATCGATAGCTTCGGGAGCTTGGAGGATTTCGCCACAGGTAGCACACTTAACACCTGCGGTAGAGCCGGGTTCGGTGCAGGTTGCGGGAACGGCAGGGATTTCAACCTCTTCGTGAACGTGAACAGCAGTTTCAACGTCTACAACGTAGGTCTTTGTGCCGTCTGCAAGGAAGTCGTGGTCGATGCCGTCGTCAACTGCGGCACCAAGGTAGGTGTAAACACCGTCTTCGTTAGCGGTAACAACCTCGCCGTTAACCTTAACTGCGGTTACGTCGTAGCCTTCGGCAGCTTCAACAGTGAACATAGCCTTGCCGTTGTCGGCAGAACCGATAACCTTAGACTCTGCCAAGCTGTCGTAAATCAATGCCTCAATCGCATTAGCGGCAGTAAGACCACCGTAAGCGGTGTTATCTGCATCGGCGATTAATGAAGTCTGGTCGGTGATGTGGGGCGCGAATGCACCGTAAGGAGTAACGGTTGCATTGTCAGCATTGCCTACCATAAGGGTATTAACCTTTTCAATAGCCATTTCCTTAACGTATACATTGGTGCCATCGGGCAAACCTGAGAAGTTGAAAAGGTTGGTAGAGATAAACTTGGTAGAACGGGTTGCAGCGCCGTTATAATCGGCTGCACCTGAATTGAAATAGAAGTCGTAGGTTACATAGTCTTGGTTCTTGGTAACATCATACTTAATATAACCTGTCTGCTCAGTCTGATTTTGGAAGTTAAAGCCATTGGCAGCAGCAGTAGTGATAAGGTTCTTTCCTGTAGCCTTAAGGGTGACACTATACTTATATGTTGTCCAAGGCTCGTACTGAGTGGTGTGAACGTTTTCGCCGTCGATTGTAAAGGTGGAAACGAGGGCAGAGTTAAGGGTTTCAGCCTCGTAGCTTTCTTCAACTTCTTCTGTATCGGGGTTGTCGCCCTGGATGGTCTTCTTCTGACCCTTAATTAACATAGCGTCTTCTTCTGCATCGTAAAGCCAATCAACCACACCGAAGGAAGGCTTGCAGTTTGTGAAAGAGCTCTTGGCAACTACATTTTCGCCGGGGGTCATAAGGAAGATAAGGTCGGTGGAATATTTAGCCTCTAAGGCTGTGCCGTCGAAGGTGGTGGTGTACTGAAGGTCACCGCTTACCTTAGTGTCGCCATTGTACCAACCAAGGAAGGTATGGCGGCTGTCGGTAACGGGCTCTGCCTTGAAGGTGATGGTGTCGCCCATTTTAACGATTTCGGCTTCGTTGCCTTCGACATCAAGGATGGTTGCGCCACCGCTCTTGCCAACGTTTACTACAGTATTTTTGGAGGTAGTACCGAAGCTATAGGTTGCATAATCTGCGGCAAAATAGCCAGCATTATCACCGAATACGCCGATGTCAGCAATGGATACACAGCCGGGAAGTGAAGCTCTTGTGGAAGCGTCGTAGATTTTAACACCTACGTATTTACCTATGGGGAGCTTGTCGCCGGTGAATTCTAAATACTGAGTTTCGCCGCCACGAGCGGTACCACTGATGCCACCGTTGTATTTCCAGGTGTTCTGATTCTTATAAACATTATAAGCATCAAAAAGGAATACGCGGTTTTCGGCATTGTAAAGGGTATCGGTATCGTTGCCTACAAACACGGCATAGGTAGCGGGAGAAAGGTCTGCTTCGGGGTGAGCAGTCATATAGAACTTTTCGATAGCGGTAAATTCGCTAAGGGTAAGGGTCATATACATATCGTATCTGTCGTTAGCTACACGATCGAGAGAAACCCTTTCAGCGCTATCGCCGAAGCTGGCGTAGGTGTTAGCATTGTAGCCAATCTTGTCAAGGGTACTGTTGGTGCCCCAAGAAGTATAGTTGTTGTTATAATAACCACAGTCGGTTAAATTGGTTACAGAACTGGCAGACACGTTTGCACCTGTGCCGTTGCCATAGCCAAAGTATATTGCGGAAATCTTGTTGGTTTCGCCGGTTACCTTGTCAGCAAGGGCGGTGCCCATAAGGGCGGACATCTGAAGGTTAGCATGGTAACCTTCTGCAAGGTCGGCAGTTGTAAGGTCGTACTTTTCTGCCCAGGTTTTGCTGGTAGCGGTGGTCTTGTCAAGATGGGTTATAGCGGGGTCGCCATAAACACCGAGCTCGTAAACCTGAAGCCAGTTTTTGTAGCCGATACTGCCGGGGCAGCTATCAATAACCTTAACGCCAACGTAACGGCCGTAGGGCTTTTTGTCGCCACCAAGCTCCAGCCAAACGCCCTGAGACATCTTTGCCTCAGCAGTTGCGCAATCGACGCGATAAACACCGTTTGTGGTTACGCTATCGGACCATTTCATACCGGACTGGTCGTAATAGAAAACCTCGTTAGCATCGGTATAAAGGGTTTCTTTATCGTTACTAACGTAAATTTTGAACACGCTGTTGGCAGAGGGGGTTCTAACGTGACCCATAAGGGTAAGGGCATCGATAGAAACATTGGTGCCAAGGTCGGCGGTGATAAGATAGTCATATCCGCCGTTAGCAATACGGTCAGCTATTGCATCCGGATTTTCAATGGAATCATTGTTGTTGTTGATTGAAAACCCGCTGGGTGTAGAACCTGCATTCAAATCATAAATCTTGCCGTCGGTAGCAAGTGTAATTTGAGCCGCAGTAAGGTCGGTCCAGGTGCCGGCATCTTTACTTGCCCAGGGCTGATATCTAACAGAGTTAGAGCCTGCAACCAAGTTGGTTCTGCCGCCGATTAACTCGGTGAACTTTGCCTGGCTAAGGTCGGAAATCTGCAAGGTGTTAGAGGCACTTGCATATTTCTCGTTAACGGTTGCCTTAATTACGGAAGCAACCTGCTGGAAGGTAATCTTTTCGGGTATGTAGTTGTCGTGCAGTTTCTGATTAACCAGAGTTACACCCGTGATACCTTCGTACGTGGCAAGGTCTTCAGCGAAGGCGGGCACTACTGCGAAGCAGCTGAATGCCAGAATCACGCTTAAAACACTTGCCAGAATGCGCTTGGTTTGTTTCATTAAAACATCTCCTTTTAATTTACTCCACAGCCGTTCCGCTTACCGAACCCGACTATGGGGGTAATGATACATGCTAAATATAACACATCACCCTTTCTTTCGCAAATTTTTTGCAGTAATAATGCATGATTTGTGTTTTTCGATTTTTCTCCGTCTTGTTATCAGTCGTTTTGTTCGTATGCAACATATTTTTTCATATTTTCACATATTTTATTAGTACTAATTAATGAGAAAAGGTGCAAATTTGATGCCAAAACTTTTGCATTATTTTAAGAAATGTGTCAGATTTTGCTTGAATATTTTTGCACATTTTTTAGATGGTATTTACACGGGAATTTTTTTATGCTAAAATCAAGCTATAGAAAATTATTCACTTTTCAGCGTAAATTTTATGGGAGGTATTGCTATGGAATGTCTTGAAGGACTTAAAGTTTTGCTTGTCCATCATAGAACAGATTGTGCTGTTTTTAGCTTTTCAAAGCCCAACAGCCTTTACCACGACCTCACAATTAATTTAGGCGGCAGAATGCGATATACCATCAATGGCGAACGCATCACAATAGGCGAAGGTGATGCAATTTACTGTCCCTCGGGCGTCGAAATGTCCCGCTCCAAGGACCCCCAAGCCTCCTACATATCCATTAATTTTACCACCAAATCGGACGAACCCCTGCCTCTCAGCAACTTTATGAGCGGTGTGCTGTCCCACGAGGTAACGGCTTATATCGACATCATTTCATACCTGCTTAAAAAGCCCGGTATGAATAAGGATACCAAGCTGGAAAACCTTGTAACAAACCTGCTGATAAAGGTTATCGAACTGCAGGAATCCAACCATCCTATGCCCTATGTGGATAAAATGAAGATGTATATCCACGACAACTACCAAAAGTCAATCAACCTGGAGACCGTTGCGAAATACGTAAATCTGCATCCATCATACTGCTCCACCATTTTCAAGCAGAGCGAGGGCAAATCGGTCACAGAATATATCAACACCCTCCGCATAAATCAGGCGAAGGAGCTGTTGGATGCCACTGCCCTGCGTATTGGCGAAATCGGCACCCGCTGCGGAATTCCCGACCCCTACTACTTCTCCCGCGTGTTCAATAAAATCTGCGGCATCTCCCCAACAGAGTACCGCAAGCTGACCCGTACCTACGGCGGCGGCTCTACCTGGGCATACCGGACCGAAGGAGCCGACACTGATTAATTCCCATAAAGCTTAACGCCCGACCTTCCGAAAGAAAGGTCGGGTTTTTCTTTTATCAAACAACTTTTTCAAACAAAAAACCGACCAAGTATCCTTAAAGGTTACTCGGTCGGTTTTGATTTTATGACTTTATACAGTCGATATTATTAGTTTATTCCTTAGCTTTCTTTCCGAAGCGGATTGCTACGTAGCCGGCTGCTACAAGGAAGAGTAATGCAACGTAAAGATTTCTTGCACTCTCGCCTGTTTCGGGAGCAAAGCCGTCGCCCTCGGGCAGAAGCTGGTCGCCGATTTCGGTGTCGCCCATATCTACCCACTCGTCATCTGCGACAGGTGTATCAATGATGCCGTCGTCGATTTCGGGAACATAGGTACCGTCCCAATTATCATCAGGAACGACTACGTCGCCTGTGTCATCGGGAACGAATACATCGCCGCCCTGGTCGGGAACAATCACATCGCCGCCCTGGTCGGGAACGATTACGTCGCCGCCCTGGTCGGGAACGATTACGTCGCCACCCTGGTCAGGAACGATTACGTCGCCACCCTGGTCGGGAGCAACTGTGCCGCCCTGGTCAGGAACAACTGTGCCACCCTGATTTCCATCGCCAAAGCTGGTGGAACCGTCAAGTGCAGTACCAACTATTACGAAATCACTGAAGGAAGGAGTCTGGAATATGAAGTAGTTACCATCCACCATGCTCCAGAGCTTTGCTGCAATTCCGTTGTCGTCTACGTGGAACATTTCAAGATCGGTAAATTTCTCGGATATAGCCGCAGGAATTTCCATCTTGATTTCAATGCCCTGGCTGTTGGGATCAAGCTGAAGGTCAACAATCTTATCATTCTGATAAAGCTTCATATCGTAGTATGCAGCAACCTTCTTGCCGCCTGCCTGACGGAGAACCTCGATATATCTCTCCTCGGGAGCAGTATCTGCAATGTTTTCGGCAACGAACTTGTATCCATTTTCAAAGCTGAAACCAACAGGTGTTACAGCGAAGGCTTCGTCCTCGGTGTGAATTGATTCATACCAGGTAGCATCGTGGATTTCGGCATCGGTTTCGCCCTTAAGGTCGTCCTCGTTGCCTTCCTCGAAGTTCTCAAGCTCGCCTATTGTCTCCCAATAGGGGTCATCCTGGGCAACCATTCCGAGAAGTGCAACCTTGTTGTCGGCTGTGGGATCCCACTTGAAGTCGGCAGTGGACATACCGTTTGCGGAAACGGTATCAAGACCGCTTATCTTGGTTCTGAGGGTTGCGTCACCAACCATAACTTCACTACCGCTGTAGCCTGCGGGAGTCTTGAAGCCGATTGCAATGTCACGCTCACCCAAATCCTTAACTACGTTACCGTAGAGGTCGAGGAATTCAATCTTGTAAATCTTCTTGTCGATAACTCTGAACTGGCTGGGCTGCATAGAACGCATCTGCCAGTTGGTTGCCTTTTCGGGGGTAACCTTGATGCTTACAGCATCGGTGAAGATATCGTTCACCTCATTGTTGAGCTTGAGTATGGAAGCGGTAATACCTGTTTCTTCGTCGGCGAAGGTGATGAGCTTGTCGTCATCCTCGTTGGGGTTGAGACCCTTAACCTTTGTACCAATAATCTTGATATCGCCGATAAGACCGGCAAGACGAGGTGTACCGTCGGGATTGACGAACTCCTCGAACTCCTTGAAGTCAAGGAACTGGAAGCGGATGTATCTTGCGAGCATAGGTCTGAACTGCTTTTCATACACGCCGTCCTTAACATCCTTGCTCTTGATAGTATAGGTAGGCTCCATATCGGGGTTAACAACGTCTGCGAAGGTCTCAGCAACGTAAACGTTTATGGTACCGGGAGCGTATTCCATAAAGTGCTTATAGAAGTTGTTAATGATGCTGGAAACTGTTCTCAAGTCACCAAGATATATCTGTATCTCGTATCCCGTCTTGCCGGGCACACCGTCGTAGAAGACGAAGTCGGTTTCGGCATCGCCGTCGATAAGCTGCTCGGCATAAGAGTTGCTGATGGTGGGATAGGTCTGCTTTCCTGTTTCCAGGTCTAAACGAAGAACCGTGATATCTTCAGCCGCGAGGTTATTAGTGATTGTACGGGTCTTCATCTTCTGATTATCAAGACCGATTGCCTCGATTTCGGCAATCTCAAGATAATCCTTAGTTCCCTCAAATACAAACTTGAGATAACGCATTTCCTTTGCGGGGGCGAATGCCTTTTCGGGAGTTATGTCGCCCTTCTTGGAGCCAACATTGTATACCCAAACCAGAGATTCGTCCTCGTTTATCTTTGCCACAGTGCTTGCGGCATAGACCTTCATAGTCTCAAAGCCGTGTTTGGAATCGATAAGTGTTGATATGCGAAGCTTATCGATGTTGATGTCGCCGCAGAGGTTGTACATAATCTCTAAGGTGTCACGGTCGCTGCCCTTGGTGTCGATGAGAGCTGTGGTTTCCTCGTTGCCGTCGGTGAGATTCTTGGTCTCGGCAGGGGTGAGGTTCTTTTCGGTGACCTCAGACAGCTCGCCATCGTTGTTGAAGTAAATGTCGATGGGCATATTCTCGGCAATGTTACCGGGCTCGCCGCGGACAATTGCCTGCTCGCCCCAGGCATACAGCAACGACATACGGGGATATACGTGCAGGTCGGCAGTAAAAACAGGATTTACAAACTCGAATGCCAGGTAGCAGCCCTGAGGCTCCTTACCCTTGGGGAACTCGTGGTAGATGCTCTTGTTAACGCCATGGTCTTCAAGGTTATATTCGAACACTACGCTGGAATCGAGAAGAACGTCCTCGCGTTCCTCAGCAACGTGAACCTTGATATGGCTTGCATAATAAGATTCGTTATCCTGAGAAATACCCTGATATGCGAAACCGTTAATCTGGGTCATATCAAACTTATCAAGCTTGAACAGCATTGTAGGTTTATCACCTGTTAAGAAGGAGAAGTCGTAGTGTTTTTCGCCGTTCTGGAGCTTCCAGAAGTCATTTACAACACCTGCACTGCTACCTGATGCCTCGGTTCTCTTGCCGTCTTGCATATAGGTAACATTATCTTTTCTAAGGAGGTTTTCGCCCTTGGAGAAGATGTCCTTTTCCACATCCATCTTGGAAATATCCTGATAATTTGCGGTTCCCGGTACGAAGGTGGGATCAAGGTAGGTTCCGTAAACCGAGAACTCACGGATACGGGGGTAGATGTTGTTGGTCTCTGCAGTAACTGTAACGGTGCTGCTTACTCCAACAGCACAAACGGGGGTATACATACGGATGCCCACGTAACGAATCTTGGAATCCACACCTGTTTCTGCCTCGTCAAAGGCAATAACGTTGACCTGATTGGTACTGCCCTTGTTGTAGGTTTTGATGTTGTCAACGCTGGTGTAGAGATTTGCGTCATCGTAAAGGTCGTCCTTGCTGTTGCTGATATAAACGTCATATTTACCTGTTACCAGTTCTCTTGTGGAGTGGTTGCCGATAACGATATATTTAACGTCAGCCTTGCTACCCAAATCATAGTAAATATCCAGATATCTCTGACCCTCTATGTAATACGCGGCGCTATCACCCATCCAATCGGCAAAGCGTGCAGCGTAAACCTCAGATTCACTGGAGAAATCGCCGTCCTTCATATTAGCGGGGTTTGATGGAGAAACCTTGTTTTGGGCATTGGTTACGGTGTTTGTGAACTGCATTTTTGCGGAAAGAGGGGTAGAAAGATTGTTGAGTCCCGCAAGGTCGATTCCCGATGGGAGGGCTGCAGAAACGTTGTTGATAACCCTGTCAAACACGAAGGGGTCTGCTTCAAATGTACCGTATGCTGCAAACTCGTTCAGACGGGGGTACACGAAACAACTGTCGTCGTAGTTAGTAGCGGTGATTTCAGCAAGAGCAAAGTTTTCATCCCATACAGGGTTGATAATTCTGATACCTATGTTGCGAACACCTGTTAAAGGAGTTTTAAAGGTTATCTCCTGACCGCGGGCAGGAGCGTTGTTTTCCACGGTCTTAACAAGGTTGGATTCGTCAAAGAGAGCTTCATCGTCGTTGTCACTGACATAGATTGCATACTTCTTGGCACGACGTTCCCTGGTGTTATGATGACCAATGAATATTCTGTCGATGGTGGCTGTGCCTCCAAGATTGTACACAGCGTCAACGTAAACGGTGCCGTCTACAACGAGAACCGGCTTGTTGTTTTCTGTATCCCACTGAGCAAAATACTTGTTGCCGTGGATGGTACCTGTGTGCCAGTCGGTATCCATATTCTCATCTGTGAAATTCTGAGCACTGGAGGTTCCCACAGGTGTGCTGTCGCCGGTAACGGTGTTGTATGCTACGGCACTGGTAAGCATTCTGCCCTTCATAATGTTGTTGCCTGTGGGCATGGTGGCATCACCAATATCCCTTACTTCCTCGTCGTTGGAGCCACCGGGTGTTTCTGCATCGGCAGTGCCGTATACTCCGAACTCATAAAGTCTGGGATAAATCTGATTAGCCGTTCTTTCGGAAGCAAAGGGCTGGTTGCAGGGGTCGGTGATGAGCATACCAACATACTTAGCTTCCTTTACTAAGGTATAAAGCTGACCTCTGGTTCTGTCGGTGTTTACGAAATCGTAAACAAGGTTGCCTTCGTCCCAAAGGGTGCTGAGCTCTTTGGAAGCGTAAAGCTTATACTTATATGTTCTGAGGTCGGTAGTGGAATGGTTGAACACGTAAATGCTGGAAATTTCAGCATTGTTTCTGAGGGTGTGGGTAATCTTCAAATATCTGTCGTCAAGAAGCTCAATGGGGTTAGAGTCCTTAACTGCGAAGGGAGTCATGGTGTCGGAACCCATAAACTCGCTGTTAGCATTGCCGTCGGTGAGAGCAGAAATAGTGCTCAGGGGAACAAGCTGCTCCCCGGTGCCGTCAAAATAACTGGTGGCAGTGGAAGCTACAATACTCTCCTCTTCGGGGATAGCGGCAGAGTTGCTTTCGGAAAACTGAACTTCATCAAGTGCCGCACCCGCTGTGCCGTATACGTTGAATTCGTAAATACGGGGGTGGATTATAGAAAGACCAAAGTTGTTGGCAAAGCTCTGATACTTAGCGATATCGGTACTTGTACAAGCAGCGGTAATTCGCATTGCTACGTATGCCGCCTTGGTGTCCTTTACCTCGTAGTGCTGGGTTCTGCTTCCGTTGTTCTTATAGGAATATACAGGCTCGGAATCGAAGATTGTGCTTGCCTTATCTCCTATATAAAGGTCGTAGGAAATTGCCCAGGTATCAGCCTCATGGTGACCCATAACAACGATGTCGGATATGTCTGCCTTACCGTCTAAGGTATAGATGATGTTGGTATAAGCAGTAACGCCGTCGTTGTGAATTTTGGTTACGGTTGTGTCTGCACCCTCGGCAAAACGGGTGTCGATCTCGACCTCGTTGTCCACCTTGCCGTCGGTAAGGGCTTTAAGGGCAGAAGGTGCGTTGGAGCCGTTAACACGGGGAGTGGTGCTGGTTTCGGAAGAATACATATAACTCTTGTCGGTGAACTTTGCATCTTTAACGACTGTATCCTTGCCTGTTACAGGGTTGGCAGCCTCGTTATTCTCGGCTTTGAGGGTAACCTTTTCGTTTGCGGAGGTTGTGCCCTTAACACCGTAAACCACAAAGTCGGCAAGACGGAGGTAAACAGAGGTCGCAGTGGCGGATGACCAGCTCTTATCGTTGCAAACATCGTAGGTGCGGAGACGAACGTACTGACCCTTGACTTCCTTAGTGAAGTGGATGGTCTGCTGGCGGTTGCCGTTTGTAATGATTGTTCCCACAAGGTTTTCAGCCTTATTGAGACCTGCGAGGGTATCGGAAACGTAAATATCGTAGGAGCCCATACGGATTGCGGGGGTATCGTGGTTGTTGATAACGATATCGCTGATGGTGTCGATGGTGCCGAGATTGTAGGTGATCTGAGAGTATACACCGTCGTTCTTGTTATAGAACTTAAGGGTTTCGCCATCCATATATGCGTGGGTTGCGGAACCGCTGGTGTGATACATTGTATTAACGTCGGCATCGCTGATTTTTGTGGCAGGCTCTGCGTTGAAATTGCTGTAGTTTGCCCCTGTAATGGGGTTGACATATTCAACCGTGGGTTCCATACCTGCAACTAAGTTGGTACCGTCAGGATAGGTTAAGTCAGCCTTTGAGCCGTCCTTCTGGGCGATATCATACTGGAACTTGGCGGATTCATCGTATTCGCCGTATACACCCATTTCCATAAAGCGGCAAACTGAGGCTTTGGTGTCGCCGGAGTCATAACTACCGGTATTGTATTTTGCCCAGTCAAAAGGAAGAAGAACCTTAACTCTAACGAATTTTGCCTTAATTCCCTCTTCTGCCTTAACTGTGAAGACCTGAGTTGCATCGCCGTTTGCGTTGTCATAAGCCTGCAGAGGCACTGCAGTGTCAAGGCCTTCCTTGGTATCTGCCACTAAGATATCGTATCTCTTGGTGGCAAGGTTGACGTTGGCGTGGTTAATAACGAGGAGCTTTCTGATGATGAAGTTATCCTTGATCCTAAAGTCAAAGTTCATATACTCGCTGCCGTTTTCGGTGAAAACTGCATTGTTGGTGATTGACATAAACTGACATTCGGAAGTGCTGGAAACATCGCCGTCAACAAGCTTTGCCAACTGGGACATATTGAAGTTAACGGGGGTAGCATCCTTGGAGGCGTAGAAATCAGCCTGAACGTCGTTGAATGCCTGGTTACCTATATCGGAGGGGATAGCCTGTGTGTCGTTTGAGGTAACGGAGAAGGCTTCCTCAATAGGTGCAGTAACGGTGCCGTAGGCATTGAATTCGAACAAACGGGGGTAGTAGATCTCTGCGTTGAGACTTTCTGCACGTGCCTTGTTCCATTCGCCTGTGCCGTCGATGTAGCAGGGGTTATAAATTCTCAAGCCAACAAAGGTGATGTTGGTTAATTTGCCCTCTGCAATTTTGAAGTTCTGAATCTGCTTCTGAGCAGTGTTGGTGTACTTATAAACAGAGCTGTCGGCATCGAAAAGGGTTGCCTCGTCGGTTGATGCGAAAACCTCATAGTAGTAGGTTTGCAGATCCGGTTCCGAGTGGTTAACAAGAAGGATGTTGCTAAGGTCAGTCTTGCCCTTTAAGGGGAGAACCGCCTGGAAGAAGCGTTCGGTTCCGTCGATATACTTGGTGCCGATGGCATCGTAGCTTTTCTCGGCAGCAGAGTGACCCTCCTTAACGTCGAAGAAGGGGGCTGCCGTCCAATAAATCTGGGTTTCGTTGGAGAAATTGTTATCGGTAAGGTTTCCAAGGGTGTTGGAATAAATAGAGTTGACACCCGTGGAGGGCTTCTTCTGGAAGCCGATTTTAACATTGGAGCCGTCTGCCACGGAATTAGAAGCATCGAGACCTGTGGCATTGTCCAATACGGTTACGTCGGATTCGGAAAGAGCCGAAGCCGAAAGCCCTGTGAAAAGGGTGGAAACTGCGGAGATAACAATCATCAAAGAAAGTATTGCCGCAAGAGTACGCTTGGAATATCTTTTGAACTTATACATTATTGGTTATCTCCTTTCTATTTAATGATGATGTTGGAAATTGCGTAACGGTCGTTGTTTATATCCTCATCCCCGTCAACAATGGTACACTTAAGGGCGAGTATGTCCTTTTCGGTTGCCTTATCGGTGATCTTGACGGTAACGGTGCCGTCGCCGTTGTCGGTAACCTTACATCTTTCGGCATAGGTGCCTGTTTCAATGCAGTTTTCACGCTTGAGCTGGGTGCCTTCCTTATCATAGAGAGGACCTGCATCGTATGCCACAAGCTCCCACTCAACCTTATCGGCGGCATCGCAGTCGATAAGCTGGCTGGAAATTGTGATTTCTTCTCCGATTTCGCACTCCACACCTGCTGCGGGGTTGCCTTCCTTATCAAAGACAGCAACCTGCTTTACGGGAGGAATGGTGGTGAATATGTAAATACCGTATTCGCCGTTGATATCGTAGGAAATTCTGTCGGTTACGCCCTTGAGAACGTCCTGACAGGGAGGAATTATAGCGTTTCCGTCCTTTTCCCATTTATGGTTGAACCAATAGAGATATACGTCCTTGCCGCCTAAGGATTCCTTCAAGCTGATGTCAAGGGTCTTGGACTTGCTCTTTTCGTTGGCTTCAACAACCAAGGAGAAGTCTTTACCGTTCTTGGATGTGAAGGCGGCGGCTCTGATGTCGTCACCTGTCCACTCAATCTGGTGAACGTTGGAATCTTCCTTCACATAGGAGTTGAGCATGGATTCCTCATAGAAAGCAAACTTAACGTTGTTGATGGAGTCAACGCTGCGGGGATGATACCAGGAAGCGGTTTCGCCTTCACCAACAAAGAAGCTGGTGGGTTCGATAAGTCTACCGCCAACGTAAGCCCACTTAAAGCCGCCGTTGATACCTGTGTTTGCCATACCGATGAAGAAAGAAGCATGGGAGGCGTTCCAGCCAACCTCATCCAACCAGGCATAGGCAGAGGCTTCTGTGTCTTCTGTTTTTATTATATCCTTTTCATGTACGTAGTACTCGGTGAGGTAAACCGGCTTGTCGGCATAGAAATTATGTACGAACACACATTCATCAAAGAAGCTGTTGTAGTAACGCTGATTTTTTTGGGAATAACCGTAGAAGTGGAGGGTGTAGGCGTCAACGCAATCGGTAGCATACTGTGCGACATAGGAGTTAACAAGATTGTCGGAAACCTGGTCCATCTTACGAGAAGAGTCGGGTCCCATTATGAGAACGTCCTTAAGGTCGTCGTGGCTATCAAATTCCTTTTGTGCGGCTCTTGCCATTGCTGCCCAGTAGGAGCACTTGTCACCAACGGTAACGTAGTCCCAGGAGCCCTGGTAGGTGAAGCTTTCTGCGGTGTCGGGCTCATTGTAGAAGGAGAGGGTGTTGAAGTTGGTGAGCCCAACCTCGTTTCTCATATACTTAAAGAGAGCTGCGGCAGCCTTTGCATATTGCTTAAGGTCGCGGGGAGCGGCAATTTCCTGACGGGTTGGGGTGTTACCAAACCAATCCTGAACGCGGGTACCTACCTTCCAGCCGAAGGCGAGGTAAATTTCGGTGCCTGCCTGCTCCAGCATCTTATAGTAGTCGATGGCGGAGTTAAGCTCGTCGGAAATTTCCTGACCGTCGGAGAAGCAGTATACTCCGTTATAGTAGTTCACATAGTCGGGGTTGGAATCCCAATCGTCGGCATACTTCTTATAGTCGTCCCCTGCTTCGTTTGTAACAATCCAGTCAACCTGGAACCAGGAACGTGCATAACGGGGAGCAACGTCATTGAAGCGCTTGCCGTTCATAGGAAGGAAGGCTTCGGCTGTGTTTTCTTTCTGCTGAGAGAACAGAGTGCTCTGAGTGGGGAATACGTTACAGGAAAGACCGTCGAAATTGGTGAATACAATTCCGTCCTTGGAATTGTCAACGGTTATCTCGCGGTTTTTACCCGAAACAGCCTCGCCGGCTTTTTGAATGAGAGCCTGATACTGATTCTCTCCATCCTCAAGGTCGATGTCCACGTCGATGTCGATATCGGTATCACCTTCAAGGTCGGGGAAAAGGTCATCAAGATTTTCCTCACCCTCGTAAGCAAGCTTAACACCGGTGCTGATAGAAAAACCTTCGGTGGAAGGACGCTCAACCTTAACGTCGGTTGTGCCCTGGAAATCGGGGTTTATATCACCGCTGCCGGTATTATTATCAGAGCCGGTGATATCATCTATATTTATGTTTCCGCTCTGGTCACCCCAATCGGAGGTTGTACCCTGGTCGCCCCAGTCGGAGGTTGTACCCTGGTCACCCCAGTCGGAGGCTGTACCCTGGTCTACCCAATCAGAGGTTATACCCTGGTCTACCCAATCAGAGGTTGTACCCTGGTCGCCCCAATCAGGAGTTGTACCTTGGTCGCCCCAATCGGAGGTTATACCTTGGTCGCCCCAATCAGATACTACACCCTGGTCGCCAAAATCTCCCAGGTTATCCCAGTTTTCGTTAGGGAATGCATCAGGATAGGACACAGTTGGATATTCGGTTCCCCAGTTGTTATCGGGATACCAATCGTCACCCATGCTTACCTCGGGAATACTTTCCACGGGGTCAACAGGAACCTGACCGTCGTCCACGGGAGCAGAGGTGGTGCTGTCGTTGGATGTCACAGGATCCTCAGTGGGAGTCTCTTTACAGCCCGCTACCGAAAGCATAAGCAACAAGCTAAGCAAAAGACTGATAATTCTTGTGATTTTTTTGTTCATTTGTTTCTTCTCCTTTTCTGTCGTTAATCAAGTATTTCTGCTCTTTGGTTTTTCATTTCTGACCTTGAGAAAAACCAAAGGCTAAGTTGCCTTTTAAGGCAGGTTTTCCGCTTCTTAAAAACACGCAGAATTTGTGCTGAAGGGTACAAACCCCTCAATTTACACTTTTCAATCCATTCTACCACGATTTGTACTTTTTTGATATTGGCAAAATGAACAAATTGTGAGTATTTTTTTAGTAAATATGCCGATTTTTGGGTTTTTTGTATGTTTTATTTTCTTTTATACAATTTTGGCTTTTGTAATTTTATTAGATTTTTCGGTTTAGCCGACTTCTGCACCGATTTCAACCATATTGCACCGTGCTTAATACGTGGTTTCGGTCAATAATCGTGTGCCCTTTCGGGTCGGTTATATCTTATTATAGTATATCATACAGCTCAGCAGTACATCAATATGTGCCTCTAACCTAAATTTTGATTTACGTATATAAAATTTATCTTTTAAAAAGCAAAAGCTCCCCTGCAGCTTCGTTGACTGCAAGGGAGGATAAATTTGTAAATTCCGCTTTTCGATTAAAGACTGTATTTAAGGTTGAATTCCTTATAGTCCTCACCGAACTCAGCGCCGCCGTATTTAACCGCCGTGAGGTATTTATGGGTATCAAAGGAGTCGTGGAGAAGCTCGATAACCGCAACGGCTATGTTGGAGCAATGGTCGGAAATACGGGTGTAGTTGTTAAGCAGATCGGAAAGAATGAAGCCTAACTCAATGGTACACTCGCCCGCCTGCAGACGCTCAATGTGGTTGTTCTTGATTTGGGCGGCAATACCATCGATAACCTGCTCAAGAGGTTCGACCTTTGCAGCGAGCTCTACGTCGTTGCTTTTGAATGCAGTCATTGTGATATCGAGAATTTCCTTAACCGCATTTTCCAATACGTCAAGCTCGCGATTTGCCTCTTTAGAGAAGCTGACACCCTTATTGTGGATTTCCTTGGCGGTTTTCATAAGATTAACCGCGTGGTCACCAAGACGCTCGAAGTCGCCGATGGTGTGGAGCATTTTGGAAATCTTGCGGCTGTCGGGGGTGGAAAGTGCCTGACCCGAAAGCTTAACGAGATAGCTTCCGAGATTATCCTCTAATTTATCAAGACGTTCCTCGTTTTTGAGAACCTCGTCCACCGTGTCCTCGCTGTAGGGTCCGTCAAGCAGAGCCATAGCGGAAGAAAGGGTTTTGTAGGAAATTTCGGACATTGTAACGGTGAAGTTGTTACACTCACCAATGGCAACAGAGGGAGAACGTAGCAGACGCTCGTCCAGAGTGAAGGCGTATTTGTCCTCGGGGACTTCCTTCTTGTCGTCCTTGATAATCTTTTCCACTGCTGCAAGAATAAATTTGCCGAGAGGAGCTAAAATTATGGTGATTGCCACGTTGAATACGGTGTGCACCAGGGAGATGCCCCAGCCGTCGATATTCATTGAGGAGAAGGCAAAGTCAAACACCGAGTTAAAGGCGGCATAAATGCTGAGGAGAACTGCAGTACCGATAGCATTGACCGAAAGGTGGATAGCCGCAACACGCTTGGCGTTGGCATTGGTGCCGATACAAGAAATAATAGAGGTGATACAGGTACCGATGTTCTGACCCATAATAATCGGGATTGCCATTGAGTATGTAATTCCGCCGCTCATCGCAAGTGCCTGCAAAATACCGACAGAAGCGGCAGAGCTTTGAATAAGTGCGGTAAAGAGAGCGCCCACAACCACGCCGATTATGGGGTTGTTGAACTTAACCAGCAGCTCGCCGAAGCCCTCCATCTCGGTTAAGGGAGCCACCGCATCCTTCATAAATTCCATACCGTACATCAGCACTGCGAAGCCGATGAGGATTGTACCGATACTCTTTTTCTTATCAACCTTGGAGCCCATCAGCATAAGAATACCGATTAATGCTAAAATCGGAGAGAAGTTTTCGGGCTTCATCATTGTTAAAACGATGTTGTCCTTGCCGTCAAGACCCGACAGAGCAAGTATCCAGGCGGTGAGGGTTGTACCGATGTTGGCACCGAAGATAACGTACCAGGTCTGAGCAAACTTCATAATGCCCGAGTTAACAAGTCCCACCAGCATAACCGTTGTGGCAGAGGAGGACTGTATGGCAATGGTGATACCCGCACCCAGCAGAAGGCTGACAAGAGGGTTAGCAGTTGCCTTTTTCAGGGCATTCTCCAACTTACCGCCTGCGAGCTTCTCAAGGTTCGAGGACATTACTGTCATTCCGTAGAGGAAAAACACAAGGCCCAAAATAAGCATTAATACCGATTGTAAAATCTGCATTCCTTTAACTCCTTATTTCAATTTTTCTTTTAACCGCTTCTTTAATACGTACCGTGAGAAAATTTCAAAATTCCCACAAATTTACTATAACAGTTTTTTTGTCAATAATCAAGAATTTTTTGCAACTTCCCCCTTTTATCCACCTTTTACACAAAAATTATTTTGTCCCGTTGTGTATTGTGGCGATTTTCCACCGAAAAAACGGACACATCCCCAAAATCGGGAAGGTGTCCGTCCTGTCACTTATTATATCAACTGCTGTTCGTTAATTATAAGCTTGAATTCCAGCCCTAACTTTTCGGCAGCCTTGCGACAAAGTATCATTCGCGCTAAGAAAATCTCAAAATAATCCATAATACTTCCGTATCTTGTATCAACCGAAAGCTTAAGCTTTATAAGAGTTTTGTCGTGGTTGATTTTAAGCAGGGAGCTTTTTACGGAATAGTTCACCCTGTCGTGTATATCAAAGGAGGCAACGTCGGTATTTCTGACTCGGTTTCTGCGGACGTCGGATTTGTCTGCTAAAATCAGTGCCGCCGATATGGCATCCACGGGAATCCCCGTTCCCTCGTCGTGGTTTCCGATTGCGGTTACCACCGTGGCAATATCCTCGGGAGGCATATTCAGATTGTCAAGTATTCTGAATGCCATCACAGCACCGCTTTGGGAATGCTCAATGCGGTTCACAAGATTGCCGATATCGTGCAGATATCCCGCAATCCTTGCCAGCTCAACCTCATGCTCGGAGTATCCTAACTCCTCCAATATATACTTTGCGGTTTCGGCAACTCGGGTTACGTGCTGAAAGCTGTGCTCGGTAAAGCCTAATGCCGCCAAGGATTTATCAGCGGCGGTGATGTAGGTCTTTACCGCTTCATTGTTTTTAATATCATTATAGGTTACCAAGGCTTGTGCCTCCTTTTCATTGCCTCCTCGAACATTATGCCGTACCAATGGCGGGGCTGTAAAGGTGCGGTATCTCTGATACATTCGTCGCAGAATTTCGCCGCCCACCGAGCCGCTTCCCAAAAGTCGGGCTTGTTCATAAGCTCACCGCAGAGTGCCGAAGTAAAAACGTCACCGCTGCCGTGGAGCGGGCAGTCGACTATGGGTTCCATAACGCGGGAAACCACCCCGTCTGCCTTTACTACGTAGCCGATTTCTCCGCCCTCCCGAACGCCGGTTATGGCAAGCCTTTCGGTGGGCAAAGCCAGAGCGATTTTCTCGGGGCTGTCCTCCATCGACATACCGCTGAGTATCGCCGCTTCGGTAAGGTTAGGGGTTATAACATCGGCATATTTCACCAATTCCCCCATCTTTTCGGCAAAGCTTTCCGAAAAGCCATCGTACAGACTGCCGTTGTCCCCCATCACAGGGTCAACAATCAGCAGGGTATCGGGGGTCTTGAACTGCTTTATAAAATCTATGCAAAGGTCAATCTGCCGTTCCGAACAAAAATAGCCTGTATAAATGCAGTCGAACTCCAGCTTCATTTCCTGCCAATGGGAGATTATTTTTTCCATTTCGTCGGTTAAATCCAGTCGTGTATACCCTTGGAATTCCCCCGTGTGGGTGGAAAGCAGAGCGGTAGGCAAAGGTACTGTTTCGCACCCGAAGGCAGAAATTATGGGTACCGCCACGGTCAGACTGCACTTGCCGAAGCAGGACATATCATTTATCAGGGCAACCCTTTTAATTGTGGTTTCTAAACTTTTCATAGCTTTACACTACTCCAAAATAATTACAAGCCAAACCCGTCTGTAAACCCGAGCTCGGATCAATCCAAGTATACCACAACTCCCCTTGACTTTTCAAGGGGAGTTGCAATGTTAATATTTATTTGGTTCTCTTTGATTTATAACTCGACCAGGCGGAATAGTACTTCTTGCCGTCTACGGTCTTATAGGTGCGAACACGAACAAAGTAGGTCTTTTTGGCTTTAAGCTTCTTAATAGTGGCAGAGGTGGTTTTCGCCTTGTTGACGGTTTTCGTCTTTGCCGACTTGAAGCTTTTCGAGGTAGAATACTGAATCTGATAGCCGCTGACCTGACTTGTCTTTTTTGCAACCGACACCGTGAGGCTCTTTTTGGCTGCCGTCAGCTTGGAAACCTTGGTTTTTTGCGGGTTGATTTTGAAGGTCAGAACCTTCGTGCCCGAGTATTTTCCCTTAAGGGTTACGGTCACTTTATAGGTACCTACCTTCTTACGACCTTTGGAATATTTAAGGGTGTAGTCGGTGCCCTTCTTAAGCTTCTTGCCGGCAGAATCCTTCACGGTCACAACGGGTTTTCTCACCTCGCCGTTGTAGGTGTATTCGGTTTTGGAAAGCTTTACAGAAGAAACCTTAGAATATGTAACCTCTTTTCCTACAGTGGACATACGGGTTTTGTAGGGGCCATTCACCGCTTTAACAGCGTAACGATAGGTGTGTCCCACCTGAGCTTTTTTGTCAATGTAGTCGGAGGATTTTGTGGATTTGATTTTTGTCAGCTTGGTCCATTTACCGTTTACCTTTTCCTGGCGGTAGAACACGTATTTAGCCGCTCCGGGGCGAGGGTCAGCCTTAACACTGATGCCGCCGAAGGTGGAGGTTGTCTTGTTGATTTTGGTGATATACAGGATATTCTCCAGAAGGGTCGGATCTTCTACCACAACCTCCTTCCAGCTGTCAATATTGCCGGGGTAGTAAGCACATTGCAAGCCAAGACCGCCACCTGTGTGGAAGCCGCAGTGAAATGCTCCGTAGCGGATTTCTTTAATAGATTCGGGAAGCTCCACGTATTCAAGGTTGGGGCAATTCATAAAGGCATTGCAATATATTTTTTCAACCGAGTATCCTAGCTCAACCGTTTCCAACAAATCGCAATTTGAGAAAGCGTTGTTGGGAATGATGGTCAAGCCGTTGGAAATCACCGCATATTTTAACTCACGACAGCCGTCAAAGTTATAGCCGCTGGTCAGCGATTCCACGGTATCGGGGATAACCACACCTGTTATGTCGGTATAGTTGAGAGCACCCGTCCAGATTTGCGTAACCGGCAAGCCCCCGTAATATTCGGGAATAATCAGCTCTCCCTCGCAGGGGTATGCCGTATCCCAAACGCGGGTATATCCCACGCATGGGGCAAAATAAATGTTTGTTTCGGGGTCAAGCGTTCCCAGCGCGTTTGCCGAAAAGCCTGCGGAAAGCCCCGTAAACACCATAACCGTTGCCACTACCAGAGACAGCAGCCGCTTTACTATCTTTTTCATACCTTCTCCTCCTGAAAATCGAAGCAATATGTTTTCTGACGTTACTAAATTATACCATATAGAATACGGCTTTTACAATACCTTTTTAGAATATATATTCTTACACCGGTTGCGAAGCAAGAGGATTTTAAACTTGCTTTTTCTCCTCATCCCTTTTACGCCAAAAGCGACGACCCCCTCGCAAGAAGGGAGCCGTGCCAAACTTTAAAATGCTTATACCTTATTTAGTTTTCTTGGATTTATAACTCGACCAGGCGGAATAGTACTTCTTGCCGTCTACGGTCTTATATGTGCGAACACGAACAAAATAGGTCTTATTAGCCTTGAGGTTTTTAATGGTGACAGAGGGCGTTTTGGCATTCTTAACGGTTATCTTCTTGGGAGATTTAAAGCTTTTCTTGGTAGAATACTGTATCTGATAGCCGTCAGCATTGCTTGGTTTTCTCGAAATTCTGACCTTAAGGCTCTCCTTTTTTGCGGTGATTTTTGGAATTCTTGTTTTGGGCGGAGTGATTTTGAAGGTCAAAACTTTTTCGCCTTCATAGTTGCCCTTAAGGGTTACGGTCACTTTATAGGTACCTACCTTCTTACGACCCTTGGAATATTTAAGGGTGTAGTCGGTGCCCTTCTTTAGCTTCTTGCCGGCAGAATCCTTCACGGTTACAACGGGTTTTCTCACCTCGCCGTTATAGGCATATTTCGTATAGGAAAGCTTGACGGACTTCACCCGTCTGATTTTGGTTGAGGGCTTAACGGCTGGACAACAGCCACAGTTATAATCCATCCTACCGTTCTTTTTGAAGGTAGCTTTTGTGACGTTGACCAAATATAAGTGGGAATCTTCATAGAAACGAACACCGCAGTCTACACAGGTGCCGTAGCACTCAAAAAAGCAGTGCTCCTTATCCCATCCCTTTGCTCCGCAGATGGTACAACGGGTCGGTTCTTCGCAAACGGTGCCCTCGTATTTATGATTGTGAACCTTCTTTACGTTTACAAACTTAGCACCAATGTCCTTTGCCAAAGCTTCGGCTGTGGAGCCTTTAAAGCCGTAAATTGTTTGATTGGAATTGAAACCGCTGTTTTCCACAAACTCACAGTCGGGGTTGAATACAACCACCGTTTCAAGCTTGGAACACTTCCCAAAGGCATTTTTACCTACCTTGGTAACTGTTTCGGCGATGGTTATGCTCTCCAGAGTGGGAAACTTAGAAAAGGCATTGTCGGCAATTTCCACAACGGTATACTCCCAAAAGACCTGCGAGGGTATTATGAAAATCTCGTATCCCTGATTTGCACTTATCGTCTTATTGGCAGAGGTCAAAACAGCAGTATCGTCTGTTAGCTTGTAGTAGACCGGTCCGTGTCTTTCGGTGCTTGCCGTTACTGTAAAGGGCAACGCCGAAAAGCAAAGACAAAGGGTTAATAAAACTGATACAACTTTTTTCATAGGTTTTCACTCCTTAAAATTTAATTCGTAAACATAAGATTTCTCTCTGTTTGCAAATTAATTATATCATAATACACCGCCCTATTGCAATAAAAAAGCTCGGCAAAACACCGAGCTGTTCTATATTAACGTTGCAGGGTTTCAAAGGCCTTCAGCCATTCCTCGGCGATGAGCCAGTTGCCTGCGGGGGTGGGGTGAACGCCGTCCCCTATCCAGTGGGTGGCGGGAGCACGGAGGCAAGCCTTGTCGAACTTCTCCTGCAGAGGTACAAAGACACAGCCGAACTCCTCGGCTAACTTCTTTATGATTCCGCTCTTTTCCTCGGCACCGCGGCGGAAGGCAACCCAATCGTCGGGGCGGTGAGGCACAGCCAGGCAAAAGGGCTCCATCAGTATAATCTTTATATTTGGAAAGCGAGCAATGGTATCCTCCAACAGCATACGGTAGACATTCTCGAAGCGGTCATTTTCCACACCGTCACCGCGGTTGACCTCGTGACCCACGTCGTTAATGCCCACAAGCAGGCTGATTATATCGGGGTTGTGGTTCCAGCAATCCACCTTGATTCGGGCATAAACGTCGGTTATACGGTTGCCGCTGACACCTGTATTTACAAACTGAAATTTATCGGGGTATTCTGCCCCCAGCTTTCCCGCACAGATAACGGGATAGCCCTGACCCATCAGCAGACGCTGCTCGTTGCGGGAACGACCTGCATCGGTTATGGAGTCGCCTAAAAATAGTATTTTCATTTATATCTCCTTTTTGCCGTTTATCCTATTAATTAATGAATTGCCACTAATGTACAAAGCACATTAAATATAATCTATCGGCAGGGTGGCGGTGGCATTAAGGGACATATCCGAAAGGTTGCCGCTCTTATATTCATAGTAAGCCTGCACACCCACCATTGCGGCATTGTCACCGCAATAGCGAAGCTCGGGAACAAACAGCTCGTAGCCGCGGGATTTACATTCCTCTTCCATTCTGCGACGAAGCTCGCGGTTTGCCGAGACACCGCCTGCCAGAACGATTTTTGAAGCCCTCTGCTCCGAAGCCACCTGCATTGTGTTATGTATCGCAATATCGCAGACCCTCGCCCTCACAGCGGCGGCAAGGTCGGGGGCGGAGATTTCCTCCCCTTTTTGCTTTGCGTTATGCACTAAATTCACAACGGCGGTCTTGAGTCCCGAAAAGCTGAAGTCGTAGGGACAGCCCTCAACCTTAGGCCAAGGGAGTTTATAAGTATCCTTATTGCCGCTTTCTGCCAGCTCGTCTAACTTCACACCGCCGGGATATGGCAGACCTAACGCACGGGCGGTTTTATCGAAGCACTCCCCTGCTGCATCGTCACGGGTTCTGCCGATAACCTCAAACCTGCAATAATCGGTCACGTTGATTATATGGCTGTTGCCTCCCGACACCAGCAGGCACAAAAAGGGCGGTTCTAATTCCTTATGGGTGATGTAGCTTGCCGCCACGTGGCTTCTCAGGTGATGAACGGGAATCAGCGGAACATTAAGGCTTTTTGCCAGCCCCTTTGCGAAGTTGACCCCCACAAGCAAAGCACCGATAAGCCCGGGTGCAAAGGTGACGGCAACGGCATCAATATCTTTGTAGGTTATTCCCGCATCACATACCGCCTTATCAACCACCGCGGATATAGCTTCAAGGTGGCGGCGGGAGGCGATTTCGGGAACAACACCTCCGTATAAAGCGTGCTCGGCAATCTGGGTTGCCACAACGCAGGACTTCACCTCACGACCGCAGCAGACGGCGGCAGAGGTTTCGTCGCAGGAGGATTCTATTGCTAAAATATACATATTTTTTACCTCTTATCGATTGAAAAATCGGGTTAAAAGCAGGGCATCTTCCTTGGGGTCGCGATAGAAATTCGGACGCTTTCCCACTTCTCCAAAGCCCATTTTTTTATATAGATTTATGGCGGGCAGATTGCTTTCCCGCACCTCTAAGGTCACAAATTCCAAACCCTCAGTCCGGGAAAAATTTAACAGGAATTCCAAAATTTTTATCCCGATTCCCTGTTTTCGGTGTTGGGGCTTCACGGCAACGTTGGTGATGTAGCCCTCACCGCCTACCATCTGAATTCCGCAGTAGCCGAGGATTTCACCGTCCATCTCTGCCACAACATAGCGGGTGCAATTATCGAAGCCGCCCAGCAGGTCAGCTTCGCTCCAGGGATGGGCAAAGCAAAGGGCTTCGATTTCGGCAATCCCTCCGGCATCGGCGGGGTGACCCTCGCGGATTAAAACCTTATCCTTTTGCATCGTACCAGGTCCTGCCCTTTCCCGTGTCGGCAACCAGAGGAACGCTGAGCTCGGCGGCATTCTGCATCTCCTCGCGGAGAATTTCCGCCGCTTTCTCGGTCTCGGATTCGGGTGCCTCAACGATAAGCTCGTCGTGTATCTGCATTATAAGTCGGGCTGTGGGGATTTCTGCCTTCAGACGGTTATAAACCCTTATCATCGCGATTTTGATGATATCAGCCGCGGTACCCTGAATGGGCATATTTCGGGCAATTCTCTCCCCTGCGGCACGAATCATACCGTTGGTGGCGGTAAGCTCGGGCATATAACGGCGACGGCCGTAAAGGGTGGAAACAAAGCCCTCTGCCCTTGCCTCCTCGATGGTTCTTTCCATAAAATCGGCAACACCGCTGTAGGTGTTGAGATAGCCCTTGATATAAGCGTCGGCTTCCTTTCTTGTGACCCCGATATCCTTTGAGAGGGAGAAGGCACCTATTCCGTAGACAATGCCGAAGTTAACCGCCTTGGCA
>JAZNQM010000024.1:0-8798 GCA_045590175.1 Acutalibacteraceae bacterium | reverse complement strand
TCATCAAAACGAAGTTTTGTATATCCCTTCGGGGAATGACGGGCTTCGCCCTTATTGCATCAATTCCGTAGGAATTGCATATCATCAAGCCGACAGTTTTTTTGATACACACCTAAAGGTGTGATGAGATACAACAACGGTTTGCCGTTGTTGATGATATACACGCTGACGCGTGATGATATACCAAGCCTGTCGGCTTGGATAAAAAAATTAAGGACTTCCTACGAAGTCCTTAATTTTTTGGTGGAGCATATCCGGATCGAACCGACGACCTTTGACTTGCGAAGCCAACGCTCTACCAACTGAGCTAATACCCCATACATTATGTTTTTTATAGCCAACCGCGGTCAACGTCCCAACGGTTTCTACACTGATTATTATATCACTCAAAAACGAAATTTCAACTATTTTTTAATAATAGTTTGAAATATGGTGCGGGGTATGGTAATATGTATTTATATTGTAATATGTTAATATTAAGGAGAAGTATTATGAAAAGTGAGAAAACCGTAGGCGCTATAGTTATATCGGTTATCGCCTTCGTATTGATTGCGGTTATCATATTCGCATCCACTATGAACGGTAACAAGGTTGTTACAGGTAAGGGCGACCTTATGGACGGAATCAAAACCAAGCGAATAACAAGCGGGAAAATTGATGACAATTTCAAACAAAAGTATGCCGATTTTTGCTATGAATTAATCAATTTCTCAGCAAAAAGCAAAGAGAACGTAGGCTTTGCTCCCTCAAATATTATGAATGCCACCGCATTTCTTGCCGCCGCTTCTGACGGAAAAACCGCCGAAGAATTAGAAGCTGCGTTGGGTATGAAGGCTGAAGCTGCAGGCAGAGCATTATCCTCTTTAGAAACCAAATCCGCCTTAAGAGACGGTCAGGGTTTAGGCAGTTCCACCACAGTTTGGCTCAACAGCCTCAATCCCTTCGGCATCCGCAAGAATTTTCTGAAAGAAAACGCCAGGTTCTACGGACTCAATGTTATGAGGGAGGACTTCTCTTTAGATGTTATTGAGGATTTGTCCAACGAAAGTATTTTAGATGCAACCAAAAGCAACACCTTCTCCTCGATGCAGTTTAGCAACAATGATTTCATGAACATAATTTCGGGAGCCTCCTTCATTGGCGAATGGGAAACTCCCGCCTCCTCCGAGCAAATATCCACAGGACTGTTCGCAGGAAGTATCAGCGAGCAGGAGTGCAGTTTCTTCCAGTCGGTAGAAAATAGGTACATCAGCGGTGCCTCCTACATAGGTGCTGTCAAGGAGTTGAAGGGTGGATACAGCTTCGTGGGGCTTCTTCCGAAAGAGGACGAAATGAATTACTACGGAGTCGTAGATATTGCACGGGATTTGGCGAACGGTGAAGGGATTCTCAACCTTTTGAAAAACGCTGAAGAAAAGAATGTTACTGTGGTTCTTCCTCAATATGCCAACAGCGTTAATATGCCAACCACAATTAATATCAATAAGCCCTTGCAGTCTATGGGCATCACATCTGCCTTTCAGGTTGGAGCCTCTTTAAACCGTATGGCTCCAAACAGCTACAACCTGCACCTTAACAGAATTGTAGCAGCGGGTGACATAGGCTTTTCCGTTACAGGCTGCTGTCCCGAGGGAAAGAGTGGCAAAAAGGTTTCGGATAAAGCATTTGAGGAATGTGAAGCTTATGTAAGATTCGATTCTTCCTTTATATACTTCATATTCCACAATGAAACCGGGCTTCCCATCTACTGCGGAATAATGAATAAACTTCAATAAGTAAGGGAAATAATAAGAGAGGTTTGGCGGGTTTCCAAAAATATTAATTTTTTTAAAAAAAAGACTTGACAAGCCTCTCCTTTGTTGTTATAATCGTTTATGCACTTCAAACGCGGTGCGGGATATGGCGGCATAGCTCAGCTGGCTAGAGCACACGGTTCATACCCGTGGTGTCACTGGTTCAAATCCAGTTGCCGCTACCAAATCCGGCCCGGTGGTCAAGCGGTTAAGACACCGCCCTTTCACGGCGGTAACACGAGTTCGATTCTCGTCCGGGTCACCACAAAGTAAACACTCATCGAAAGATGGGTGTTTTGCTTTTTATGGTTTTATTATGTAACAATAGAATCTAACAGTGTAAAAGTGAAGCAAGAATAACAGTTCGGTGGACTGTTATGGTGCCGGCGTGCCAAGTGGAATTCATTCCCTCGGGGCAAATCTCCTCGGCTCAACAAAAACAGCCTCTGAAAATTTCAGAGACTGTTTTTTTATACCTTATAATTTGGTTGCGGTTTTTTTGTATTTGAAAAGAAAAGGCAGTGCTAATACCGCGACAATGGCTGCTCCGAGAAAAATATTTGCATTGGGAACAAATGCGGCGGTGCCGTCGTTACCGATTATAGTCTCGGCGTTTTCCAATATCTTTTTGCCTATCATAGGTCCTACCACACCCGGTACGAGAACCTGAGAGCATATTCTGACTCCTTGGAATCTACCTGCCATACCCTTTGGAATGTTATCGCGGATGCGAGCGCCGAATACCGCCATTCCGCAAAGGTATCCGCTCATCATTAAGAGAGAGCCGATAAACACAGGCAGTGTGCTGCGGGTCAGGAAAAGTATTACATATCCTATCAGCAAGCCTGCGAGGGCAATGATACCGGAAAAGAAGTATCCCCTCTTATCATACACCTTGCCCCAGAGTGCAGTTACAACCGATGCTACAATAATTGCGGGAGCCATTACCAGCACGTAATCCTTCATACCCAAGGATACCTCGTAGTAGATAATGAGGTAGGGCATAAATATCTGTATTGATATATTAAAAATGATAAAAGCCAGCAAGGATAAGTAAAGCCGCCTGTTTTGTGAGACGGTCTTGGGAAGAAACCCATAGATTATCCCGGCAAAATAGGACCCCTCGGCTTTTTCTGTTTTAGGTTCGTCTATTATAAAGAAGCCGAGAACGCCCACAATCGTTACCAATATACCTATGATGGTGTAGATAAGCGACCAGGAGCCGGCCTTATCGAGGTCAAAAAACATAAATCCGCCGAACACCACAAGGATGCTGACAAGAGGCATCATAGCGTTGATACCCTCTGCGGCACCACGATTATCCCCGTCAACGGAGTCGGTCAACCAGGCATTGAATGCCGCGTCATTAGCGGTGGAACCGAAAAAGGTCATTATACAATCCAAGATTATAGTGAGACTGATACAGGTGGCAGCAGCAGAACCTGCAAAGGCGAAGGTGCTGCTTACAATATCCTCCTTGAGAAGCACAAAGGAAAATATAGAAATGCCCCACAATATGTAGCCGCTACATATAAACATCTTACGCTTTCCGATTTTATCCGACAGTGCCCCCATAAAAATCGTGGTTAATGTGGCGGTAACGGCAGAGGCAGTTACCATTGCGGAAATATCTGCGGCAGAAGCATTGAACATCTTGTAGATAAATACGTTGAAATACATATTTTCTACCACCCAAGCCACCTGCCCCATCAGACTAAAGACGGTAAGTGCCAGCCAAAAACGGCCGCTGAGTTTCTTTTTCATATTAAACCTTCTTTTTCTATAAATCTATGTGCCTGTCCTCGCCGCTTCCGAAGCGAATGATGTCAATGGTTTTCTTCTTGGGGTTATACACAACCGTGTCCCAAAGGTCCTCGGTGACGGTGCCGTATTCCCGACGAGGTACCACCGCATCGTTGGGCATTCTCCAGTTGTCGGGGGTGGGCTCGTGTACGTGATTAGAGCCTGTTTCTATGGTCCAGAAGGGTAGTTCTTTTGGAGCGCGCAACCAATCCACGTGTCCGTGACCTACAAACATTGCCACAATTTTAGCGTCGCTATACCCTCTGAAATCTCCGCTGAAAACCTCGGATTCGAACTTCTCTTTGTTTTGGAAGGCTTTGAGAAGCTCTGCAAATTCCTCGGTGTTATCCTGGGTTGCCGAGTCAACTCCTATATTGGCGGGGTAAATATGGGAAAAGAGAAGTATGCTCCAGCCGTTTGGAACTTTAAGAGCATCATTCACAAGCCACTCTACCTGCTCGGGATAAATGCCATAGTTCTTATGCTCCCCCTTTTCACCATCGCGGAAGTTACTCATAAGGCAGATAGCACGCACCGAGCTTTCGGGGAAATCAACGTAAAAATACATCTCCCCTTCTCTGTAACCGCTGAGCTTATCTTTTACCGGCTCCACCATTTCCCTGTACCAGCTTTGTCGGGTAGGCTCCCCTGCCTTAAGATTATCGTGGTTTCCTGCCACAAAAAAGGCATTGGGGTTAGCGGCGGTAAGCTCTCGCTTAAAGATGCCGAACCATTCCTTAACATTTTCCTCATCCCAGTATTTCACGGCAAAGCCCTCGTTAATACCGTCAACACAGCCGAAAAGGTCGCCGAGATGGAATATTGCATCCACCTTTGCTCCCTCGTTTACCGCTTTGACATTCTCGAAGGTGTGCCATTGGCGAGCTATCCATTGAGGATTGGTGGGACTGACGTGACTGTCGGTTATAACGTTAAAACAAAAGCAACCCTCCTCTTTGAGGGCATTGAGCTTTTCAATCGTATCTTCGGCTTCGCATTCAAAGAACTTCTGCATATCCTTCTCTCCTTAATTTCTCCTTCATAAAGCACAAAAAGCAACGCGGCACCCATTGTATCGCGTTGCTTTTGAAGTTAAGGCATATCCATAAATTCGGCTTCGGGCTCAACGTATTCAGCCTTTTCGTCCTCTTCCGTTCTGGGTCTTTCAACAGGACGGTCAAGCTTATTCATAACAAAACCTGTTGTGAGCTTAGGATAGAAATAGGTTGACTTCTGGGGCATTTTTTCTCCTGCCAGAGCCACCTCTCCGATTTCCTCAACCCTTGTGGGGTTAAGAATAAAGCAACAGTTAGCCTCGCCTGCATCTACTGCTGCTGTGGCTTCGTCCTGCTCTCTTGTGTAGATAAGGTTTACACCGTTTGCCATATTCTCGGCATCTATGCCCATTATTCTTTCAAGCACAAGCTTGTGCAGAATGCTGACATCAAGATTACGTGAGGCATCCGAAACGTCGGGCATGAACTCTTTCATAGTGCTCAGGTCGTTAAGCTTCATAACGTAGTACTTTTTACCTGCATACATAAGGAAACCCTTGTCCCCTGCCGCATACATGGCCTTAAGCTTAGTATTAGCAGTATCGCGGGATTTGGTTGTGGAAACGGTAAAGTACTGCTGACAAGCCTCAACTGTTTTGGTTATGCTAAACTTCTTGAGGCTGTGGATTATTCTGTGGGTGGGGAAAACTACCAGACCGGGAG
Source organism: Acutalibacteraceae bacterium (assembly GCA_045590175.1). Taxonomy (GTDB): domain Bacteria; phylum Bacillota; class Clostridia; order Oscillospirales; family Acutalibacteraceae; genus UMGS1532. Next base: position 3,484 of record JAZNQM010000024.1, on the reverse strand, counting down.
ACTGCATATTTACAATCATCATCATTATATAGTCTGATTCGTGCTCGCAATCCTCGGGAACAATGCCCTCTTCTCTCAGATAGTTTTTATATTTCAAAGCGGTTTCGTAGCGATGGTGTCCGTCGGCAATGTAGAGCTTTTTGCCCGCCATATTGGCAGAAATTTTATCAACCTCAGTGCAACGGGGAACTATCCACATATTATGGGTCACGCCGTCTTTATCCGTAAAGCTCTTATCAGGCTCGCGGTTGGAAAGTTTGGCGATGGATTTGTCGATTTTTCCGACAGGGTCGTGGTAGAGAGAATAAACCTGACTGAAATTGCAAGCAGTCGCCTTCATCAAATTGAAGCGATCCTCTTTGGCTTTGGAAAGGGTGTTTTCGTGAGGCAGGATTATGCCACGGTCGAAGTCGCAAAGGAAAACCTTGCCTATTAGACCCTTGAAGCTATATTCCTTTTCACCAACGGTGAAACGTTCCTCGTATATATACATACAAGGCTCCTCATCGAATTCCAAGGTGCCGTTTTCCAGCCATTCGTCCAGTGTTGCCTTTGCCTTTTTATAAGGGTTACCTTTATCCTTGGGGAGCTCCAGACGAATTATATTGTTTTCGTTCTTTTTCAAAAATGCCTTACGCTCTGTTTCGCTTATGATGTCGTAAGGAGGGCAACAAACCTCCCCGATATCACCCGCTTTTTCACTAAAACGCATACCCTTAAAGGGTCTTACAATAGCCATTGATCTTCTATCCTTTCGGTATAATTATTGCAAAACAGGATTAGTCCTCAATGAATCCTGCCTCTTTGAGACCGTTTACAAAGGCCTCAGCATCGGTGAGAGCAACCTCACGGGAAATTGCATACTCATCGCAAATAGCGGTAGCGAGGTCGTCAAGGGTTACGTCATCCCCCAGACACTTCCACAAAAGCAGACCTGTTTCGTTCAGCTTTATCATTCCGCCGAACTCCTGCTTGTATTCCCCTGTTGCCACGGCTACGAAGCCGTCGCCATCTTTGACTACATTAAACGTACCTTTTCTTTTCAAAGTAGAACACCGCCACTTTCTTTATATTATTCATATATAGTAATAATACCATATTGATTTTTGGTTTTCAACCCTTTGAATGTGGTTTTTCTGCCAAAAAATTACATTTATCGTAACATTAAAACAAAAAGGCAATCAGGCACATTCACCCGATCGCCTTAATATAAATTGTTTTTACAGCTCCAATTTCAAATCGCCGTTTTTGATAAGACCTATTTTTCGCATAATTTCGCAGAAAACAACCGACAGAATTGCGGGGATAACAAAGCAGACAAGCACGAGCCCTATCCACATATTCGGTGTTGATTCCATACTGGATATGATGCCTATAGGACCTACCAGTCCGCAGGTGCCCATACCCGCACTGACAGCCTGAGAGGAATCAATCTGAAGCTTCCATATACAGGTTGCAAGAGGACCTGTTATAGCGGCGGCAAGGGTTGGAGGAACCCAGACCCAAGGATTTTTCACGATGTTGCCCATCTGCAGCATAGAGGTACCGAGACCCTGTGCCACAAGACCTCCCATTTTGTTTTCACGGTAGCTCATAAAGGCAAAGCCTATCATCTGAGCGCAGCAGCCCGCCGTTGCGGCACCCGCCGCGATACCGCCGAGACCTATCATTGCACAAAGAGCAGCAGAGCTTATGGGAAGGGTCAGCACAATGCCTACCACAACCGAAACAAGAATTCCCATCAGGAAGGGCTGACACTCGGTCGCCCACATAATAAAGTTTCCGAGAGCACTCATAAGAGCAGAAACCCAAGGACCGACAAGAGTAGCCACTGCGCCGCCGCCCAGAATTGTAACGGTGGGGGTAACGATTATATCAACGGGGGTTTCTTTAGAAACAACTTTGCCAAGTTCTATAGCAATAAGAGCGGCGATAAAGGCACAAGCAGGACCGCCCAAGTCGTTGCCTATAGCACCCACAACCAATGCACTGTATGTAACAAGGGGCGGAGCCTTAAGGGGCTTTGCCATACCTGCCGCTATCGCGGCACCTACAACGAAGCTTTTCGCACCGAGGTAACCTGCAATTCCCGAAAGCCATTCCCAATTAAGAAGATTGGCAACCGTGCCGAAAATGGTACCGATGAGTAGCGAGGAGAACAATCCCAAAGCCATACCGCTCATAGCATCCACGAAGTAGAGCTTAGGAGAAATGACGATGTCTTTTCTCTTCAAGAATCCTTTAATTCCCATAAAAACACCTCATAGTCAATTATTTTACATTATTTTACCATAATTGGCAAATTAATTATAGGTTAAATCTGCATAAATATTATAAAAAAATCCCCATTGCTATTCGAACATTGTGCTAAACTTCGTTTATAAAATAACAAAGTTGTATAAAAAGATTAAAAAAATGTATAAAATCACAAACGACTTAAAATACAGTAACGTAAAATTAAATTTTGGCGATATTTACATAATATTTTTATTGACAAAACCTCTTATATCGGTTAGAATTAAGGTGTCTAATAAAACTTTTATCCAGGAGGAAATAATGATGAAAAGTTTAAAGAAAATCGCTTCTCTTTTCCTTGCTCTTTGCTTAGCAGCATCGGTATTCGTTGTACCTGCTTCTGCTGCAGAGGTCGATGTTAAGAACGCTATATCTGTTTCGGGCACGGTTGGTGCTTTGAACAAGGATATCAAGGTTCTTTTCAATATTCCCGAGGGCTTGGAAAACATTTCCGGTATTCAGTTCTCTGTTGAGACTCCCGACGAATTCCCCGTAGTAGCTGCTGCAGGCTCTGTTGAAGGTTGGGAATTCTACCAGCAAGAAGGTTCCATTATCTACATAATGGAAGTTGGTGCGGGCGAATTCGATTACCTCGAAACCGTTGCCACTCCCGTTGATGGCAAATATGAAATCGCTACCCTCACCATTCAGCCCACAGAAGCTGCAGAAGCCGGTGAAGTAGCCGTTGAAATTATCGTTGCTGATGTTGCAACAAACGATGGCGGCGAAGGCAATAACCACGAAAACGATGTTGCTGTTTCAAGAAGCTTTACCTATTCCAAAGAGGCTCACGTTTGTTCTCACACAAGCACCGTAACAAAGAAGCCTACCTGTACTGAAAAGGGCGTTGAAACCTTCTCTTGTATTTGTGGCGACAGCTACACCAAGGAAATCCCCGCAACAGGTCATACTAAAAAGACCGTTAAGGGCTATGCTGCAACCTGTACTAAAGCAGGTCTCACTGATGGTGTTGTATGTTCCGTATGTGGTGCTACTGTCACTGCTCAGAAGACTATCGCTAAGAAAGCACACACAGCAGTTGAACTCAAGGCTAAGGCAGCTACCTGCACAAAGACAGGTCTTACCAAGGGCTCCAAGTGTTCAGTATGTGACACCATTATCACTGCTCAGAAAACCGTAGCCAAGAAGGCACACACTGCTGTTGAACTCAAAGCTAAGGCAGCTACCT
>JAZNQM010000023.1:0-3003 GCA_045590175.1 Acutalibacteraceae bacterium | reverse complement strand
TCCCGCTTTTTCATACCCATACGAGTTCTTTCTCTTATGGTTTCTCTTTCAAGCTGTGCAAACGCAGACATAATTCCAAGCATCGCTCTGCCGATGGAGGTGGAGGTGTCGAGATTTTCGTTTAGAGATACAAATTCAGTTCCGTTTGGATTCAGCACATCCTCTATCAAAAACAGAGTATCCTTCTGACTTCTCGATAGTCTATCCAATTTATACACAACGACAGCACGAATTTTCTTTTGCTTGATATTTTCAATAAGCCTTGTGATTTCGGGTCGATCTATATTGCTTCCGCTAAAACCGCCGTCAATGTAAAATTCATAATTTTCAATTTGCTTTGATTTACAATAGCCCTCCAACATTTCCTGCTGAGCCTCTATTGAATAGCCTTCCTCCGCCTGTGCATCTGTGGAAACACGTATATATAAAGCCGTGATTCTGTTATCACTCATCATTTTCGCTTACCGAATCCAACACCTGCGAAAGGATGTCTGTGCAGGTCTTATTATTCAAAATCAATTTGTTGATTTCCTCGGTTTTTAAGGTTTCGCCGTTTAAATTCATAGATATAATTTCCATTTGATTTGCAACCTCACGTAATATTTTGTTGTTCGAAAAACAGAATTGACTAAATTTATTAAAAATATGCAAAAATAACGAGAAAACTATTGTCTTTTTACAAATCATATGATATTATATATTGGAATATAGGTGGAACATATCCACCGCTTTGGAGGTAATCAAAAATGAAATTCGGTCATTTTGACGACGCGAGGAAAGAGTATGTTATTGAAACCCCTAACACACCCTATCCTTGGATCAACTATCTTGGTAATGAATCATTCTTTTCGATGATTTCCAATACCTGTGGTGGCTATAGCTTCTATAAAGATGCAAGACTCCGCAGAATTACCAGATTCCGCTACAATAACGTTCCTATGGATGACGGCGGCAGATATTTCTACATAAAGGATGGCGACACCGTTTGGAGCCCCGGCTTCAGACCTATGCGTACTCCTCTTGATAAGTACGAGTGCCGTCACGGTATGGGCTACACCGTTGTTCACGGTGAGAAGGACGGCGTTACTGCCGAGTGCACCTTCTTTGTTCCCCTTGACTATGCAGGTGAGGTTCAGAAGGTTGCCCTTACCAACAACACAAATGCAAAAAAAGAATTAAAGCTCCATTCCTTCATCGAGTTTGCTCTGTGGGACGGTCTTGACGACCAGACCAACTTCCAGAGAAACCTCTCTGTCGGAGAGGTTGAGGTTGAGGGTAACGTTGTTTACCACAAGACTGAGTACCGTGAGCGTAGAAATCACTTCTCGTTCTATAGCGTAAATGCAGATATCTGCGGCTTTGATACCGACCGCGAGGATTTCCTCGGCATTTACAATGGCTTTGATCATCCCGTAACTGTATGCGAAACCGAACCTACCAATTCTATTGCAGTTGGTTGGGCTCCCATCGGTTCTCATTGCCTTAATGTTGAACTCGCCCCCGGTGAAACCAAGGAATACGTATTCATTCTCGGCTACGTTGAAAACGACCAGGACAAGAAGTGGACTGCACTTAACGTAATCAATAAGGAAAACGCATATCCTATGATGGAACAGTTCAATACTGCCGAAAAAGCTGACAAGGCTTTGGCTGAGCTCAAGGCATACTGGGACGAGCTTCTCAGCATCTATACCATCAAGAGTGATGACGAAAAGCTTGACAGAACTGTTAATATCTGGAATCAGTATCAGACAATGATCACCTTTAATATGTCCAGAAGTGCTTCATATTTTGAAAGTGGCATCGGCCGTGGAATGGGCTTCCGTGACAGTAACCAGGATGTTCTTGGTTTTGTTCACTTGGCTCCCGAGCGTGCTCGTCAGAGAGTTATCGATCTTGCTGCTACTCAGCTTGTAGACGGCGGTGCATACCATCAGTATCAGCCCCTTACTAAGAAAGGTAACGACGAAATCGGTGGTAACTTCGGTGACGACCCGATGTGGCTCGTTGCTTCTGTTGCAGCTTATATCAAGGAAACCGGCGACCTTGGTGTACTCGACGAAATGGTTCCTTACGAGAATAAGGACGAACTCGCTGACACTATGTTCGACCATCTTAAGCGTTCCTTCTACCACGTTGTAAACAACAAGGGTCCTCACGATCTTCCTCTTATCGGTCGTGCTGACTGGAACGACTGTCTTAATCTTAACTGTATGTCCAATACAGTAGGTGAAAGCTTCCAGAGAACCGAAAAGACCGACTGTAAGACTGCAGAAAGCCTTATGATTGCAGGTCAGTTCGTATACTATGGCCGTGACTTCGTTAAGATTTGTGAGCTCCTCGGCAAGACCGAAGAGGCTGCAGCTGCCAAGGGTCACATTGAAGCTATGGAAAAGGCTGTTATGAAGGACGGCTGGGACGGCGAATGGTTCCTCCGTGCTTATGACCATTTCTCAAGACCCATCGGCTCCAAGACCTGTGAAGACGGTAAAATCTTTATCGAATCTCAGGGCTGGTGCTCTATGGCTGAAATCGGTAAGGACGAGGGCATGAACATTAAATCCCTCGACAGCTGCTGGAAGCACCTTGCTACTCCTTACGGCTTCGTTGTTCTTGATCCTCCTTACAGCACCTATAACCATGAAATCGGTGAAATCGGTTCCTTCATCCCCGGATACAAGGAAAACGGCGGTGTGTTCTGTCATAACAACCCCTGGCTTATGTGTGCAGAAACCATTGCTCGCCGTGGTGACAACGCTTTTGAAATGTACAAGAGAATTGCTCCCGGTTACGTTGAGGAATTCAGTGAAGTACACAGACTTGAGCCTTATGTATATGCTCAGATGGTTGGCGGTAAGCCTGCCTATGCTAAGAAGCCCGGTGAAGCAAAGAACTCCTTCTTAACCGGTACTGCTGCTTGGAACTTTGTAGCTATTTCTCAGTTTATCTTGGGTATCCGCCCCGACTACAACGGCTTGGTTGTTGACCCCTGTATTGACCACA
>JAZNQM010000022.1:0-4275 GCA_045590175.1 Acutalibacteraceae bacterium | reverse complement strand
CAATCTGCTGAACACTGCCACTATCGCATACGACCGCCGCTCCTCTGATCTTAGGAGATAGCGCCGAAATTAACAACGGCTGTTCGCCTTCGCTCGTTTTAATAATTATGAACGATTCTTCTGTTTTATCACTAATTTCATCATTTAATATATCTTCTCCGGAAATATTTTTCTTGGAATCAGTGTTTATATTCTTATCACTTGCATAGAGATACTCTATACCGCTTTCAAGCGTGATAACTACCTTAACATTTTTGTCTCCCGTAATACTTTTTATCAATTCTTCTGCTTCAATTTCAAGATTGGTACAATAATCATTATCATTCATAAATTCTGAGGGCTCAACATTTGACGTATCCTTACTGTTTGAGTCGAAAAAATCCGATAAACCAATTAGAGCAATTCCCATTAAACCCAATACCACCACAAATTTAATTGAGTTTTTTCGATTGAATAATTCTTTAAAATCCACAAGTCATCACTCCGTTCCAATCACAACTTTCGTCGGTAATCCAAATTTACGACTCACCGATTTTTCTATATTTTCCGGAGAAAAACCGCTCTTTATGTGGATTATTATTTCATTTAACTCAGTTCCTTTATCGGTATGTAAAGTTGAGATATCCACTGAATAAAAGCCGAATTTTTCATTGTTTAAATATTCCTCTACATCCCGTTGCATCAGCACCACGACGTTTGACACGACCCTGTCTTCATAGTCGTTTTCTGAATAACTAACAACTTCAGAATTATCTGATCCAAGATCGTTTAAATCGAGTTCATACCCTCCGCTTAAAGGTGCGATTATTATAAGCAATACTACCATACTTAACAAATGCCGAATTCCTTTGGACATCTTTCCCCGAGGTGATAGCTTAAGAAAAAAACCAATAAGCAGCAAGGATACGGAAATTCCTATTACGATGCTTTTTATATCCTGCATAAATTATGCTCCTCCTTTTAAAATAACCAGTGACAATATAAACATCACCGACACAGATAGAATTATCGCAACCAAAAAACCTAATGCTACTGAGCACACCTGAAATAACTTCGACGCTTCAGGTAAAACAAATATTTCAGATACTGCAGATAATAGGTTTAATGATATCCGCCATAAGAAAAGCTCAATGATAAGGGGCAATACCATTAAAGCCAGCACCAATACACACCAAGCCGCCGCAGTTGATCGCAAAATACCAAGCCCTGCAACAACTGTGGTGAGGGCTTCGCTCAAATAACCACCAACCACAGGCACTGTACTGCCCACAAAAAATCTTGTTGTTTTTATAGTTAAATTATCGGCAGATTTACCTATTACACTTTGCACACTTAAAAAACCAGTAAACAATGTCATAAAAAAACCTAAAATCCAATTCGCAACATTCTTTATAGTCATGGCTAATTTATATGTACCATCTATACCTGCAATTGCCGACGCCATTCCTATACAAATAAATATACTTATAGTAGGTGCTATTATAAATCCTGCAACCTGTGAAATCAGCTCACTTATTCCAAGCATAATTGATTGATAAACTGCAGCAGAAGTAACTTGACCTGAGCTTAACATCAAACCGGCATACACAGGAACGAAGGTCAACATAAATCCACTGACTGATTTAATACCTGAAATGCAATTATCAACCGTAGACGTCATTGGTATAAGCACGACAGAGCTTAACGACAAAAGACAAATATATGTAAACGACTGGTTAGTTTCAATCGGATTTGGCCACATTCCACCAAGCGTCGAGCATATAAGTATTACCGCCAAGGCCAATGAAAATACAGTAAGCGGCGTTGTTATGTTTCTGCCGAGCATATCGATGATAACACTCCATAAACTTTGGGGCTGCATATCCAAAAAAGATGTAAATGATTTTAAGTCAATACCAAGCTCTGAAATAATTTTAGTAATCTCATCACTCAAACCATCTTGTAGCTGTGAGATTTCACTTTTGTCATATATTTCGTCATATATATCTTGCGGAGTATCTGCAGAGACACTAAACGTATAAGAGAATACAAAAAACAAAAGAAACACTGTTGCAATTCTTTTCATAACATCCACGCTTCATATTATTTTATTTATAGTTTCAATTATTGATAATAGCAAAGGTATGCTTAAAGCAGCTAAAGTAAGTTTTCCGCATAATTCAATTTTAGAAGCTAAAGAGGTTTGTCCAAAGTCTATACAGATATCAGAGGAGAACTGCGTAATATAGCAAATTCCCAGCCCTTTAAGGATTATCTCAATATACTCAGATTTAATTCCTGCGCTTTCGGATATTGATTTTATTTGGGATAATACAGAAGAAAACCGACCTAACACTGCAATGAGAATCACACATCCTGATGCCACTGCCGTAATTAATGCAAACTCGGGTTTGTACTGTTTTACCAAAATAACTATCACGCAAGAAATCATAGCAAGTCCTATTATTCCGTACACTGACATAACTCTACAGGTTAAAGGTAGACTTAATCGTGTCAAATAATGAACCGATTTTGCTAATAATCATCAACATAACCACTATCAGTCCCGCAAGACTTGTCAACATCGCTTGTTCTTCCCTGCCAGATCTTACCAACAACTGGTGAAGTATAGCAACTATTATACCAATTGCGGCTACTTTAAAAATAAAATCTACATCCATAATTTCACCATTTTATATAATTATAATCGAAACAGCTATACCTAAGCTTAAGCCTAAAGTTGCGTACAACTTAGCTTTTTCATTTTTATCATTTTGTGCTTCTTCTAAATTTCTATCAATATTCCTAATCAGCCTGTCACAAAACTGAAGTTGTCCTTCAGTATCCGTTTTCCCAATCCCAGAAACTAAATCATTAAGTACCGTTTGATCGTTTTTATGTAATGCTCCATTAAAAAACTCCGGATGCTTGGTTCTGATGTTTTTTATAATATCTTTAGCTTCAATACAGGAATAATTAATGATATCTTTTATCTCGATAATCGTTTTTTGCAAAGATTTCAACTGTGCAACTCTTTCATTAAGCCTTGCTGAATATATCATTCCAACTCCTGTAAAGGCTGCTATCAAGATTATCATACCTAATAGTTTCATTATTCAGATCGCTCCTCAAATACACTTTAGGGATTCGTGATTTATCTAAGAATACAAAATGAGAAAATGCGTTTGTGTTTATAATCGGCAAAAATCTACTTCTACTAATCAGTTCATCAATACTATCGCAATGAAATGTAGTTATTATTTTAACACCGCAATTAAAACAATCTCTAATCTGGTTCAACTCTTCCAAATTTCCTATTTCATCAAAAGCAATGACGTTTGGAGATAACACCCTGAGTGCATGCTCAATGCCCTCACTTTTTCTACCACCGGTAATAACATCAGTATTAACTCCTACATCAAGACAGCATATACTCCCCTTAACCGCAGCTATTTCACCGCGACAATCTATTACAGAAACTTTTTCACCGCAATTAGATAACAATCTTATATAATCGCGTAAAAAGGTTGTCTTTCCGGAATTAGGTGCACCACATATTAACAGTCCTTTAAAACCAAAAGTTTGTCCATACACCTTGGCCGCAACTCCTACTATTTCGCGTGCTACACGAATGTTTATAGAAGAAATATCCGAAATCCACGATTCGCCGTTTGCTTTTTTAATTGCTCTCCCACATATCCCTGCACGATGCCCATCCTTTAAGCTTAAGAATCCCTGCGAAATCTCTTGTTCGTGACTGTAAACAGAATTGTTGCATAAATATAAAAAACACTCGGTTACTTCTTCGGATGTAAAAATAATAGATTGACTGTCTGGTATCAAACTGTAACCTATTTTATTTGGATACACGATTCTGTCATTTAAAGTCAAACAAATAGGCTTGCCACTTCTAATTCTAATTTCAGTAACTTCATTCATAATTTTGTTTTCAGTTCTTTTCAAGATACAGCGAAATTTATCAGGAAGTAAATCTATAGCTGAAATATATCGCTCTGACATATTTATTACTCCTTGTCCCTTGTTATAGTAAAATATATGAAGTATATTTAAACATTAGAACCATAATAAATTCAAGTATGATAAGAAACAGTCAATATGAAATAAAAGAATATATTTTTTCGCATTTGAATCAATTTAGCAAAAATAATTATACTCAATATACAAAAAATCGCCCAGTCCCGAAGGACTGAGCGATTTTTCTTAGCTCTTAATAGATTATTTGAGGGCACCCAACGGGTCGTTGGGAAGGGTTACCTGATGGTAGCCTGTGCCTGT
>JAZNQM010000021.1:0-3756 GCA_045590175.1 Acutalibacteraceae bacterium | reverse complement strand
CATTTTCATCATTTTCTACTTCTTCGAGTTCCTCATTGCTGATCTCGTTTTCCGGGAGTTTACTCTTGGATTTAAGCACAAACCATATCACTATTGCTGCCACAGCTACGATTCCTATTATAATTACCACAACTATAATCCATGGAGAAACCCGACCGGGCACCATAGATTGCGATGCTACTGAATTAGTGTTTCCAACAGTGCCAATTGTATTATTATCTCCCGATGCTTCGCCTCTTGCATCGGATTCAGCGGTTTCGATATTATTTTCTGATGGTTTTAAATTATCAGAAACTGAGTTATCGCCTTCGAAACTGTTGTCGTCGTCTTCAAAAGCAGTACCACTCGACACAGCGGTATCTTTAGAAGAATCGTTCGCAGGGTTGTTTTTATCATCTGATGTGGCAGAACCACCTGAGCCATTCTCTGATACACTATCATCATTTATTGAAGAAATATCACTTGCATTATGAATAGCTGAAGTATCGGATCCTTTAGAAGAGTTATTCGTAGGTTTGCTGCCTACTTGCGGTCTATCATTTGTGATGCCTTCAGAAGTTGAATCTGAATTATTTGATACACTACTATCGTCGGATACAGTAGAATTAGAAACGTTTGATTCTGCGTCATCTAAGGTATCTTCCACTACATTACCACCAATGACCACACCAGATGATAGAGTGGAATTGTTACCGGGTTTTGAGGCGTTACCACTGGGTTTATCATCTTTAGAGGATGTAGATCCGGAAGGTTTTTTGTCAGGATGCTTACCTGTGGAAGTACCTTCTTGATAGGAACCGTCTGTTGGACTTGAGGGCATAATGATGGTTTCTTTGGATTTTTCCACATTAATTGTGAAATCAGCGGTGAAGCCTTTATAAGTAATGGTAATGATTTGCTCACCATCTATGACAAAGTTATATCCACCGACAGTGTATTCATTCTGCTGTAGTGGGGTGGTTTTGTCGCTATATACAGCTAAAACTTCAAGTCCCGTTAAATCAAGGGCGGGGTCGCCTTGAACATAATGGAGCTTTTTAGGAAGTTTTTCAATTTTTATACCAACAAGCTCGGAAATAACGTCATCTGAGCTGGGTTCGGGAAGTCCCTTTAGTTTTACACCGTCGTCTGTGATTTCCCATACAGAGCCAAAATCAAGTCCCGCAAAATTAGATACATTGAGGAATTCGTCCTCAGAGAGTTCTTTCCCGTTTAGTCCTGTAATTTCCTCATTGATTGTGCTTTTAAGATAATATGCATTTGTAACCTCGGCATCGCTGTCCTCACCTGCAACACCACCGATATATATATGGGAGATAACCTCAGAAGGAGTCAAAGTTCCGTAAGAAACAAAACCGTTAACCTTGCCATAAGTCAATCCCGAAACGCCACCTATGTATGAATTAGATGTTTTCTCTACAATCACACCGCCACCAAAAAGACAGTTAGTAAACTCAGTACCGGCTCTTGAAAAGCCAGCGATACCGCCGCCGTATCCGTCCATAGTTGTATCAACACCGTTTAAGAACATAGAACCAAAAGAAGCACATTTGTCTATAGTCCCCTTTTCGGTATATCCCACAATGCCACCGGTGTACTGCTCGCCCTTGCTACTATATATATTCGCATAAGATACAGTATTTTTAATTTCGCCTTTCAGCATTTGTCCGCACACACCACCTGTGTATGCAGTAATTTGAACATCGAGATTATTGTTAGTACCGGACACATAACAATTTTCGATATTTCCAAGATTAATTGCTGCGATAACACCTGCATAAGAATACTTGTTACCGCCGCCTTGCACGGTTGCATTTTCAACATTCAGATTTTTAATAGTTCCGGAATTATAGGCAAAAATTCCGGAATATGATGACGAACCGGCTGTTGATTTAACAGAAGATATATTGATGTTTTGGATAGAAAAACCCTTACCATCGAGTTCACCCTTGAACTGATTGGTTGCACTGAAAAGCGGTACGAATGCTTCATCAGTTTCATCAAAAACAATATCCTTAGTTAAATAATAACTTGCTTTCGGATTGCCTTCCATTTTTTTTAGATCTTCGACGCTGCCGATTCCTATCGATGTATCTGCAGATACAGGAAAACAGCAGACAGAACAAAACACCGAAACAGCTAATATTGACATCAGTACCGATTTAATGAATTTCATAATACGTCAACCTTTCTATAAATTATTTTATATTATATCATACATTACTAAGAATTTCTACCCGCTAATTGTAAATATTTTAAATAAAGAAAACCCTGCTCTAACGAACAGGGTAAAATATAATGGTTATTCTTTTATGAATCTGTATTCATCGTTCTCATATCCGCAGATAACTCGATCGCCGGATTTGATGGTTCCGTCTAAAAGCAATTCGCTTAAAGAATCTTCTATTTTACTTTGAATGGCTCGTCGCAAAGGTCTTGCCCCGTACACATCGTCAAAACCTGCTTCCGATATTGCTTTTACTGCCGAAACATCAAAACTGATTGCAATGCCTAATGCTTCCATTCGAAGTTTAAGTGTGTCCAACATTTTTTGGGATATCATATATATTTCGTCTTGATTTAACTTGTTGAAAACTATGATATCATCGACACGATTTAAAAACTCGGGTTTAAAGGTGCGGCGAAGTTCAGCTAATACTTGATTTTTTATATCTGATTCGTTTGAGGAATTAGCATCAGTGACAAAGCCAAACGCTGCCTTATGCTCGGTGATAAATCTTGCTCCGACATTTGATGTCATAATTACTACCGAATTTTTGAAATCTACCTTGCGGCCTTGCGAATCTGTTAATGTGCCATCATCCAAAATTTGAAGTAAAACATTGAAAACATCAGGATGAGCTTTTTCGATTTCGTCGAACAGAATGATAGAATACGGTTTCCTGCGTACTCTTTCGGTCAACTGACCGCCCTCATCAAAACCTACATAACCGGGAGGCGAACCAATCATTTTCGATACGGTGTGTTGCTCCATATACTCTGACATATCGAGTCGAATGATTGCAGATTCGTCACCAAACATAGCCTCGGCTAAGGCTTTACACAGCTCGGTCTTACCGACACCTGTGGGACCTAAGAATATAAATGATCCTGTTGGTCTTTTAGGGTCTTTGAGACCTACTCTACCCCTGCGAATGGCACGAGAAACTGCACTAACAGCTTCGTCCTGACCGATAATTCTATCGTGAATAATTTCTTCCATTTTGAGCAAACGCTTGCTCTCTTCCTCAGTGAGTTGAGAAACCGGGACACCTGTCCAACCCGAGACAATTGCCGCAACCTCTTCAGCATTAACAACTCCGGTTATGTGTTCGTTCTTATCTTCCCACTGCTTTTTAGCTTCACTTAAAGAATCTCTTAATTGCTTTTCTTTATCCCTCAGTGCGGCTGCCTGTTCAAACTGTTGTGCCCTTATAGCTTCGTTCTTTTCTTCGGAAATTTTATTAATCTCTTCTTCCCTGTACTTTAAGTCATTTGGTGCATTATATACGCGAAGTCTAATCCTTGATGCTGCTTCATCAATAAGATCAATTGCTTTGTCCGGTAAGTATCTATCAGCAATATATCTTGATGAAAGCTTTACAGCCGCAGTAATTGCTTCATCAGTTATTCGCACCTTGTGGTGTGCTTCATACTTATCACGAAGGCCTTTCAGAATAAGTATAGCATCGGATTCATTGGGTTCTCCTACTATAACTGACTGGAATCTACGCTCGAGTGCTGCATCTTTCTCGA
>JAZNQM010000020.1:0-6032 GCA_045590175.1 Acutalibacteraceae bacterium | reverse complement strand
TACAGAGGAACTGAAAACCCTTGCAAAGTATTGCTTACAGGCAATTTCAGAAGCAGAAAGGGCATCTGTGATTTTATTAACTACATATTTACCGCTTATATGACCAAGTCCGAAGCAGATATGGACTATAATTCAGATGAAGCGTTGGTTTCTTTGGGTAAGTTCGCTGCAAACTCAGAAAATACTGATGTTGAAATCAAACTTATACAAAAGCACGAGGATATGTCTGCTATTGAAACCGAAGCTAATTACATCGCAGACTATATAATCGATACACTCGAAAAAGAACCCTTTATAGATGACGGCAACAACGGATTAAGAAAGGCCGAGTTCAGTGATTTCGCACTTCTTATGTTATACCCAAGTTCCCGTATCAATACCTTTGTTGAGGTATTTAAGCAAAGAGGAATACCCGTTAACCATCCAACAGGAAGCTTTAAGGATTCATCGGAAATCAAAACAATATTATCCTATCTAAGGATAATTGAAAACATCAACGATGAAATAGCAATGCTTACTGTTTTAAAATCTTCGCTATATAATTTCAACGATGAAGAGATTGCGGAAATCGTATCAGCCGACAGATATTTATCCCTTTACAACAATCTTCGTAATGCTGAAAAAACCAACTCTAAGGTTGAAAGATTTATGTCTCAGCTCGATAGATTTAGAATGTATCACGCATTAGTTTCTTTGGATAAATTATTAAATATGATTTACTCCGAAACACTTACCGAAGAGATTTATTCATCCTTTGCTGACGGCGATATTAAAATTGCTAATTTGCGTAATCTATTAGAGATTTCTCGTAAATTCACCAATGAATCGGGGAAGGGGATTGATGAGCTTGTTGATTATGTTGAATCCGACAGTTCCAACTCCTTGGCGGTTAGTCTTTCCAATGCACAAAGCTCAGTAGAAATCACAAGCATTCATAAATCGAAGGGATTGCAGTATCCTATCTGCATCTTATGTTCTGCAAACACCAAATTCGTTACACGCGATATTACATCTTCAATAGTTTGCGATGACAAGCTTGGAACCGGATTCTCATTTTATGATAAAAAATATAATTCGCAGCTAACTCCTATATCTAAAAAATTCATTTCTGATGGTATGAAATCCAAATTATTTAAAGAAGAACTGCGACTTCTTTATGTCGCACTTACAAGAGCTAAAGATAAATTAGTCGTGGTATCTACAGTAAAAGATACAGAAAAATATTTGGAGAAAATGACCGTTAATGCAATGAAATCTTCCGTAAAAGGAATACCGTTTACCGACGGTTCTTTAACTTTGGGCGCTACTTATTCCGACTGGCTAATTACCGCTGCATTAGTGCATAAAGACGGCGTAGCATTCAGACGCGGAAGCGAGGATTTCGAATGCTCTCATTATGCTTGCGGCTTTTCTTTTTCGGTTGAAGCTCCGGATTTTTCAAATGAAAAAACAGTAACGTCGGTCAAAGAAAACAGTACGATTGAAATTGCTGATTTTGAAGAAATTTCTGCTTATAAATATCCCTACTCATCCGTCAATTCAGTGCCTGCAAAAACATCTGTTACTGAAATACTAAAAAGCGATGATACTACCAAATACGCCTTTAAAGCACGACCAAGCTTCATTTCTGACGAAGGTCTGACCGCTGCAGAAAAAGGAACAGCAACCCATAAATTTATGGAGTATTGTAATTTTGATTCCGCACTTCACAATATCGAAGCAGAAATCGAACGTTTATATGAATGGGAATTTATATCCCAAAACGAAGCCGATGCAATCGACAGGGAAAGTGTTACGGCTTTCTTCAAAAGTTACGCCTTTGGGCTGATTTTAAAAGGCAAAAAAATACATAAAGAATATAGATTCATTACAAAGATACCCGCAAACCAATTGAACTGCGAGATCAAGAACTATGAGGAATATTCTGTGGTTCAAGGTGTTGCGGACTGCATCGTAGTAAACGAAAACGATTTGGTAATTATTGACTACAAAACCGATTCGTCTCAAAGTGAGGAATACTACATTAATGAATACCAGGGACAACTAAAGCTTTATTCCGAAGCGTTGTCCCGAATATTCAAAAAGCCTGTATCAAAATGTATTTTATATTCTTTCAAAATGCAAAAATGCATTGAAGTTTAAAATACTATCGGTTGTATTTGTTCACCCGATAACGCTAAATCTATGGTTTGCGGTATTTTACTGAAATCCGCAACCATAGATTTTGGCTTTTTTATCGGCTCATCCTCTCTGAACGGAACAAAATAGTAATTCTTGTAATTTAATAGAATGCCAATATTCTTTGCAGCACCGCCTAAAGCGTCATTTGTTGCAGGAGCAATAACCAACGGTCTTGCATTTCTTAAATGCGATTTTGCAGCCATAGTGACTGTGTTGTCAACGATACCCAGAGCTAACTTCGCCATAGTATTTCCTGTACAGGGTGCGATAAGCATAATATCTGTCATATTTTTGGGACCTATAGGTTCTGCTTCGGCAATGCTTGTGATTATTCTGTTTTTAGTTATATCCTCAATTCTTGCAAGAATATCTTTTGCTTTTCCAAACCGTGTATCCTGAGATGCTGTAATTTCTGAAACAATGGGTAAGATACAGTATTTTGCGGCTAATACTTCCATTTGTTCTAAACAATAGCTGAGTGTACAAAATGAGCCGCACATGCAGAAGCCTAATTTAAGTTTATTCATCGTTTACCACCTCGTTTATCAGCTGTTCAATAGAAGCGGCGGCAATTTCAGCCGCAGTTACGGGAGAATAAATACCGGGCAATGATGCTCCCAAAATCATTTTACATTTACAAACATCTGTCAAAGAATGGTCTAAACCGTATGGCTTAGAAGCCAGGTCGATAATCAGCTTATCTCTCGGTAGTGAAATAAGCGTATCGCTTTCAATTACTCTGTGCGGAACGGTATTGAAAATAATATCGTAATCAAAAAGAGAGTCATTAATATTTTCGGTTTTGATCCACTTAAATCCCTTTGATTTTAGTTCTGCAAAATCTTTTTCCTTTCTTGCTGAAACCGTTACATCAGAGCCGAAGGATTTCAGCAATGACGTGAGCGCTTTACCGATACAACCATTTCCTATAACAAGACATTTAGCCCCCCACAGTGTCTTTTCTGTATTATTAATCGCAATACAGATCGCTCCCTCAGCTGTGGGAACCGCATTCAGTATTTTAAATGGCTCACTTTCAACGTATTGTACACATTTTAAGCCGTAATTTGCTGCTTCATTAACAAGACTCGCACTCATTTTTCCTGCAATTACCCTTTTGCAACTCACAGCTCCTTTAAATATATCCTGCATTTGTATTTTATTGCTGATTTCGGGTGCGTTAAGAGTGTGATTATCTGTGCTTGCGATAGTTGGAAGTATCAACATATCGGCATTTCTTAATTTATGCTTATCTAATTCACAACCGTTTACGGCTGTTGTATCAGTATTTTTGTATTTTTGGGATATTATCTTGTATATATGTTCTTGTCGCTTATCTCCGCCTAAAAACAGTAAGTTCTGATTGAATTTATTCACGCCTATCATCCTTTAAATTTAGTAATACATTATATTCAATTAATAATTTTCTTGTTAAGAAATATATTTTTTCCATTTTTTTGAAAATAAGTGTTTATTTTTGTGACAAAAAGCAATATAATAGTACTATAGAAATCATAGGAGGTTTAAAGTATGAAGCAGTTCAGAGAAAGCGAAGCTTTCCTTGATAATATAAAAAGAATTCATATGATTGGAATAGGCGGCTCAGGAATGTGTCCTCTTGCTGAAATACTCCACAGCAAGGGATATGTTCTAACAGGTTCCGACAATAACGTTGGCGACCCCTTAAAAAGGATACAGGCTTTAGGCATTAAAACATATATGGGGCACAAAGCGGAGAATATTGGTGATGCCCAGTTAGTAGTTTATTCTGCTGCTATATCAAAAGATAATCCCGAAATTGTCGAAGCCGCAAGACTTGGAATCCCCACAATGGAGCGCTCTAAGCTTTTTGGGGCAATCACAAGGAAATACGACAATGTAATCGGAGTTTGCGGAACCCACGGCAAAACCACCGTTACATCCATTTTGACTCAGATTCTTGTTATGAACGACTATGATCCAACCGCAGTTATCGGTGGTTTGCTGCCTCTCATAGGTGCCAACGGCAGAGCAGGGCAGTCGGAGTATATGGTTTGTGAAGCTTGTGAATACGTAAACACTTATCACGAGCTTTCTCCCGATATAACTGTTTTGCTTAATATTGATAACGACCACCTCGAGTTTTTCAAAACTATGGAAAATCTGACGGCTTCCTTCAGAAAATTCATTTCTATGGGTAAGCAAACCTTTATAAACGGCGACGATCCTCTTTGTGTAAAAGCGGCTGAAGACCTTCAAATCAATGTAACGACTTATGGAAAAAACGATGTAAACGACTATCAGGCACTGAATATAAGAAGCGGTAAAAGAGGTATGGTTTTCGATGTTTACCATCACTCAAAGAAACTGACAAGCATTGAAATGAATGTACCCGGTGAACATAATGTATACAATGGGTTGGCCGCTTTCAGCGTAGCACATTCCTTAGGAATTTGTTCCGACTCAATTAAAAATGCCATAGAAACCTTTGGAGGAGCGGGTAGACGTTTTGAGTATCTTTGTGAAAAAAACGATATAACCTTTGCCGATGACTATGCTCACCATCCAACAGAGATTACAGCAACATTAAGTGCGGCAAAATCTTTGAATTATAATAATGTTATTGCTGTATTCCAGCCATTCACTTTTTCGAGAACGGCTCTGCTAAAGGATGATTTCATTAATGCGCTTTCGATTGCTGACAAGGTTATATTGACTCCGATTATGGGTTCGCGTGAGGTTAACTCATACGGAATTACTTCAGAACAATTAGCTGAAAAAATAGAAAACGCAATTTGTGTTAAAGATTTTTCCGAAGCCAAAGATGCCATTTGGAATGTAGCCAAAGCAGGGGATATCGTGATAACTATGGGCGGTGGAGATGTTTATAAAATTTCCCACGATATCAGAGATAATTGTTAGTTATTTCAGTTGACTTTTTTGCGTATTGATAATATAATAAATCTGTTATATAAATTTATTTTAGCGATAGGAAAGAAAAATTATGGAATGGACTTCATTAAACGATTTAAGAGAAAAATATCTTAGCTTTTTCGAAAGCAAAGGACATCTTCGCTTGCCGAGCTTTCCCTTGGTTCCCATTAACGATAAATCCTTACTTTTGATAAATTCAGGTATGGCACCTCTAAAAAAATACTTTACAGGTGAAGAAGAGCCCCCTTGTCACAGAATAACCACCTGCCAGAAGTGTATCAGAACTCCCGACTTGGAATGTGTTGGTAAAACTGCACGTCACGGTACATACTTTGAAATGCTTGGAAATTTCTCCTTCGGTGATTATTTCAAAGAAGAAGCTATTCCGTGGGCATGGGAATTTTTAACCGATTGTCTCGGCATCCCCGAGGATAAGCTCTGGCCTTCTGTATTTGAAAGCGACGATGAGGCTTATAATATCTGGAAGGATAAGATAGGTGTGCCCGAAGAAAGAATTGTCAGAATGGGCAAAGAGGATAATTTCTGGGAGCACGGTACAGGTCCTTGCGGTCCTTGTTCAGAGATTTATTTCGACCGTGGCGAGAAATACGGATGCGGTTCTCCGGATTGTAAACCCGGGTGCGATTGCGACAGATATATGGAAATCTGGAACAATGTTTTTTCTCAGTTTAATAATATGGGAGACGGCACTTATACCGAACTCAAAACCAAAAATATTGATACCGGTATGGGTCTTGAAAGACTTGCCTGTATTTTCCAAGATGTTGACAATCTTTTTGAGGTTGATACTATCCGTAAGATTCTTGACCTTGTATGCTCAATTTCGGGAAAGGTTTACGGCAAGGAGCATAAAACCGATGTATCTATCCGTGCTATAACCGACCATGCAAGAGCCGCTACCTTTATGATTAGTGACG
>JAZNQM010000019.1:0-7491 GCA_045590175.1 Acutalibacteraceae bacterium | reverse complement strand
GTGGTGTAGCAAACCAACTGATAGTCGGTGCCTATAGTATCCCTCAAGGTGTCGTCAACCGAAATTGCTTTTTCGGTTGGAGGAACGGTCATATTGCCGTCGGGCTTGTTAATATCGGGGTTGTAAACGTGCTTATAGAAGGTCTTGCCGATTTTATCCGAGAACTTAACCTCGACCGATTTCGGGAATTTAGAAGCCTTGCTTTCAACGAACACAGTGTAATCTCCGTCGGGAGAAACAATGGTTTCAATTCTTACGTCCTTGTCGGGGCTGTAGGTTTCCAAAACCTTGGAATGGCGGGGGATGTAGCGGGTGAACAGGCTGAATTCATAGAACTGTCTGGTTTCCATCCATTTTTCTTCCTCATAAGGGGGATTGAACCAGAAGTCGCCGCCTTTTCCGAGATACAACCAGGTAGGGTCGGTCATTTTAACGGTTTGTATGCACCAGTAAAGAGCGCCGCGAAGACCCGAATGAAGCACAGACATTGCATATTCAATGTTGCTTTGCTGCCAACAAGGCTCTGTGTACACCGCAAACTCTGTGGCGGCGGCACCAACATTGCCCGCACGCTTCAATACTTCAGCAAAATATTTAAGGCGGTCTTCATAATTTCTGGCGTAGCGATGGAAGGTATTGAGGGTGTTGAACTCGCTGCAGTGTTCCATCATATATTCTATCCATTCAAGCTCAATAGCATCGGGACCGGATTCCTCTGCCAGCCAA
The DNA here is from genome assembly GCA_045590175.1 of Acutalibacteraceae bacterium. Taxonomy (GTDB): domain Bacteria; phylum Bacillota; class Clostridia; order Oscillospirales; family Acutalibacteraceae; genus UMGS1532. Next base: position 6,765 of record JAZNQM010000019.1, on the reverse strand, counting down.
TATTCTACGTATTTTTTAAGGTCCTGAGCTCGGAGCTCCTTATCAACGGTACGGAGCATAACCTCCCACATTTCCTTGGCACGACCGGGGTATCCGCCGAAGTCACTGGAGCCAACCCCTGTGAAAGGGTTGTCGCCATAGTTGGCTTCGTTGTAAAAGCTCAAATATTTAATACACTTGTAGCCCTTTTCCTCGCAAAGATATTTAAGGGTTGAGGCACAGCATTTTGCAAAGCCCTCGAAATTTTTGGGAGCCGATGCAGATCTGCCGCTGCCGCCGTTCTTCTGCGGACCCTGAGAGGGGATGGAGTACCATTCGTAAATTTCGGTTGAAACCTTCCAACCAAAGTTGAACTCAACCTCAATGCCTGCCTCCTCATAGAGGTCAAGATATTTTAAGAAGGCACGCATTTTGTCACTTCTAAAGTTACAGATACCCTGACAGTAGTCCTCTTCTTCGGTGACAACCCAGTCAATCTGGAACCAAACGCGAAGCACCGAGGGGTTGCCCTTCTTGAATCTGTGCTTATATATAGGCCAATGAACGTTTCTGAAGCCCTGCATACGGGATTCAGGCATCCATGCCATAGGAACGTCGTTGGCACCAATGCCGATGAAGTTTTCGGTCTTAACGTCGTCAAGGTCAACGGTAGCTTTGCGAATATATGTATAAAGTCCCAACTGCTCTAAAACTGCACCGTCGCAGAATTTTATGCCTATGTATTTCTTGGGAACTTCGAATTTATAAATAAAGCATTTTTCCCGTTTACCCTCGGTATCAATTTCGGTTAGTTTGCCGTTATCGGGGTTTTCGAAAAGGTTATCGCGGCTGTCAGAGGTGTAAACGGTGAGTCCGTCGATGAAGCCAACTGCGGCAAGGTATTCCATCTCGCCCATAGCCTCTAACACAACCTCGCCTTTAGAAAGGGTAACGGCATTCTGAGGAATAAACACCTCTTCGTTAACAAGAGAAGCGGTGTCGCCCTTGCTGCCTTCGGGTAGAGTAATGCTTGCGGCATCAAGCAGATTTTCTCCAACTGTCTTTTTCATAAACAATCGTTGTGTTGCAATTTCATTGTTATATACACCTATGCGGGCAAGCCTTGTTATGTTATCGGTAACGTTGGCTTTAAGCATTTTGAAGCCAAAAAACCTGCCGGCAACACCTTCGCAATCGAAGAAAACTTCAGCCTGACGAGGTACATCTTTAACTGAAATTTCGGTGTTATCAACAGCTACAACGAGGCTCTTTTCGGTGTATAGGTCTTCGCGGTTATCGGCTACGTGAAGCTCATACTTTCCGAGCATATAATTTCCGCTGTTGTTTTTAAACCAGAAGCCTGAAACAAAAAGTCTGTCTATAGGCAACACTTCGCCAATATCGTAAGTAATGGTGAAGTTTTCTGAAAAAATGTCGATATGGTCGGGCACGCCAAATTCCCAATCTTTTGTAAGCACGCGATATGCTGCGGCATCGTACTCACCCTGGGACTTGTATTCGGGATGTCCGCCGTTTTCACTGATTATTTCGGGCTCAATGCCTTGAAGTAAGTTAGCACCTACCATACCAAGAGCATCCACTCCCTGATATTCGGTGATTTTTGTGATTTTTTTCATTTTATGCACCTCGTTAATGCAATTTTTTAAAATTATAACATTCAGAAAAACAAAATGCAATCTATAATTCGCATATTTTATGAGCTGTTTTTTGTATATTTTTAAGATTTTAAAAAATCAAGAGACAGTTCACCGCGAACTGTCTCTTGAAAAACATTATTCCGCTTTAATCAGTGCCACAGTGTAGGTCTCAGGGTGGTCTTTGAGGGAAACCTTAATAGCGTGGCGGTCGCCCGGGCGGGTAACCTCGGGGAATCGGAACAGACCGTTTTCATCAATGGTACCCTTTTCGCCGTCGCTGGCAACAATCTCCCAAATCAGCTCGCCACGGCAATCAATCAGTTCTGCCTTGAACTTAAAGCTGCCGCCGAGCGGAACAGTGGCATAGGTGGAGTTGAGATTAATCTGACGGAAGGGGGGAAGGGTGGTGTAGCAAACCAGCTGATAATCGGTGTCGAGTGTGTCACGGAGAGTGTCGCCCACGTCGATTTCCGCACGGACACGGGGAACGGTCAGGTTGCCGTCCAATGTGACCTGACTCTCTTTGTAAATGTGTTTGCGGAAGGTCTTGCCGATATGCTTACCGAAGTTGACTTCAATATTTTTCGCGAATTTACTACCCTTGCTCTCCACAAACACCGTGTAGTTTCCGTCGGGGGTAACAATGGTTTCGATTCTTACGTCTTTGTCGGGAGAGAGGGTTTCAAGCACGCAGGAATGAGCCGGCAGATAGTGGGTGAAAAGGCTGAATTCGTGGCAGGGATAGGTTTCTGTCCACTTTTCTTCATAGGGCGGAAGGAACCAGTTGGAGCGTTCATTACCCTTGAGATACAGCCAGGTGGGGTCGGTGAGCATAACACCTTGGAGAATCCAGTAAAGTCCTCCGCGAAGTCCCGAATGGAGCATTGACATAACGTATTCAATATTGCTCTGATTCCAGTTGGGGGGAGTGTATACTGCGAACTCTGTTGCCGCGGCACCAACATCTCCCGAGTGGGCTAAAAACTCACGGAACATTTCGATACGGTCATCGTATTTATTGGCATAGCGGTGGAAACCGTTAAGGGCGTTAAGGTCACGGCAGTTTTCCATCATATAGTCAATCCAACCGATTACAACCTCGTCGCTGCCCGATTCTTCTGCCAACCAATATTTCACATATTTATCGAGTCCCTGTGCCTTCAATTCTTTATCTACTGCACGGAGCATTTTCTCCCACATTTCCTTTGACCTGCCGCGGTAACCTAAGAAGTCACCTCCGTCAAAATCGTGGTCGTCGCCATAGTTGGATTCGTTGTAGAAGCTTAAATATTTAAGACAGGTGTAGTTCTTTTCCTCCGCCAAAAACTTTATTGTTGCGGCACAGCACTTTGCGAATCCCTCAAAATCCTTAGGGGCAGAAGCGGCTTTAGTGAGCCAGCTTCTCTGTCCGGAGCCTGTGGTGGGAATGGAATACCAATCCTGAATCTCGGTGGAAACCTTCCATCCAAAGTCAAGCTCAACCTCGATTCCCGCTTCCTCGTACATATCCATATACTTTAGGAAGGCACACATTTTGTCGCTTCTAAAATTACAGTTACCTTGGCGGTAGTCCTCCTCCTCGGTAACCACCCAGTCGGGCTGGAACCAAATGCGAACCACCGAGGGCTTAGCCTTATTATATCTGTATTGATAGACAGGCCAGAGCACGTTTCTGAAGCCCTTTTGACGGGATTCGGGCATCCACGCCATAGGTATATCGTTAGCGCCGATGCCGATAAAATCACGGGTCTTGATGTTGTCGGTGTCAACCGTAGCCTTGCGGGTGTAGGTGTAAAGTCCCAACTGCTCCAACACAGTGTCTTTATGAAGCTGCAGACCTATGTATTTCTTAGCACCCTGAAGCTTGCAAAGGTAACAGGTTTCGGGGTGACTTGTTGTATCTATATCTTTGATTTCTGCTTCTGATGGGCAGCTCCAGAGAGCTTCCAAATCATCTGCGGAGTAAATTTCTATACCTGATAAAAGCCCCGTTACGGTTAAATATTCTGCGGGCTTGCGGGCAGTTAATATAACCCTGCCGCCGTTTAGGATTACACCATCCTTTTGGTCGAAAACAGAGCCGTTTACAAGGGCTTCAGCCAAACCAAAACAACCCTCGGGAAGGGTGATGTCTTCGGCTTCTAAAAAGTTATTTTCGATTATGCCCTCTAAGAAAAGCTTCTGCTCGCTGATTTTATCGTTGTAAACCCCAAGGTGAGAGAGTCTTGTTATCTCATCGCTTACGCAGGCCTTAATCATCTTGAAGCCGAAGTATCTGCCGCGAAGCCCCTCGCACTTAAAGTAAGCCTCAGATTGGCGGGGTGTGCTTTTTTGGGCAATGGGGCGGTTGTCTACCTTTACCACTAAGTTTTTCTCTGTGAAAAGGTCGGCTTCATTTTCGCTGACGTAAAGCTCATATTCCGCCAGCATATACATACCGCCGTTGCCATACCAACAGCCCGAGGTGAAAAGCCCGTCAATAGGCAGGCTTTCTCCCAAATCGTAGGTTAAGGTGAAATCCTCGGAAAAAATATCAATATGCTCTGCAAGGTCGCCGGTGTAGGGAGCGGTCAGCAGCTTGTAGGCTTCTTTATCGTACTTGGTTTTCCAGTTTTTATATTCGGGATGACCGCCTGTCTCGCGGCATACCACCTTGGGCTCGATGCCTCCGAGCAGGTTGTAGCCGATATACTCGAGGGCATCTGCGCCCTGCTTGTCGGTGAATTTTGTTACCTTAATCATACTTAGCACCTCTTGAACAGGTTTATTTGATTTTATTGTATATAATGGAGATAACAAAAGCAATAGAAAATACTATTATTTTTTGCATTATTCTAACTATTTTGCAGAAATATGCCCAGCCGCGTTGACTATGCCGCAGTAAAATAGTATAATGTTTTCGTAAAAAAGGAGCAAAAGATAAAATGGAACAAAGAGAAAATAAAATGGGCGTTATGCCCGTTGGAAAATTACTGCTGAATATGTCCCTGCCCATAATGCTGTCAATGCTGGTTATGGCGCTTTACAATGTGGTGGACAGCATCTTCGTAGCGAGAATAAGCGAGCAGGCTTTGACCGCCGTTTCCACCGCATTCCCCATACAGAACCTTATGATCGCCGTGGCAACGGGTACGGGTGTCGGTCTTAACGCACTTATCTCCAAAAGCCTTGGCGAAAAAAAGCAAGAGGAAGCCTCCGTGCTTGCTAAAAACGGATTGTTTTTAGCGGTTTGCAGTTACATAGTCTTTTTGCTTGTGGGCATCTTTTTCGTTCGCCCCTTCTTCCAATCCCAGACCACCAATCCCGAGATTATAGAACAGGGTGTGCAGTACGGAACCATCGTTGCGGTGCTGTCCTTTGGTGTTTTTGGTCAGATTGCTTTTGAAAGAATTATGCAATCCACAGGCAAAACTATTTATACAATGATAACCCAGTTGGTGGGTGCAATCATAAATATTGTTTTCGACCCAATATTCATTTTTGTTTTCAAAATGGGTGTGGCAGGTGCCGCATACGCTACCGTGCTGGGTCAGATTGTTGCAATGTTCGTTGCCGCTTGGCTCAACCACCGATTTAACCACGAAATAAAGCTTGATTTCAAAGGTTTCCGCCCCTCGGCAAAGCATATCGGCAAGATTTATGCCATCGGTGTACCCTCGATAATTATGGCATCCATCGGCTCGGTGATGTACTACGGAGTCAACAAAATCCTTATGGCAATGAACGAAACCGCAGGTGCGGTATTCGGTGTGTATTTCAAGCTTCAAAGCTTTGTGTTTATGCCGGTGTTCGGTCTTAACAACGGTATTATCCCTATCATCGGCTACAACTACGGAGCCGCCAACCGCAAGAGAATTATGAAGGCATACCGCTTGGGGCTTCTTTATGCCGTTGCCGTTATGACTTTGGGCTGTCTTATTTTCCAATTTGCAACCCCGTTGCTACTTGGTCTGTTCAATGCCTCTGAGAACATGCTGGAAATTGGCATACCCGCCTTGAGGATTATAAGCTGTTGCTTTATCTTTGCCGCCGTCGGCATTGTAACAAGCTCCCTGTTTCAGGCATTCGGCAGGGGAGTGGCATCAATGATAACCTCCATCACCCGCCAGCTTGTGGTACTCCTTCCTGCGGCATATCTGCTGTCGCTTAGCGGCAATGTAGACCACGTATGGTGGTCCTTCCCCATCGCCGAGGGAGCCTCCCTTGTGCTGATACTGATTCTCTTTGCCAATATCTATAATAAAACAATCAAGCACATCCCCGACGGTCGGGAATAACCAATGTATATAAACCTTTCGAGGAGGTAACTTATATGAAAAAACGAATTTTATCAATCCTGCTGACTTTTGTGATGGTGCTGTCCATCGCCCCTGTTGGTGCATTCAATCTCGCGGCTTCTGCCGAAACCACCGCCGATGGCTTTGAGTATGAAATTTGGTACGGTGAAGTGGAGATAAACGACTTTACCGGCTCTGCCGCAGAGATTGTAATTCCCGCAGAAATCGAAGGCTACCCCGTTACAAGTATAGATTATTATGCATTCTCCAGTTGCGACCGCCTTACAAGCGTCACCATTCCCGACAGCGTTACAAGTATAGGTAATTATGCATTCGAACGTTGCTCCAGCCTTACAAGCGTCACCATCGGCAATAGCGTTACAAATATAGGTAATGATGCATTCGATGGTTGCTCCAGCCTTAAAGACGTATACATAACCGACCTTGCCGCCTGGTGTAATATTGATTTTGAGGATTACTTTTCAAATCCGTTACGTTATGCCGACAACTTTTATATAAACGGAGCTTTGGCAACAGATGTCGTAATCCCTCAAGGTGTTACTACTATTAGTCCTTACCTATTAAGCTGCTCCTGCCTTCGAAGCGTCACCATCCCCGACAGCGTTACAAGTATAGGTTCTTGTGCATTCCGCGGTTGCACCAGCCTTACAAACGTCACCATCCCCGACAGCGTTACGAGTATAGGTACTTATGCATTTGAGGATTGCTCCAGCCTTACAAGCGTCACCATCGGCAATAGCGTTACAAGTATAGGTTATGATGCATTCAGAAATTGCTCCAGACTTACAAGCGTCACCATCCCCGATAGCGTTACAAGTATAGGTTCTTCT
>JAZNQM010000018.1:0-4089 GCA_045590175.1 Acutalibacteraceae bacterium | reverse complement strand
CTGAGAGGGTGCCTGTAGCAGAAACCAATATCTAATATCTAACGTCTAATGTCTAACATCTAACATCTAAAGCGATATGTGACCTTCGTCACGCGATATATTTGCCAAGCAAATGCGATATGTGACTTCGTCACGCGATATATTGTCGCCTCGCGACAATGAGAATAAACACAAACAACTATCATCTAATATCTAACATCTAACATCTAACGTCTAATGTCTAACATCTAATATCTAACATCTAAACCGGAGGTCTTATTATGAGCAACTACAATCCCAAATCCCTAAAGGCGGAGGAGTTCATCAGCCATGGGGAAATCCTCGACACCATAAAGTACGCCGAGGAAAACAAAAACAACATAGAGCTTATCGACTCGCTCTTGGAAAAAGCCCGTCCAAAAAAGGGTCCCGAGGGCTGGACCTGTGCAGGTCTTTCCCACCGAGAGGCAAGCGTACTGCTCAGCTGCGAAATTCCCGAAAAGGTGAAGGAGATGTATGCCCTTGCCGAGGAGATAAAGCAGGCATTCTACGGCAACCGTATCGTTATGTTTGCCCCGCTTTACCTCTCCAACTACTGTGTGAACGGCTGTGTTTACTGCCCCTACCACGTAAAAAACAAGTGCATTCAGCGTAAAAAGCTCACTCAGGAGGAGATAAAGGCTGAGGTTATTGCACTGCAGGATATGGGTCATAAGCGTCTTGCCATCGAGTCGGGCGAGGACCCCGTCAACAATCCCATTGAATACATCTTAGAGAGTATCAAAACCATCTACAGCATCCAGCATAAAAACGGTGCTATACGTCGTGTCAACGTAAACATCGCCGCCACCACCGTGGAAAACTACCGCAAGCTTAAAGAGGCAGGTATCGGCACCTACATCCTTTTCCAGGAGACCTATAATAAGGAGTCCTATGAGCAGCTTCACCCCACAGGTCCCAAGCATAACTACGACTACCACACCGAAGCAATGGACCGCGCTATGGAGGGCGGCATCGACGACGTGGGACTTGGTGTGCTTTTCGGTCTTGAAGGCTATAAGTACGAGTTTGCCGGTCTTATGATGCACGCCGAACACCTTGAAGCCGTTCACGGCGTAGGACCCCACACCATCAGCGTTCCCCGCATCAAGAGGGCGCAGGATATCGACCCCACCGTTTTCGACAACGGCATCCCCGACGATATTTTTGAAAAGATAATCGCCTGCATCCGAATTGCAGTTCCCTATACGGGTATGATAATCTCCACCCGCGAGAGCGAAGAGGTTCGCGGCAGAGCCCTTCGCCTTGGTATTTCCCAGATAAGCGGAGCCTCCCGTACCTCTGTGGGCGGCTACACCGAGGAGGAGCGTCCCCACGATTCCGAGCAGTTCGATGTTTCCGACCAGCGCACCCTTGACGAGGTTGTCCGTTGGCTGATGAAGTTAGACCACATCCCTTCCTTCTGTACCGCCTGCTACCGCGAGGGCAGAACGGGTGACCGTTTTATGGCTCTTTGCAAAAGCGGTCAGATTCTCAACTGCTGTCACCCCAACGCTTTGATGACCCTCACCGAGTATTTGGTGGATTATGCAAGCGAGGAAACCCGCAAGGTGGGCTTCGAGCTTATCGAAAGGGAGCTGCAAAAAATCCCCAACGAGAAGGCAAGGGCGATTGCAATAGATAACGTCAAAGCGATAAAAGACTCCAATCGTCGAGATTTTCGCTTTTAAGGGGGAATTTTCGCTGTAGCGGTGTCGCGTGGCGACCGACAGGCAGGAAGCCAAGATCTAACCACTGCGAAAAACAACCCATATAAAGCGATATGTGACTTCGTCACGCGATATATTTGCCAAGCAAATGCGATATGTGAGCATAGCTCACGCGATATATTGTCGCCTCGCGACAATGAGAATAAATACAAACAACTATCATCTAATATCTAACGTCTAATGTCTAACGTCTAATGTCTAACATCTAACATCTAACGTCTAATATCTAACATCTAAAACCGGAGGTTTTTATGAACAATCTCAATTCCACCGTATCGGCAGAGCGGCTGCACATTGGTTTCTTCGGCTGTCGCAATGCGGGAAAGTCCAGCGTTGTAAATGCAGTCACAGGGCAGTCGCTGGCTGTTGTGTCTGATAGGAAGGGCACCACCACTGACCCCGTGCAAAAGGCTATGGAATTAGCGGCATTAGGTCCCGTTGTAATCATTGATACAGCAGGCTTTGATGACGAGGGAGATTTAGGCTCTCTTCGTGTTGCAAAGACCCGCGAAGCCCTTCGCCGCACCGATATTGCGGTGCTTGTGGTGGATGGAAGTGTGGGTCTCACCGACTTCGACCATCGCTTTTTAGCCGAGATAAGAAAAGCGGCTCTGCCCCACATAATCTGCTTTAATAAGCTCGACCTTTTAGAAAACCCGCCTGCTCCAAAGGAGGGGGAGATCTACGTCAGTGCCGCCACAGGCGAGGGGATAGAGGGGCTTAAAAACGCAATAATAAGGCTAAAGCCCGCTGCCGCCGAGCGACCCATTATGTCGGACTTAATAGAAGCGGGGGACAGCGTTTTGCTGGTTATTCCCATCGATGCTTCCGCCCCCAAGGGCAGGCTTATTCTTCCCCAACAGCTGGTGCTTCGCGAGGTTTTGGACAAGGGCGGCATCGCCCTTTGCTGTCAACCCTCAGAGCTGACGGCTACCTTGCAAAATCTCAAAACCCCGCCCAAGCTGGTCATCACCGACAGTCAGGTTTTCCGCACCGCCCAAGATAAGGTTCCCGAGGATGTAAACCTCACCTCCTTTTCAATCCTTATGGCACGGCACAAGGGCACCCTCCAAGATGCTATTCGTGCCGCCGAGGTTATAAAGGACCTTCGCCACGGCGACCGCATATTGATTGCCGAGGGCTGCACCCACCACCGCCAGTGCGAGGATATCGCCACTGTAAAAATCCCAATGTGGTTACGGGAGCACACAGGCAAAGACCTGACCCTGGATTTCACCTCGGGCAGGGAATTCCCCGAAAGCCTTGAAAACTACCGCCTGGTTATCCATTGCGGTGGCTGTACCCTGAATGAAAAAGAAATGGCACACCGCTTATCTACCGCCAAAGGGCAGGGGGTACCCTTCTGCAACTACGGAATTTTCATCGCCGCAGTAAACGGAATAGTAGACCGCAGCACCAAATTTCTGCCGGAATACAATTAAATAAATATAACGAACCGCCGTTGGCATTAGTCCAGCGGCGGTTTTTTTGAATATTCAATTCTCGGGAACGTGGGTTGCGATATCCTCGATATTGCACTCTAAAGCAGAACAGAGCTTATCGAGGGTTTTGGTTTCTATATTGTCATTAGCCTTTAATCTGCGGACAGTTTTGCTGTCAATACCGCATTTTTCTCGCAATGTGTAGGTAGTAAAGCCTTTTCTTTTCATTGTTTCCCAAAGCTTGTCGTAAATTATCATACAACCCCTCCTTGACAAAATTTATTATGGGGGTTATAATCTCAAATATTAAGGGGATATAATCCCCATACAGAGGTGATAATATGGCATCCTGTTGCTTTTTCGGTCATAGGGAAGTATATGAAGATATCGACGAGCACTTAGAAAGGGTTATATGTTACTTAATAGAAAGGAAAAAAGTAAAATGTTTTTATGTGGGCAATCACGGTGCATACGACAGAACAGTGAAAAGAAAGCTTTCAGAAATAAAAGAAAAATATCCCGAAATTTCCTACTATGTTGTACTTGCGTATTTACCCAAAAAAGGTGACGAATATAAAAAGATTGAAACAATATATCCGGAAGGTATAGAACGGGTGCCAAAAAAGTATGCAATAATATTTAGAAATAATTGGATGATAGACAAAAGCGAGTACGTTGTTTCCTATGTAAAATACGAAACAGGAGGAGCGGCAAACTTCCAAAATATAGCAAAAAGAAAAGGTAAAGACGTTATAAACTTAGCAGAACATAACTAAAAGAACCTTCCTTACGAAGGTTCTTTTTTCTATGTAATAAACAACTATTCTTGCCTCCATCTGATGAGGGAGGTGGATTTTGCGAAGCAAAAGACGGAGGGAGAGAAAGAAATCAGCAGAAGC
>JAZNQM010000017.1:0-7371 GCA_045590175.1 Acutalibacteraceae bacterium | reverse complement strand
CACGCAAGCCCACAAGGGCAAGGGTGTACCCTTTGCGGTTAAGGGTGTAAGGCAACCGCCACACCACACCGCAAGGCACACCCGCTGACCCGCAAGGGCAGGGTGATACCCCCTTTGCGGTTAAGGGTGAAAGGCAACCGCCACACCCCCGCAAGGCACACCCACCGACCCACAAGGGCAAGGGTGACCCCCCTTTGCGGTTAAGGATAAAAGAAAGAAGGTGAAAATTATGGGATGGTCTAAAACATTCGAAGACAACTTTGAAATTATTCAGAACAGACTTTATATGAAAGGAGAGGTAATAAACACCGTACAAATATCTATCCCCAAAAACCACACAGTGATGCAATCTGATCACAAATCATCCGTTGTATTAACTAAAAGAACAAAATAAGAGGAGACTTAATGATTATGAAACTCGAATGCTTTGACATTGTAGAAGAAATTATAGAAGAAGCTTGTAAGCAATTTTCTCCGGTCTGGGTAATCAATAAATCGCGAGTAGAAAAATTAAAATTGTGCTGCTCGCTGATTGATAACTTAATATCAAATAACAATTCAATATGCTATGAGGTCGAAGTGCATGACATAACAATGCAGACACGCATTACCATATATTTCGATTCTTTAGATATTGAGGACGTTTTGGTGAATCAAATTGCAGAAAAAAGCCTACAAACATGTAAATACCAAATAGGTGAAAGATGTGCAATTGATTTCACTTTCCGCTCTATTTGGGATCACATAAGCTAAAAATCGGATAAAGGAGAGAACTTTATGTCAGTAATATTTGGTATAGTATTGTTAGCTTTCCTTAAAGGGTGGCAGGGTGAAGGTTGGGGATGTTTTTTATGGATAGTAGGAATATTCGCAATATTTTACCTAATAGGGTGTGCTGTTTATTAAGACTATTGGAGGTCAGATATGTATAAAAATATAATCTTAAAATGTCAGGATTGCAATTTGAATTTTGATTATACCGCCGAGCAACAAAAATTCTTTACCGCAAATGGGTGGAACGCTCCTATACGTTGCCCTCGCTGCAGAGCACGTAGAAAAGAAATGTATTCTCAAAATGAAGAATGGAGAATTATAGCAAATTTGGGACCGTTCAGAATTTTAAGTCGAAAACTAAAAGGCTTCCGAAAGAACAAAGCAATCAACCGAATTAAAGGCTGATTGCTTTTGATTTTATTCGAATATGTTTCTGTGCTTATTCAGAGCGAAATAGAGGGGCAGTCCCAAGCCGTAGCAAATCACAAGCTGACCCAGACCCACCTCTAAAGCCGAGATCAGAAAGCCGCCAACGGTAAAGCCGTCAAGATAGAAAATGGAAATCTCCAAGCCTACCATCAATGCGTTCACAAGGACGGGCGGCAGAAGGCTCAGTATCGGAGCCTTGAAAAGAGTAACCTTCCTGAAAGCTCTCGTAAGCCATGCGGCAATAAGTGTTGCAACGGTGCCGAACACCATATCAACCGGATTAAAGGAGGCGATGTTTGATATAAGGCAACCGATTGTAAGGCCGGGAATTGCAGCAGAAGTAAAGACGGGAAGCACGGTCAAGGCTTCCGAAAAGCGAAACTGTATGGGACCGTAGGCAACTCCAAAGCCTGCAGCAAGGTATGTAAGTGCCGAATAGAGGGCGGCAATTATCGCCGCGGTGGTCAAGGTTTTCACTCTGTTTTTATTCACTTTTATCACTCCGTAGTTTTGATTATTGTCAGGATGGTTCCGAACTGACATGGCTGTAAGCCGAATTTTTCACGAATTAAGTTTGATGTAGGTTTTGATGTCCCACCACGTACAGGGGGAAAGTGAAAAGTCTCACAAGGGCTGTAAGCCGATTTTTTCACGAATTAAGTTCGATATAGGTTTTGATGTCCCGCCACGTACAAGAGGACGGCAGAAAACCTCGCAAGGACTGTATGCCGAGCTTCAAAAATTAATTAAGCTCCGCAGCCGCCTTCACAATGCTCGCAATCGTGATCGGATATCTCACCTAAAATGGGAACGTAGTCAACGCCCCGGCGGGTATAGTAATCGGCAAGGGCGGCTTTTACAGCCTGTTCTGCCAACACTGAGCAATGAATCTTATGGGCAGGCAGACCGCCGAGAGCCTCTACAACTGCCTTGTTGGAAAGCTCAACAGCCTCCTCGATGGTGTGACCCTTTATCATTTCGGTAGCAATAGAGCTGGTGGCGATGGCAGAAGCGCAGCCGTAGGTTTTAAACTTGCAATCGGTGATTATGCCGCCGTCAATCTTCAGATATATCTTCATTATATCTCCGCACTTGGCATTACCTACCTCGCCAACACCGTCGGCTTCGGCGATTTCGCCCATATTGCGGGGGTTCATAAAATGGTCCATAACCTGTTCGGTATACATAAATCTATCTCCTAAATCAGTTTTGTTCTTCTTTTTTAATTCTCTCCCAGAGGGGGGACATAATTCTCAATCTTTCTACAATGCCGGGGAGCACCGAAAGGATATACTCGGCATCCTCGCGGGTGGCATCCTCACCGAAGGAAAGGCGAAGAGAACCGTGGGCTACCTCATGCTTAAGGCCGATGCTCAAAAGCACGTGGCTGGGGTCAAGAGAGCCCGAGGTACAGGCAGATCCCGAAGAAGCACAGATACCGTAGGCATCCAGCATTAGCAGCAAGGACTCACCCTCGATACCCTCAAAGCACATATTAACGTTGGAGGGTAATCTCTTCTCGCGGCTTCCGTTCACACGGGAACGCTCTATCTTCAATGCCTCTTCCATAAAGAAATCGCGGATAGCGGAAAGTCTTTCTGCTCGTTCGTCGATGGTCTTTACTGCCCTTTCGATTGCGGCACCGAGACCCACGATACCGGGCACGTTCTCAGTACCTGCGCGACGGTTTCTTTCCTGGGCACCACCGTCGATAAGGTTGGGGAAGAAAACACCTCTGCGGCAGTAGAGTGCGCCAACACCCTTGGGTCCGTGGAACTTATGTGCTGACATTGAAAGCAGGTCAATATTCTCCGCCACAACGTCGATGGGCAGATTGCCCACAGCCTGCACCGCGTCGGTATGAAAAACGATACCCATTTCGCGGCAGACCGCACCGATTTCGGCAATGGGCTGAACGGTACCGATTTCGTTGTTGGCATACATTATTGTTACAAGGCCTGTATCCTCGCGGATTGCAGCTTTAAGCTCGTCAAGGCGAACCAGTCCGTCCTCATGAACCTCCAAAAGGGTTACCTCGTAGCCTTCCTTTTTGAGAGCTTCTAAGGTGTGAAGCACAGCGTGGTGCTCAAACTTAGAGGAGATGATGTGGTTCTTGCCCTTTTTCTTCATAGCCTTGGCGACACCCTTGATTGCCCAGTTGCCGGACTCGCTGCCGCCTGCGGTGAAGAACACCTCGTTAGTTTTACAATTTATTGCATCCGCAACCTGTCCTCTTGCCTTTTCAACTGCTTCTTTTGCCTTCGAAGCGAAGGAATAAAGGCTGGAGGGATTTCCGTATTCACCCTGCAGGTAGGGCATCATTTGCTCTAAGACCTCGGGGGCTAAAGCGGTGGTTGCAGAGTTATCTGCATAAACAAATTTTTTCACTGAAATTTCATCCTGTCTAAAACTAATAAATTTTTACCAACGCTATTGTATACCATTTTAGTATACATTGCAACACTTATTTGCAATTTTTTGCAAATTTTTTATTACTTCAGGAATTTTTGGGATTCGGCAACCGCCAAACGGTCACATCTTTCGTTTTCGGGATGACCCTCGTGACCCTTGACCCAGTTGATTTCCAGGGTATGCTTCTCCACAAGCGTTAGTAGTTTTTCCCAAAGGTCGGGATTTAATGCAGGCTTTTTATCCGCCTTACGCCAACCGTTTCTTCGCCAGGACTCAGCCCAGCCCTTGCCAATACCGTCTGCCACGTATTTACTGTCGGTGGTAAGCAGAACCCTGCAGGACTCCTTTAAAGCCTCCAAGCCCATAATTACGGCGGTGAGCTCCATTCGGTTGTTGGTGGTGTTCTCCTCACCGCCCGAAAGCTCCTTTTCCACACCCTTAAATCTTAATATTGTTCCCCAACCGCCGGGACCGGGATTACCCGAGCAGGCTCCGTCGGTGAACATTTCTATAGTTTTTAATTCCATAGCTTTACCTCTTTATAATAAGGATATCAACCAATCCGCTGCAAAACAAATTGCGAAGATCACAGGCTGATGCAAAATGTAGACCCACAATGCGTGGCGACCCAGGAAGCCCAAGGGGGCTACTCGCTGTTTAATTAGAAACCTCGGGATTTTTCCGCGGCTATTATAAAGCCCAAGCGAAGCCCCTAAAAGGAACATAAAAATCCAGGGCAGCAGCGGGAAATAATCTGCCGAATAAAAGGAGGCAGAATGAAAACCCAAAAATGCCAAAGCATCGTTTTGATACCAGGCATAAGGCAATCTTATCGAAAGTTCTCCTGTGCCGATGCCGAAGATGCGGAATTCTACGTTGTAGAACAATATAAACAACAGCAAAAACACACCTGCCAAAAGAAGAGGGTTGCATTTTTTAATGACAGGATTCACAAGAGCAACAAGCAACATACCCGCACTCAGCAAGTGCAGAACACCGAAATATATTTCGGAGCCTTCAAGCCCCAAGCGTGAGACGGTCACTGTAACCGCCGTCAAGGCGACACAAATCAATGCCAGCTTTATGCCCCTTTTAAAATTGGAGCGGGTAAACTGACACATAGCCCCGGAAAGACCTATAAAGAACATTGCGAAAAAAGGCTCCGCAGGTGTAAAAAACTTAAAAAGGGTTACACCCCAGTCGATGCTAAAGCTATAGCCTATGGTGTAAAACGCGTGGTAAAACACCATACAGAGCACAGCAAAGCCCCGTGCCTCGTCAAGCCCGTGGTAACGGACCTTTTGTTTCGATAATTCCATTGAATCAATACCTTCTATATGTGGCAACAACCTTGCCTAAAATTTTTAAATCTTCGGGATAAATGGTGGAAAATTCCTCGTTTTCGGGGCAAAGTACAGGTTTGCCGTTTTCCTTGCCCAATCTTTTGACAGTGGCTTCGTCCTCCATCAGAGCAATTACAATATCTCCAACCTCGGCGACCCTGCTCTTGTCGGCAATAACAATGTCGCCATCCAGGATTCCCGCATTTTTCATACTGAGACCCACTACCCTTAAAGCAAACAGGTCTTCCCTGTTCCCCAACTCGCCCGATACGGGGAGATATTCCTCAATCTGCTCCACGGCAAGGATGGGCACGCCTGCGGTAATTCTGCCAACCAGAGGTACGTTGACCCCGGCAGACATACCGCGAAGCTTGATAGAGCGGGAGTTTTTGGCATCTCTTTCGATAAGCCCCAGTTCTTCTAATTCACCTAAGGTTTTATGCACGGTGGAGGTAGACTTGATAGACAGGGAGCGACCCACCTCGCGAACGCTTGGGGGAATGCCCTTGGACACGGTATCCACAAGATAATCATATACAGCCTTCTGGCGAGGGGTTAAGGTTACGTCGTTCATATCGCTACCCCCTTAAAAATACTTTCTGTCGAGGCTGCGGAACTGTAGAGCCAAAGCTATATGCTCAGCTTTTATATCCTCTGCCGCCTCTAAGTCGGCAACGGTACGGGCAACCTTCAATATGCGGTCATAGGAACGACCCGACATACCAAGAGCTTCAAAAGCTGAGCGAAGAAGATTGGTTGCATCCTCGTCTAATTTACAGAACTCGTTAAGGTATCGGGGGGTGAGCCTTGCGTTGCAGGTAATTCCTGTGCCCTTATATCTTTTCTGCTGAATCTCGCGGGCGGCGATTACCCTCTCCCGAACCTGAGCGGAGGTTTCCTCCTTGCCTTCTGTATTGAGGGCGTCGAAATCCACGGGCGGCACCTCTATCTGCAAGTCGAGACGGTCAAGCAGAGGACCCGAAACCTTGCCGAGGTATTTTCTCACCTTGGATTCGGAGCAGCTACACTGCTTTGTAGGATGTCCGTAGTAGCCGCAGGGACAGGGATTCATAGCCGCCACAAGGGTCATGGTACAAGGATATGTTAGTGTTCCTGCCGCACGGGAAATGGTAACCACTCCATCCTCCAAGGGTTGACGGAGGGTTTCCATAGAGTTGCGGGTGAATTCGGGAAGCTCGTCCAAAAAGAGAACTCCGTTGTGTGCAAGGGAAATTTCACCGGGACGGGGTATGGTGCCGCCACCTGCCAGACCAACCTTTGTGGCGGAATGGTGCGGAGCACGGAAAGGCCTTTCCTTAATTATGGGCGTTTCTTTGGGTAAAATTCCCGCAATCGAATAAATTTTGGTGGTGTCGATGGCTTCCTCAAAGCTCAACGGGGGCAAAATTGAGGGCAATCTTTTGGAAAGCATACTCTTACCCGAGCCCGGAGGGCCCACAAGCAACAGATTATGCCCACCTGCCGCGGCAATTTCCATTGCCTTTTTTGCCCTGTGCTGACCCTTAACCTCTGAGAAATCCGGAACATAGCCCGTCTCTATCTTTTCAAAGGCGATGGGCTCAGCTACGGGGATTTTCTCTACGTCTAAAAGATGGTTTACAAGCTGAAGTGCGTGCTTTACAGGGTATATCTCGATACCCTCAACAACGCAACATTCCGCCGCATTATCGGCAGGCACAAAAAATCTCTTTATTCCGTTTTCCTTGGCACAAATTGCCATAGGAAGCATACCGTCAGCAGGCTTTACCGAGCCTTCCAGAGAAAGCTCACCGATGAAGGCGGCATCCAAAAGGTCGGCATTAAGCCTTCCAAAGGAAGCAAGGATTGACATAAGTATCGGCAGGTCATAAAGAGCACCCGACTTTTTAACATCGGCAGGAGCAAGATTTACAATAACCTTGCTGGGCGGGAAGCTGAACTGACTGTTCTTCATAGCGGAACGAACCCTGTCCCTTGCCTCCTTAACTGCCGCGTCGGGCAGTCCTACAATATTAAATTGGGGAATTTCAGACCTCATATTAGCATCGGCCTCGACCTCAACCATAAAGGCATCCATTCCGTAAATTCCTACGCTGTTTATTTTAGAAAACAAGCTATCACCCTCTGTGTTTAAAAATGCGAACAAGCGTTCTTTTTTATACAGTATACTACATATACAGAGCTTTTGCAAGTGTTATTATAAGCAGACACGACTAATTCGAACCTGATTTTAAAGGTTGGATTTTCGCCTTTGCTTTGTTAAAATACTCGTTAATCCGACTGGATTAACTGCGTTTTATGTCTCGCACAGCCAAAAATCCTCCGCTTTAAAATTCTTCGACCTAAAACGGTAAGAATTTTGAGAGATTTTTGGTGCGAAAGAGTCCGTAAGGCTTACGCCTACGGGCGATGA
>JAZNQM010000016.1:0-5008 GCA_045590175.1 Acutalibacteraceae bacterium | reverse complement strand
TTTGCTTCAAGAACAGCGTTTTGTGTTCGAAGTTGTTGCCACTTTGCGTACTCACTTTTATAAGCAGCTTTTAAGGTGTCGAACTTTTTCTCGCCATCGGCAAGTATTTTTTTAACCTTTTTCTCGGCGTCTTCAATCTTTTTTTCGCACTCTTTTTCTGTATCTTCCTTCATATATGAAATCTCACGCAAATAAAGATCGGCTGTCATTTGTGCAGTGGAAAATACATTTGTCACCGACATAGCTGCATCGGCAATTGAACCTGCTGTAGAAATACGAATTCGTTTATCCTCAAGTTCGTTTTTAAGGGACTCTATTTCTTCTTGCATTTCCTGTTCGTTTTTCTTTAACTGATAGATTATATCAACCAATTCTCGACGACTTAAACGCTTTAATTCTTTGCTTATCATACGTTAGCCTCCTCGTAATCAAGGCTTTTGCTGGCTATTGATGCTGTTTCACGTTGCCTATGTGGCTTCTTACCGTTGGTGCATCGTTCGTACTCAACACTCAAAATGGTTTTAAGCGTATGCATCGCCTGTTCGTCAAGAGCGGCAAGCATTGTACAAATCTCGTAACAATGTTCATTAAACAAAGTTAGATCCACATCATATGCCTGCTTCAGGTTGAGCAAATTACAAATCTTAATAACCGTATCGTAAGATGTTCCACCAATCCCTTTAGACAACGCATTGGAAAGCGTGCTATACGGAATACCACTCTTTTCAGAGAATTGACGCACACTCTTATATTGCCTTTTGATTTCAGTTTTAATAAGTTGTGTTATATTATCCAATCTGAAATTCTTCCTTTCTGTACTTTTCGACGCTTTACAATTTTTGATTATAACACCATAAAACGATGATTGCAATATTTTTTGACGGAATTTGGTGAATTTTTCGCAAAAAAAACAGCGGCAGAAGAATTTAATTCATCTGTCGCTGTACGTATTAATGGCTTTAGCCAGTTGAGGACGCAAGTCCGAAACAGACAACCACCCGCTATGCGGGTGGGCAATAAAAGTTATACAAAAAAATTCCCCAAAGTAGTACAATAAGGTTGTTCAAGTCTTAGAGAACTACGAAAGGAGAATTTTAATGGCTAATAGCACAAATAGTTTATCACATACAAAATGGTTATGCAAGTACCACATAGTAATAGTACCAAAATATCGCAGGAAAATAATATATAACCAATATAGAAAAGACCTGCAAGACATCATAAGAACATTGTGCAAGTACAAAGGAGTAGAAATAATAGAAGGACATATGATGCCGGATCATGTACATCTGTTGCTGAGTATTCCACCCAAAACGAGCGTTGCGAGCTTTATGGGGTATCTCAAAGGTAAAAGTGCACTCATGATGTTCGATAGACACGCAAACTTAAAATATAAGTTTGGCAACAGGCACTTTTGGGCAGAAGGATATTATGTTTCAACAGTAGGGTTGAACGAGGCAACAATAAAGAAATATATCCAAGGCCAAGAAAAAGCCGATATAGCTTTGGATAAGCTGAGCGTAAGAGAATACGCAGACCCGTTTAGTTAACCCCTTCAGGGGTAGCCAAGGTGGCAAAGACTCTAAGGCTTGAACAAAGAGAAAGCCCGCGCCTTGAGACGCGGGTCAGTATCATGGGCTTATAGCCCTTGTGCAAACCACCCGTTTGACGGGTGGTTATGATTTTTAAGGGCGGGAGAATAGCTGCATTAATTTAATAGCAGCTTTCGAATATTTCGCGAATTACTTCGTAATCCATTTCGATATAGCTTTTTATTGTTCGCGTTCTGCCAAATGTACAAAGCTCACAAAGGCGGGGAATATCCTTCTTCTCTATGCCGAATTCACGAAGGGTGGAGGGCATACCGAGGGAGCGGAAGAATTTGGCCATTGCTTCAATACCGAGGTATGCGGCTTTTTCGTCATCGCTTTCTGTAACACCCCATACATTTCTGGCAAAGTCTGCAAAGCGGCTGGAATTTGCTTTATACATATATCTGCCCCAAGCAGGGAAAAGCACGGCGAGACCCGCACCGTGAGCGATGCTTTCATCCTCGCCACTTAAAGCGTGCTCTAACTGATGTACCGCTAAGAAGTTTTCTCTGCCGCAACCTGTCAGGTCGTTGTGTGCAAGGCTTGAAGCCCACATAACCGTTGCTCGTGCCTCGAAATTTTCGGGGTCAGACACAAGAATTTTACCCGCGTTTATAATTGATTTAAGTATACTTTCTGCAATGCTGTCGGTGAGGGGAGTAGGTTCGCAAAGCGTGAAATATCTCTCCATCGTATGTGCCATCATATCCACAACACCGCAGGCGGTCTGATAAGGAGGCAAGGTGTAGGTAAGCTCGGGGTTGCAGATAGAAAACAGACAACGGTTAAGCTCACTATTGAAGCCGCGTTTCATATTAAGCTCTTGATTGGTTATAACTGCCGAGGAGCTCATTTCGCTGCCTGCCGCCGCGATTGTTAAAATTGTACCAACAGGCAGTGCCCTTTCAGGTGTTGCCTTGCGGGTAGGGAAGCCCCAGGGGTCGCCGTTGTAAAATGTACCTGCAGCGGTAAATTTAGCGGCATCAATAACACTTCCGCCACCAACGGCGAGTATCATCTCTACTTCAGTATTTCTTGCTATTTCAATGGCATTCTTAACGAAATTAAGGTTAGGGTTGGGGTCAACACCGCCTACCTCTACAACCGATATTTCGGCTGCATTTAACGATTCTATCACTTCGTCGTAAAGACCGCTTTTCTTTATACTGCCCTTGCCGTACATCATCATTATTTTCTCAAAGCCGTAGCCACGAATAATTTCTCCCACAGCTTTGTGCTTGTCCTTACCGAAAAACACCTTGGTAGGGGCATAATAAGTAAAATCCAACATCAATATTCAACCTTTCGTAAGTTTATTTAATATTCAGCTTTGTTTCAAGAACAAGCTCGCTTGAACGATAAATTCTGACGGGATATGTTCCCGAATGACATTTAGTACCAACCTGCCATTTCCAGGTAACGAAACCGTTGCGGTCAGATGCTTTGTTGATAAGCTCTTTCGAGCGGCTGATTCCCGAAGCGTATTGCACCTCGATTCTGTGCTCGGCAAATGCTTCCGACTGTATTGTAATGGAAGTGTATTCACCGGCATTAACTATAGGTTTATAATCAATCAGTTTGATACCACTCGCCGCAAATGTTATTTCGGCAGTGTCTGTAAGGTCGATTACCGCTGCAGAGGAATTAAAGCTTTCTGTATCGGCATAGTTTTTGAAAACCCCCTCACTTTTGCAAGAGGTCAAGGCAAATATACACAGTATATTTATGAGAAGGTAAATATATCTTTTTACAGTGTTCACATATACCATCGCTATTTTATTTCCTGCTCCAAATTGTCAAATTCATCTGTTGTAAAGAAGTCGCCAAGCGTTATTTCCAGTCCATCGCAAAATTTCTTAATGGTAGTAATTGAAATATCGCGTCTGCTATTGTCCATCATACTATATGCTGTAGAGGGAGTAACACCCGATATATTCGCAAGCTCGTTTAGTGTAATATTTCTTTCTTGGCATAAAATTTCAAATCGTTTTGCTACAACATCTTTGACATTCATTGATATCACCTCAAGGATATTGTATGTAAATTTACACTCTTGCGTATACGCAAATGCGTAATATATTTAAAATAACCGTACTATCATATTTAAATGTAGTTATTGCGTTGGCAATAGTCAATGGATTGTCGGTAAACTCACAGTTGATATGTGATTAACTAACCGGTTATTGTAAAATAAGATGATAATAGCTATAATATAATCGTAGCTACGACTTAAATGAAAGGTAGTGTAAACTATGAACATCGGCAGGAAAATCAAACAGCTGAGAAAAGAAAAAGATATTACACAAGAAAAATTGGCGGCTTATCTTAACGTATCGTGTCAAGCGGTTTCAAAATGGGAAAACGGCACCGCATCACCCGATATAGCTCTTATAGTGCCTATTGCTAATTTCTTTAATGTAACGACGGATGAACTATTGAACCGCAATGAGGAGAGTCAAAAAATCGAAATAGAAAGAATGCTAGATAGAGGCTCCGAATTGGCGAGAGAAGGTCTTGTAAAAGAGGAAATAGCATTATGGGAAAATGCTGTTTCTAAATACCCAAACAACTATCAATGTTTAACTAAGTATGCGTATGCACTGTATAGTGCTAAGGATTCCGATTCGTTTATTGATGATGAAAAAACCACGGACATATATACCGCTAAAGCATTAAAAACATGTGAGCGAATATTAGAGGACTGCACTGAAAATCAGTGGCGTTCATGTGCAATACAAATATTGGTAATGATTTATGGTAACGAGCACGGAAAACACTTTGACGAAGACAAGGCGGAAGCGTACGCTAACCAGGCATCACAATTATACTGTTGCAGTGATATATTGTTAGAATTTGCTCATAAATGGGGAAGTGAAAAAGATTTAGAAATAAGGCATAAAAATAGGTTGCGGTTTGTGGATCTGTTATCTAATAGTATTGTGTTTGGTAAATATAAGAATTCTAACGAAAAAATTTTTGCATTGAAAACCGCACTAACGATATGGAATTCAATAATATATGATGGTAATTTTTTGTTTCATCACTCGCGAATTGCACAGATTTATAGAAGATTATCAATAGAATATGCCAAGCTTGAAGACAAGGAAGCTGCACTTGATAGTCTATTTGCTGCCAAAAAGCATACGAAAAATAGAGAACAAATACCTAAAGGAAAACATTATTATACAAGCATTTTTCTGTGTAAAACCTATCACGATACTTTAACTACAGCAAAAAACTATTCTTGTTCAGATATGGATTTGATAGATAATATGTTGAATGATAAAGTGTTTGATTTTATGCGGGAATCAAAAGAATTTATTGATTTCAAAGAGACGTTGTATAATTAGTGCATAACTATTATTCACACACAAATCCAATCTTTCAAAGTGCATTGAATGGCATAGCACAACTTC
>JAZNQM010000015.1:0-7329 GCA_045590175.1 Acutalibacteraceae bacterium | reverse complement strand
TTGCCACATATCGCATCGAAGATATATCGCTCGTGCGAAGAACGAATATAGCTGAGGCACACTTCCTTACGGAGTGTGCCTCAACGGAGGGTTCCTTTTATATATAACTGTGAAAAAAGAGGAAGAGATATCAACGCATAAACAATTTGTCTTGATACACCCTGTGAGAAAATACGCAAAATCTTAAAAAGCCTTCCCTTGGCGGAAAGGCTATTGGTGGAAAGTCATAGTATCGCAAAGTTACAATACTGCTACTTATTCATTATAGTTTGTAGAAGAGCTTCACAGCCCCTTACCACATCGTTATAGGTGGTATCGAAATCTCCGCTGTACCAAGGGTCGGCTATATCTCCACCGCCGCAGAAGTCCAGAAGCTTACAAATTTTCTCCTCGTATTTACCGCCCGATATACGAAGTATGTTATTGACGTTGCGGCTTTCCATACCAATTATATAGTCGTATTCCCGAATCTCATCTATTGTCAATCTATGAGCACGGTGATTATCTAAAGGAATTCCGTTGCCGATAAGGGTCAACTCTGCGGGCGGATAGATAGGATTCCCCTCCTCCTCGTAGCTTGTGGCGGCGGAGGAAACCTTGAACTTGTTTTCAAGACCCGCTTCTTTTATCATATTTTTGAAAACATATTCCGCCATAGGAGAACGACAAATATTACCAAGGCAGACGAACATTACTTTTATCATTTTATCACCAATAAAATAATAATGCAGTTTTGACGTTATGTCAAGATATACTCTACTTATACATCATAGAAAAGGGCTTTTCCTGACCCTTAGGGTCGGGCTCGCCTAAAATCACACCGCGACAGATACAGTCCTTGCCGAAGCGGTTTTTCAGTGAGTCCATTTCCTCGTCTACCTTTTGCCGTCTGACCGAATCCGATACGTCCTCGAAAAGATATATCTGACTGGCATTATCGGCTTGGGGTTTTAGATTTATGGCTCTGATGCCTAAAGACCGCAAGGGATATAAAAACTGATAGCCACGACGAAACAGGTTGAAGCCCTCCTCACAAAGAACCAGTCCCGAGGAGGTAGGACGGCACAGCGGGGCTTGAAGCTCATTTACCTTCAACTGATTAGTCCGAAGGTGAATCTGCACCCCCGTTGCTTCTAACTTATGAGAACGAAGCTGCATACCAACGTCCTCCGCAAGCTTTAACATAACCCTCCACACATCTGCATAGGTGCAGATATCCACGTGGTAGGTGGTGGACCTGCCAAGGCTTTGAGGGACTCTGCTGTATGTGGCGGCGGCGACACGGGAAATATCGTTGCCTCGGGCATTCTCCTGCATCTGAGGTCCTAAAACACCCAGTGCCTTTTTTAAACCCTCGGTATTTGCACAGCTTAATTCTCCCAAGGTGAAAATACCCATTGAGCTAAGCTTTTGCTTTGTGGCTCTGCCGATGCCTATCATACTCTCCACAGGCAAAGGCCACACAACGTCGCGGAAATTTTCGCGGGAGATAACCGACACCGCGTCGGGCTTTTTAAGGTCGGAACCAAGCTTTGCAAAAACCTTATTGAAACTTACACCAACAGATATAGTAAGTCCCAATTCTCTTTTAATACGGTTGCGGATTTCATGGGCAATTTTTTCACCACTGCCAAAAAGCACGCGACTGCCCGTTACATCAATCCAAGCCTCATCGGGACCGAAGGGCTCCACCATATCGCTATATTCCTCGTAAATCTTTCGGACGAGTCGGGAAAAATGGTTATACCGCGGGAAGTCGGGTGGCACACAAACCAAATCGGGACACTTTCGTTTAGCATCGCGGATGGTCTCCCCTGTCATCACACCGCATTTTTTTGCCGCCATATTTTTAGCGAGGACTATTCCGTGTCGTTGCTCCTCACTGCCTGTTACTGCCACAGCACGGTTGCGAAGCTCGGGGTTGTCGCGGCAGGCAACCGAGGCATAAAAATTATTCAAATCACAATGCAGTATGGTCCTATCCATATTCCTTCCCCTTTACACAAAATCCGGCTGTTAATGTCAAAAAACATATCGCGAACAAATGTTCGCGTAGATTATTATAGCACAAGAGTTTCTATTTGTAAAGGGTGATTTTTAAATTTTTCTTTACAATCCTTGTGAGGTATAGTATAGTTGAACTATGAAAGGGTGATTATATGTCAAACGCTGCAGATTATGGATTTTTACCGCAAAACAACGGAGACCAAAATGCCGCCGCACTGCAAAGGGCAGTAAAGGAAAAGGGTACCGTCTACATAGACAAGCCCGGCATTTACGACATAAGCGAAACCGTCCTTTTGGGAGACGACACTTCCCTTGTGTTCGGGGCGGGTGTATATCTTCGCCGCACAAAAGCTAACGACGGCACACAGCACGCTTCTTACGTGTTTATAAACGAAGGAGCATACACAAGAACCTATAATAACAACATCTCCATTATCGGTCTGCACCTTATATGCAACGGTATGGAGGCGACCCTCGGCAGACGCATACCCGGAGTAAGAGGTCATCTCAGCTTTTACTATGCTAACAACGTCACGGTAAAAGACTTCACCTGTCTTGATTTAGGGAATTATTGTTACGCTATACAGATTTCCACCTTCGAGAATTTTATTGCCGAAAACTGCCATATTGTAGGTCAGAAGGATGCCATACATTTAGGGGTTGGAGATAAATTTGTAATAAGGCATTGTCGCCTTTGTACCTATGACGACCCCATCGCCCTCAATGCCGCCGACTATTCGGTTTCCAACCCCCAGCTTGGCTGGATTCAGAACGGCATTATTGAGGATTGCTACGACTTAGATGCCGACTCCACCACAGGCTTTTTCTGCCGACTGCTGGGTGGCTCCTGGGTGGATTGGAAGGAAGGTATGGAGGTTATGCACTCCGATGCCGTTATGTCGGAGGGCAGAATATATAGAGTATTTGCTGAGCCTGACGGAAGATTCTACAAATCCTACACAAGACCAACCCACAAGGAAGGCACCGAAATTCTTGACGGAATCCGTTGGGAAATGACCCAGGACGATACACCCACACTTTACAACGCAGGCTGCAGAAATATTCACTTTAAGGATATACACCTTCAGAAAAAACGCAACTGTGCTATTAATATGTGCTTTGAAACCTCGGCTTATTGCAGAAGCTATATGCCCGATTCGGAGGCACCCCGATATGAGAATATAATTTTTGAAAACATAATGGTTGAAAATGAAATCAACGTGCCGATCGGGATAGGTGTTCCCACAGACAGTGTGAAAATAGTTAATTCAAGTCTTAAGGGAAGAATAAGTGTGGAAAGCCTTGTTGATTTCAAAGCTCAGAAATATACAGACACCCGTAATCTCAAAACAGGAACCGTTAATCTTCTGCTTTCGGGAGTTACCTTTAAGGGCGAGGGAAAGCAACCCGTTGTAACCTGCTCCCCTACCCCGAAATGCAACCTTAGAATTATAGGTAGTGCAGTGGTGAAGGAAGATTTCAAGCCCACGGTTTCTGAAAATATAAACGTTTTGACAAGTGATATTGAACTTATAAAAGAATAATTACCAATAAGAAAAACACCGCCTTGGCTGAGAATTGAGCTTAGGCGGTGTTTTGCAGTTTTATGTGGTTTTGTGTTCAGTTTACTTAACCTTAATCTTCTTCACAGAAGAATAAGCACCATAGTAGGTTTTGCCGCTGACCTTCTTAAATGCTCTTACCTTTACATAGTAGGTCTTTTTAGATACCAGCTTTTTAATGGTGGTCTTGGCTGTGTTGGCGGAAGAAAGCTTGATAGTTTTCTTGCCCTTTGTGAACTTAGAGTTGGTAGCATACAAAATTTCGTAGCCGCCGACGCTTGTGTCCTTCTTATAGGAAACTGTCATCTGTTTTTTGCCTGAAACGAGTTTAAGACTTGATACCGTCTTGGGATTAACTGTGTAGGTAAGGGTTTTGGAGCCCTTATAGTTGCCCTTGAAGGTAATTGTAAATTTATAAGTGCCTATGTTTTTGGTGCTTCTTGTGCCGCTTACAGTATAGTTAGAGGAAGCTATCGCCTTACCCTTGGAGTTTTGAACAACGAGGGTGGGCTTGATGGTCTTTCCTGTGTAGGTGAATTTAGTCTTGCTAAGCTTTACCGTTTTTGCGGCATAGATGGTGGTGGTGTCGGCTACTTTATCGCAAACGGTACATTTTTTTACAGTCTTACCGTTTTTGGAAAGGGTTGCCTTGGTTGTGGTAGTTTTATAGGAGTGTGCCTTCTTGGCAACTTCCTTCTGCTTTTGGGTTACTGTGCCACAAACCGAGCATTTCTTTCCTGCCGTCTTTCCAACCTTGGTGCAGGTGGCGGCAACTGCCTTGATTGTAACCTCTTTGTGACCCTTCTTGGCAATGGTTTCTTGCTTTTTAGTAACGGTGTCACACACAGAACATTTCTTGCCTTCGGTAAGACCTGAGGCAGTACAGGTAGCCGCCTTGGCTTTAAGAGTTACAAGGCTGTGTGCCTTTTTGGCGACGGTTTCCTGTTTTTTAGTAACTGTGTCGCAGACAGAACATTTCTTGCCTTCGGTAAGACCCGTTGCGGTACAGGTAGCTGCCTTAGCTTTAAGGGTTACAAGAGTATGTCCCTTGCTTGCTACAACCTTGGTTTCGCGAGAGAGTTCTTCTCCACAGTCCTCACAATAGACTACGCTATCGTAGGAGCCATTGGCTGTACAGGTGGCGGGGACTTCGTTTTCTTTAACCGCGGCGGCGGGGGTGTGAGGCTTTTCCACAGTGACTGTGCCTGCAGTGATATCAACCTCAACATCCTGCTCGCTACTGTTATAACTTTCTCTTAAAATCAGCTCAACAGAATACTCTCCATATGGAGCATCCTCGGCTACTGCAATGTGCAAGGTACACAGGGTTCCGTTTTCCTCTACGTTGCCGTCGGAATCAAAAATAAGATTTATGCCCTCTTCCAAAGAAAACAGTTCTCCGTTTTCTACACTCGCAATCGTTATGTAATCTGTTTCTTCCCCTGCTTCGTCGTAGCACTTGGGGGTTGCACTTAAATACATTATACCGGGGTTATTCTCTAAGGAAACCGACAGGCTGATTTCATTCCCGGGGTTGCAGGTTTTATCACCCACCGAAATTGTTGGCTCGGTTAATGCTACTGCGTTTATGGCTTGTGCACAAAATGCCGATATAACCAAGACTGCACAAATAAAATGCAAAATCAGTTTTTTCATAGCTTACCTCCTTATGCGAACGTAATTAATTCTGCGGACCTAAAACTACGGATGAACTGCCTGTGTCATAATCATAGTTTGCTAAATATTTTTTAAGGCGGATAACGTCCTTGCCGTCAACGGCTTCGTCGCCGTTGGCATCCGCACCGCCAAATATCTCAACGGTTGAGGTGCCGGTGCTGTAGTTATAATTGGCAAGGTAGTTCTTAAGTCTTACCACGTCTTTACCGTCAATCTCGCCGTCGCCGTTAGCATCGCCGTATTCATAATCGAGAACTGTGACTATACCGCCAACCATCTCAAAGTAAACATCCTCTTCGTTGCTGTTGTAGCACTCGTTGAAGATAAGGTCAACGTCATAATCTCCTGCCTCTACGGAATCAGCTACCTGGAATACGAGGGTTACTAATACGCCGTCGTCCAAAGCATCGTTATCGGGCGCCCAGGTAAGATTGAGTCCTGATGTTAAATCTGAAACTACTGTGCCATTCTTAACCTTTAGGAGTTCTAATTCGGGAGAATACTCGGGAGTGATGGACAACCAGGAGAAGCCCGGGTTGTTGGTTATGGATACGCTTACCTCAACCTGTTTTCCTGCAGTAGTAGTTTTGCTGTCTACCACGATTTGAGGTGCATCGGGAACATTTTCCTCAGTTTCGGTTTCACCGCACACACTACAGATGTAGGTCAAAACTCCATCCACATATTCGCTCTCGTCAAAGCTATGTCCCAATGCGGGAATTTCTTCGGTTACAGCCTCACCGCAATCAAGACAGGTATAGACCATAACACCGTCTTCGGTACAGGTGGCTTCAATGGATATTTCACCGTCATCGTAGTTATGTTCACATTCCTCACCTTCACCGGGGTCGGGTTCTGAACCGCCCAATGCGGGGATGATTTCCTGCTCTACCAGGATCTCGCCACAGATGGCGCATTTTACTCCCTCGGTAAGACCATCTTCGTCTTCTGTAGGTTCTATACCGGGGATTGTCTCCTCTTTGTGACCAAGAGCGGGAATTGTTTCGGTTTTGGATTCACCACAGGAACAACCAAGCTGCTTGATACCTGCAGCAGTACAGGTAGCTGCTCTGATAATTGTAACCTTTTCGTAGGAATGGGTGTGCACTTCTTCGCCGTTTGATTCGCCGCAGTATGTACACTTTCCGTTTCCAAAGTTGTGACCAATGGCGGGTATGGATTCGGCAAATGCCATACCGCAATCGCAATAATAAACTATTTCGCCATCTTCGGTACATGTGGCAGATTTAATAACATTACCGTTTTCGCGAGAGTGGGTATGTTCTTCGCCGTTTGATTCGCCGCAGTAGGTACACTTGCCATTTTCGTAGTTGTGGCCGAAGGGAGCAATACTCTCCTCATAGCCGCTTCCACACCTTTCGCAGGTATAGTATCTGCCGCCCCATTCGGTACAGGTAGCGGCACGCTCCTCTACTCTATATTCGTGTTCACATTCTGCTTCTCCACCGGATTCACCGATTTCGCCGCAGTTGGTACAAGCGTATACTTTCTTGCCATCAATGGTTATGTAATCGTAGTTGTGTCCTAAGGCGGGGGTAACTTCGGTTTTCATTTCGCCGCAGTCACATACTAAATATGTTATACCGTCTTCCAAGCAGGTTGGCTCAACAGTTTTGGAAACTTTGTAGGAATGAGAATGGGGTACTTCTACATCGTCAGTTTTGATATCACCACAGTTGGTACAAGCATAGAATCCCTTTTCGGCAAAGTATTCATAGTTGTGCTCCAATGCGGGAATGGTTTCGGTGTAGGAATCTCCACAGCCGGAGCAGGTATACATTATGATACCTTCTCTCATACAAGTGGCTTCTTCTCTACCGCTTTCCTCGTAGGAATGCTCGTGTGCATCACCACCGGACTCAGAGCCGTCACCACAGTAGGTACAAACACGGGTTACTGTTCCGTCGTCGTTCTTTATCACTTCGTAGTTATGACCGAAGGCGGGGATAACCTCATTGATAAACTCACCGCAGTCGGGGCAGGTATACATTCTGTAGCCATCGGCGGTACAGGTGGCTTCACGGATTTTTGCATCCTCGCCTATAACGTGCTGATGTACCTC
>JAZNQM010000014.1:0-6729 GCA_045590175.1 Acutalibacteraceae bacterium | reverse complement strand
GAACTCCATAATACGGGGGTAAATGCAGGCTACCCTCTGACCGGGGTCGGCATACATATTCTTCATTGCGGTTGAGAACCAATCTGCTGCAATCGGGTTGTAAATACGCATTGCAACGTACTTAATGCCCTTAAGCTCTTTATCGGTGTCAAAATGGATGTCCTGAATTTTCTGTTTTACACCTGTATTGTCAAATCGGACAATGGAGCTTTCGGCTTTGTAAAGGTCTTCCTTTTTGGCAGAGGCAAAGATTTCATAAAGACCTGTTCTGAGATTTTCGTTGTTGTGGTTTACAATGAGGATATCCTCAACGTCAACCTCACTCATAAACTCGGTCTCGATTGTTACAAATTGGTCTTTGCCGGTGTTGGTGTTTTTACCGTTAATATGGCGGGTGCCGATGGCATCTACGGTGGTGGATTGATAGTCATAGCCATCAGCAGGGTCAAAGAACGCCTGACGACCACCACTGGTATAACCGCCTTTGTCGATATCGTAGTCGGTGATCTGGGGGCCGTTCACCTGGGAAAGAGGACCTGTTACACCGTCAATGGTGAGGGTGAACTCTGTTCCCGCTGCAACAACCTTGTTATCCTGATTGATGGAACTCATATCGTAGTTAACGGAGTAATCATCGCGAATAACATAGTCGGGATTTTCGGGAGTACCGTAGGCATTGAACTCGAAAAGTCGGGGACGAATCGCGTTATCAACACTGTTTCCGTTCAAATCCCAGGCAGCGTGGGGCTTTAGGATACGGATAGCGATGAAGCTTACGTTACGAAGCTCCTTGCCGTCCTTGAAGGAATAAAGCTCTACCTGGTTTTTATCGGAATTGTTATCCCTTTTGTAAATAAGGTTTTCGGCTAAAAACAGGTCGCCTGCCGAAGATCCGGCATAAATTTCGTATTCGCCGCTTCTCCAGTTAGCGTTTCTGTGCATACCTGCAACAACAATGTGCTTAACCTTAATGGGGGTTTTGAAGGGAACAACGATCTGTGCATAGGCGCCCTCGTTGTATTTCTCAATAGCATCGAGGGTGGTGTCGGTATAGGCTTTGCCCTCTTTAAGGGTGTAGAAATATCTACCCGAAGCATCGGTGCCTGCGGCAAGGGAATAGTCCACGATGTTAGAAGGTGTATTGAGAGCCAATGAGCCTGAGGTGGTGCCTGTGCTGTGAGCAGCATAGGGAGCGTCGATGATTTCTGCAGGAAGCTCCAGGTCAGAAAGATTGTTCATAAGGTCACAATCATTAACAACACCCGGATTCTCAAAGGAATATGTAAACTCCTCGCCCAAGGTCAGTGCAAATGCAGAAAGGTTTATCGAAAAGAGAGATAACACAAGCACTGCAGCAACAGTTAGGGATATAAGCTTTTTAAAGGTATTCTTGAATCTATACATATTATCTTCTCCTTTCTTTAGTTCTTAACCTCAATAATCGCGGAGCACCATACGTCGGAGTCGGATTTGAGGGTACATCTTATAGCAATTATGTCGCCTACCTTAGCATCCTTGCGGGGCTTGTAGGTAACAGTGCCGTCGTCGGCAACCTTGAGGGTGCCTAACTTGTTGGAGGTCTTGTGGAGGCTTTCGCTTTGCAGCTGCTCTCCATCAGCATCCGTGCCCGGCGCTACTGAATATCTCTTGATATCCCAGATAACGGTATCCTTGCTGACAGTTTCATCACTGTCGATGAATTCGGGCTTGATAGAAACCTCACCATTCTGGGCAACATAGTTATAAACCGCTGCCTCGGTAGTGTCATCGGGGTTGTAAAGAGCAATCTGCTCAACGGGTTTAAGGGTTGTGAAAATATAGATACCGTAGTCACCGTCGATTTTGTAGGTAAACTCGTTTCCTACGTTTTTAACGGTGTCAAAGAGTGAAGGAATGATGGCATTGGGGGTGTATTCCAAATCGAAGTTGTAGTAGAATACATTAATATCCCTACCCTCAAGACTTTCGGAGAGAGTTACATCAATTTCCTTTTTCTTGGATTCTTCGGCAGCTTCTACCAACAGGGAGAAGTCCTTGCCGTCCTTTGAAGTGAAGGCAGAGGCACGGATATCGTCACCTGCCCACTCGATGTTATGAACGTTGGCATTCTTGGGAATGTAATTATTAATAAGCGAGCATTCATAGAAGCCATGCTTAACATCGGCTACAGTTTTTTCATTCCTTGGAACCATCCAGGATGCAGCAGAGCCGTTTGCGGGGTCAAACATCATAGGATCACAGAGGTAACCACCTGTGAAGCCCCAATGGAAGTTACCGCGAATACCGTTGTTTGCAGCAGAAATCAAGAATGCGGCATTGGAAGTATCCCAACCGTGCAATTCCCAAGCATATGTCGATGAGGGATCGTTGCGAACAGTGCCATAGTACTCGGTTACATAGGTTTTTTCTTCACCGTAAAGGGTTGCCATATAACGCATAGCATCACAAAGAATTTCATACTGCGCATCATAGCCGTTGGGGGTAAGCCATACACGTCCGGGGTAGATGTGAAGACCTACCATATCAATAAGCTCGGGAATATGGTTGTTAAGATATACAGATACGTATCTGTCATCGTTGGTCATAACTGTACCGCTGTGGTCACAGGAGGAAATGATAACATCCTCAAGACCATTCTTATCGAGAGCGGTACGGCACTTCTTAACCATATTTGCCCACCATACGCGCTTATCGCCACTAACGGAGAAGTCCTGATAAGGAATGCCTCCTGTAAATACCTGACCGGGCTCATTATAGAAAGCAAGGGTGCTGAAGTTGGTGAGACCAACTTCTTCTCTTACATATTTATAAAGAGCTACGCAGGCGTCTGCATAAGCGTCCAGATCGCGGGGAGCGGATTCACGGGAATAACGCATATCACTGGAGAACCAACCCTGAATACGGTTGGCAATCTTCCAACCGAAGGCAAGGTAGATTTCGGTGTCAGCTTCTTCAAGCATTTTCCAATATTCGATACAGGACTTCATATAGTCGCTTTCGAAATCGTAAATGCCGTTGTAGTAGTTCTGATAGTCGGGATTTTCTTCCCAATTATTGTTGAAATCTTTAGGGTTAAGGCCTTTTTCGGCACATTCGTCGGTCATCATCCAGTCAATCTGGAACCAGCTACGAGCAAAGCTCGCCTTCATATTATTGAAGCGGTCGCCGTTGATTTCAACGAAGGCATCGCGGTCGCCTGTTTTCTGTTGGGACATAAGGGTGGACTGGGTGGGGTATACGTTGGTACTGATACCTGTGAAGCCCTTGAAAAGAATTCCATCCTTGGAGTTGTCAACATTGATGACTCTCTTTTTGCCGTCGGGTTCTAAAGTGCCATAAGGTTCAATAATCTTTTCAAAGGTGAAATCTTCGACGATATCGTCGCCTATCTCCCAATCTTCTTCATCTTCGCCGTCAAGGTCATCATCCTCGAAAAAGCTATCGTCTTCCTCTTCTTCGGCAGTGTATGCAAGTTTCATACCGACGCTTATAGCACCGTCGGTTTCGGGACGAATTACGGGTGACATAGGTGTGATGTCCTGGTTACCGTCGTCAATCCAACCATCGCCGGGAATAACGTCACCGCCGGGCTGACCGTCGTCGACAATACCATCGTCGGGTACTATATCACCATTGGGCTGACCATCGTCTATAATACCATCATCGGGTATAATATCACCGCCTGGCTGACCATCGTCTATAATGCCATCGTCGGGTATAATATCACCGCCTGGCTGACCATCGTCTACAATGCCATCATCGGGTATAATCTCACCGCCTGGCTGACTACCATCTATAACGCCATCATTAGGAAGAACGTCACCATTGTCTATAATTATATCCCCGGGGAGAATGTCGCCAATCTGCTGATCATCGCCCATAATACCGCTGTCCGGAATAAAGGGATCGGGATCTGCAATTACATCAGAGGGGAATTCGTCGGTTATCTGAGAGACAACTTCTTCGGGTTGAGAGTTTGTGCCGTCAACACTGCTTTGGCTTGATTCGGTCTTATCGGAGCTTGGTGTTTTAGTGGTTGTAGGGGTGCAAGCAGCCAACGACAAAATCATAGCAATAGCAATCATCAGGCCCAAAAATCTCGTGATTCTTTTGCTCATATAATTACTCCTCTCGTAGGAATTGAAATGCTTTAGAAATCGGAAAGGCGGGATGGATTATCAAGATACCAATACCCGCCAAACCTACAGATAAATCTAAGCGTGTTTCTGATTTATCTACTTCTTTTTACTGTTTCATTGTTGTATTGATGCAAAGTGTCATCTTATCCTTGATGGAAGTGATTGTCTGGCTGATATCAGCACCGTTTGTAATGCTTACAGCAGCTTGCATCATCATACCAACTGCATCATCGGATGAAGTTGAGAAGTTACCAACCTCACAACAGATACCACCCTTAAGAAGACCATCAACGAACGCCTGGTCGACTTCGCTCATAGCGTTGGTGTCAACTGTGGGATCAACATAAGAAGAACGGAATACTTCCCAAGCAAGAGCAACTCTTGCATCGGTACCCTTACCTGAGCAAACGGCAGTGAGCCAGCCTGTGGGGTAAAGCTTTTTAGTATTTGTGTTGCCTAAAGGCATTGTGGTAATGCCAATATTAGCCTTGTTACGCTGGAAAGCAGAGGAGTTCTTAACATCCTTTGCCATATCAAGATATTTAGAGGTTTCCTCTGTGAACATATAGGTCTTACCCTTTAACATTCTGTCGTAGGAGTTGTAGGGGAAGGCTCCATCGTTACCTCTGGGCTCGGCGATAGCCTTAGCACCGCGGAACATCTGCTTAATAAGCTCAAGGCCTGCTATGTATCCTGTGGAAGTAACGTTCTGAGAATACTTACCATTTTCAAGGGTGATGATGGGAGCACCATAAGCAAGCATTATGCTTCTGCCCGAGAAACCGTTGGAAAGGAAATATACATCTTCGGAAGAGTTAGTGAGCTTCTGACCCATCTGGAGAATGGTGTTCCAGGTCCACTTGCCGGATTCTGCCATCTTTCTGGGATCCTTATTACCGGAGAAGCCTGCATCAGCCATAGCTATCTTGTTGTAGTAAATTACAACAGGGAAGCAGGATTCGTAGTTACAAAGTCCGTAAATCTTCTTGTCATATACGAAGTAAGAGGTTTTTGCCAAGTCAACGCCACCTGCAGTGGGGTCGTCATTGTCCATAAGGTCGCCTGTTTTGAGAATATCGTCGAAGTTGTTGTAAAGACCGTCAATCGCACAGCTGGGGAACATAGAACCATGGGCATAGCAGATTTCGGGAACCTTGCCTGCAGACTTAGCCTGGGCTACCTGCTGGTTGTACTTACTAAAGGGATACTGAACTGTTTTGATCTTACAGTTGAACTTCTTTTCAAAAGCAGTGATGGTACGCTTGAAGGAACCTGTAAGATACTGTCCCTCTTCAGTTATAGCCATTGTGAAGGTTTTTCCACCAAAATCAAGGCCTTCGGTTACGCTGGTGCCGGTGCTGACCTTAAGGTCGTTGTAAGCGGCAGTAATGTTAGCCTGACCCGACTGATTTGTTGCAGTACCTGCATTTGAAGTAATATTAATTGTGGGCTGGCTGGTGGTGGGAGTGTTAGCTTCAACCTTAGAACCGGTGGTTATGGTCATTCCACCCTGAGATGCGGTTTGGCTTGCCACTACGCCTTGTGAAACAGTGCCCTGCTGTGTAGGAGCCTTAGAAACAGTCTGAGATACAGTTGCGTTAGGGGTGCTCTGAGGAGCAACAGTCTGAGAAACTGCATTTTGCGATGCTACACCTTGAGATGCGGTTTGGCTTGCCACTACGCCTTGTGAAACAGTGCCCTGCTGTGTAGGAGCCTTAGAAACAGTCTGAGATACAGTTGCGTTAGCGTTCTGAGATGTAGTTGTAGTTTGAGAAACAACATTCTGAGAAGTGGTTGCATTGGGATTGGTAGTTTGAGAAACAACATTCTGAGAAGCGGTTGCATTGGGGTTTGTGCCTTGAGAAGGTGTTGTGCCCGAAATAACGTCTTGGGAAGTCGCATTTTGAGAAGCACCATCCTCAACTATGGTACTCTCAATTAAAGCGGTATCCATAGAAGTTAAGCCTGTAGAAGCGGTATCCTGAGATGCAGTTTCTTCATTTGCTGCCTCGGAGCCTGTAGTATCGGTAGCTTCGCTTTCTACTATGCTTTCAACATTTGTGTCGGTTTCGCTTGGGGTGTCGATGGTGTTTTTTCCGCCGCAAGCAGCAAGAGCAAATACCATTGCCAACACGATAAGCATTGCAAGAATTTTCTTTAACATTTTGTTTACCTCCAAAATAATTTTATCCGTATACATCATAATACAAATCGCATCAATCGTCAACTTTTTTACCTATATTGCTCATTTTTTGTTTTTTTCAATCTTGGTGTCAAAAAACAGCTCCAAAATATGGTAATGTTCACTAAATTTTTTTATACTTTTCGATCCCGTTTAACCTCTTTGTTTATCAAAAAAACAGAACCGTCGCTCCTTTTTTTGAAGCAACGGTTTTGTGGGTATTATGCCTAGGGTGGCAGGACTTGAACCTGCCACCGCCTACAAATGTTATTTTCCGATTTCACCTTGCCAAAAACTTTGATATACGGCAGTATACCTGCAGTTTTTGGCTTTCTGAAATACAAAAAATATCTATTTGTAGGTTTGAAAAAATTTCTGCCGACGATTTTTTTACAGGATGAAGTGCGA
>JAZNQM010000013.1:0-34544 GCA_045590175.1 Acutalibacteraceae bacterium | reverse complement strand
CTATATATAATTCAAGACCCGCAAAGCGTTGCGCTCTGCAGGTCTTGAAGCTATATTTATTTAATCTTTGGCGATTTTCTTTCCGAAACGCACGGCAACATAGCCGGCTGCCACAAGGAAGAGAAGTGCTACATACAGCGTTCTTGCATCTTCGCCTGTAGTGGGGCTTCCCATATTGTCAACCACATCCTCGGTAATTAAGTCGTCACCTATTATGGTATCGTTGGGAATAAACTCTTCTGATCCGTTGTTGAGATTATCCTGATTGCCAACATTCTCGAAGCCGTTGTCAACCCAGCCGTTGTTGAGGTTATCCTGATTGCCAATATCCTCTGAGCCGTTGTCAACCCAACCATCATCGAGGTTATCCTGGTTACCATTATCCTCGAAGCCGTTGTCAACCCAACCATCGTTGGTGTTGTCCTGATTTCCCATATTATCAGAACCGTTGTCAATCCAACCATCATTGAGGTTATCCTGATTGCTCTCGTTCTCGGGGGCATCATTCTGAATATCGTTCTGGTTGTCGTCTGTGCTTCCGGGAACTTCCACAACGCTTGAGGAGCCGTCAAGTGCAGTTCCGATTATGGCGAACTCGCTGAAGCTATTGGTCTGGAACAGGAATTTACCATTTTCCACAGCACTCCAGAGCCTTGCCGGAACACCATCGTTTCCAACATGCAGAATTTCGAGGTCGGTAAAATTATCGGTCACTTCGGCGGGTAGGTTCATAGCTATCTCTACCCACTGTTCCTGAAGGTCAACATCCTCACCGCCTAAGGTCAGCTTCATATCGTAGTATATAGCTACCTTTTTACCGTTTGCCTGCTGCAGCACCGACATATATTTTTCATCGGAAACGTCAGCTGAAATATCCTTCGCCTCGAATTTAATGCCATCCTCGAAGGTAAAGCTTAAGGGGGTTACGGTAAAGCTGTCATCCTCTGTATGAATGGAATCATACCAAGTGGCATCGTGAATTTCGGCATCGTTTTCGCCCTTAAGATCCTCGTCGCTGCCTTCCTCAAAGTCCTCTAACTCACCTATTGTATCCCAATATGGGTCGGTGGTGGAGATTACCTCCAACAGAGCGTACTTACTGTCGGTATCTACCTGTAAATCTACAGTTGCTGTGATGAATTCTTCGCTTTCGATGGAATTCTTAGCATCAATTTTTGTTCTCTTTGAGGCGTCACCAATTATACAAGCACCGTCAGATACACCCTCAGGCTTCGGGAAGCTTATCTGCAACTCACGACCACCAAGGTCGGTAACGCTGTTTCCGTAGAGGTCAAGCAGTTCAACCTTATAAATCTGCTTGTCGCGAACCTTCAGGGAGCCTCTCTCCTGCAAAGAACGCATCTGCCAGTTGGTGGGGGCTTCGGGGGTAACTCTGATGCTCATAACGTCGGTGAAGATATCGTTGATATCCATACGCTTGATGGTAGCTTTAATGCCTGTTTTAGCATCGGTGAATTGGAGTAAGGTGTCGTTGTTTTCGTCGGTCTGCAAGCCCTTTACCTTGGTACCTGTAATCTTGATATCACTGAGGCAGGCAGCAATAATGCCCTTGCCGTCTTTATCCACCAGGTACTCGTTGAAATAGAATTCGCTGAGCTCGAAACGGACGTATCTTCCCAGCATAGGTCTGATTTCCTCGGTATGCTGGTCACCCTTTAGCTTATCAACGTTTATGGTGTAGAGCGGTTCAGCATCGGGGGCGGTTGCCGCCTCTTCGCTTTCGCCCACGTAAACGTTGATGGTTTTCGGACGGTATTCACGGAAGCCCTTTATAAAGCTTGTTGTGATGCTTGATATGGTTCTGAGGTCGTCAAGGTATATAAGTATATCGTATTTATCCTCGCCGACAGTACCCTTAATAAGCTGGATAAAGCTTGTTAAATCACCGTCTATCAGCTGTCCCAGTATGTTTTCCGATGAAGATACATAAACGGACTTTCCGCCGTTTTTGGTGATGGAAAGGTTTATGTGCTGGGA
Source organism: Acutalibacteraceae bacterium (assembly GCA_045590175.1). GTDB lineage: Bacteria > Bacillota > Clostridia > Oscillospirales > Acutalibacteraceae > UMGS1532. The sequence continues at coordinate 32,546 of JAZNQM010000013.1, read as the reverse complement.
GTTCAGAGAGCTTGTGATATTTCGGGTCTTCATCTTCTGATTGTCAAGACCGATTACCTCAATTTCGTAAATCTCAAGATAATCCTTTGTGCCTTCGAAAGCGAAGCGGATATACCTCATCTCTTTTGGAGTTGAGAAGCTCTTGGCAGCTCCAATCTCGCCGTTTCCGGAGGGTTTGTATACCCAAATAAGAGCTTGGTCCTCGTTGACCTGGGCTAAGGTGTCGGCAGCATAGACCTTCAAGGTTTTGAAGCCTGCCTTAGAGCTGATAAGTGTCTTTAAGACTATCTCATCAATCTTTATATCACCGCAAAGGTTATATAAGATTTCGGTGGTCTTGCCCGAAGTATCTATTTTGGCAGCGGTTTTGTCGTTGCCGTCGGTGAGTCTCTTGACCTCTTCCACAGTCAAGTTGCTGTCGGTGATTATGTCACGGTTGCCTTCTTTGTTGAAGTATGCATCTATAGGCATATTCTCTGCTATATTAGCAGGTTTAACCTCTATCTTTGCCTCACTTCCCCAAGCGTGGAGCAGGGACATACGCATATATGTCCACTGGGAAGCACTTGTTACGGGATTTACAAACTCGAAGGCTATATAAGAACCCTGAGGTATGCGATCCTTGGGGAACTCGTACACTATGCCCTTCTTCATTCCATCCTCTTCGGCATTATATTCAAACACACAGGACTGAGGCTGGAACAGGTCCTCACGCTCGGTTGCCACATAAACCTTCAGATGGCTGATGAAGTAATCTGAGTGTCCTGTATTAGTAACACCCTGATATGCAAAGCCCTCGATGTTGGTAAGCTCGTGGTCGGGAAGCCTGAAGATCCACACGGGAGAGCCTGCAGAGGAAGCGGTAAAGTTAGAGAAATCGTAGTGCGTAGCACCTGTGTTGTCTGCCCAGAAATCGTTCTGCTCATCGGTGTTTGTGCCGATTTCTACCTTTTTGCCGCCGTTCATATAGCTGATGTTTTTAACATTCAGAATATTTTTACCGTAGATTTCATCTAATTTGTCAAGACCCTCGAAACCATCGGTATCGGTTAAGTTTCTGGGGACGTATTCGAAGGTGGGGTCGGTGTACTCTCCGTAAACTGCAAACTCGCGCAAGCGGATATACAGATTGTTCACTTTTTCGGTAACCTCTGCAGAGCCCACACCGGGAACGCAAGAGGGACTGAATATACGGATACCTAAATATCTGCCCCTGGTGTTTTCGGTAACATAGGTTTCATCGAAGCAGATAACGTTTACGGTTACACCCTCGCCGTTTTCCAAAGCCTTTACATTGTCGACCTCTGCATAAAGATTATCGTCGGAGTAAAGGGTATCCTTATCATTTGAAATATATACGTTGTATTTAGCATTTGCCAGTTCCACGTTTGGAGCATTAGCCACAACAACATACTTCGGTTTTACTTCGGATTTGAAATCGTAGAAGGCATCGAAATAATGTGTGCCGTTGAGATAATACTGAGCTGAGCCGTTTTCAAAAATGGCAAATCTGCTGGAGTAGGATTCACTTTCTGTGGCAAAGTCTCCGTCTGTAAGGTGCTGGATGTTTGTGAGAGAAGCCTTGCCCTCTACCCCGTTTTTGGTGAATAGAAGCTTAGGAGAAAAAGCGAGCGAAAGATTCTTAAGTCCCTCGAGAGACACATCCTTAGGAAGATTTGCCGCACCGTTTCTCAACACCTTCTGGAATTGGTACGGGTCGGCTTCATAAGTGCCGAAGGCAGCAATCTCGTTAAGGCGGAGATAAACACTGGTGGAGCCCTTTTCAACACCCTCCTTGGTTATCCAGCCAAGGTTAGCGGTCTTATCATAGAAGGCATCAAGTATTCTCACACCGATGCGGCGAATGCCTGTCTTTATCTCGCCGAAGCCGATTTCCTGACCGCGAACACCGCTTGAATTTTCATAAGTGCCAACCAGGTTGCTCTCGGCAAAAAGGTCACCCGTATCCTCTTTCGACATATAGATAGCATATTTAGCTATGCGGCGGTCCTTGGAGGTATGGTTTCCAATATAGAATTTCTCCACGTCGGCTGTGCCGCCTAACTTATATTCGAAGTCGACGTAAACTGTATCAGCACGAAGAATCGGCGCGTTGTTTTCCTCATCCCAGTCGGCATAATAATCGCGACCTGTAAATCCGGTATAGAAACCACCGCCGCCTGTGGTGCCATCGTTAAGCTCTGCTATAGTGGTAGAGCTGATGTTCTTGCTGATACCCTTTTCGGTATTTGTTATCTTCATTCCCGGGTTCATATTGAGCAAGAAGTTGTTGCCCTCGGGGAAGGTTTCGTCGCTGTAGTCGGTTACACCCTCGGGGATAGATTCGTCAGGGGTGCCGTAGACGTTGAATTCGTGGAGCCTTGGGTAAACGCTTTCTGCGGAAAAGTCCACACCGCTTGAAGGCTGGGTTATGACCATAGCCACAAACCTTGCCTTGCGGTTAACACTGAACACCTGAACCCTCTTGAGGTTGGTATTCACAAAGTTATATACAAGGCTTTCGGTCTTGTATAGACTATCCCTTTTGTCCGACATATAAATCTTATACTTATAGGTCATACGGTCGGGATTTGTGTGATTATATACCACAATATCGGTAACGTCGCTGTTTCCGTAAAGCTCGTGCTCTATACGAAGCTCGCCGTTGTCAAAATAAGTAAGGTTTCCTGCACTGCCCGTTGCCCAAACGAAGCCGCCGTAGAATTCTCCATCGATAGTGTTATCGGTAAGGGCGGTGGCGGGCTCGGTTCGGGAGGTTGTGGTTGAACCCTTAACGAAATTAACAAAGGTGGATTTTACCACACCCTTCTCTGCGGGTAGCTCCTTGCTGTCGTACTCGGTAAGCACTCCGTCGGGGTTTTCAAAGCTTTCCTCTGCAGTTCCGAATACGTCAAATTCGCGAAGTCGGACGTATATGCTGGATAACGGAACATCTGTGGCGTCCGAAGGCTTGGTGATAACCATAGCCACGTACCTTGCCTTGCGGGTAAGTGTATAAAGCTGGAACTGCTTATGTCCCGAGTTGGAATATTCATAGATAAGGTTATCGCTGTTATAAAGCTCGGTTTCGCTGTTCGCAGCATAAAGCTTATATTCCTGCGTCATCCACTTAGGGATAGAATGGTTGGCAATGTAGATGTTCTTAACCTCGCAAAGACCCTGCAGCTCGTACTGAATTTTTACGTATCTGCCCGAGGGGTAGGTAATATTATTATCGGTGCCGCCGGCAAAAACCTCTGCTGCGTTATATTCAGAGGCGGTATCTCCGTCAAGCAGAGGGGTGGTGGAAGCGGAGTTATCGGTTTCGCTTGTGCCGTCAAACTGCTTGACAGTAACCGATTTTACAACACTTGTGCCCTCAGGGATGTCAATAACATTACCATCCAGCAGGTCTACAGCATTGGGGTCGGTTTCGCCGTCACGAAGACCGTAGACGTTGAACTCCATAAGTCTTGGGTAAATACTGATGACCGTGGTGTCAAGAATTACGGAGGGCTGGGTAATAACCAAAGCCACGTACTTCGCCTTAAGGTCAGGGGTATAAAGCTGACCCCTCATAAAGGCACTGTTTTCATAGTCCTTGATAAGACTCTCGGCTTTGAACAGGTCATCCTTTTTCTCTGAGGCATAGAGCTTATACTTATAGGTCATTCGGTTTTGGGTCTGATGGTGGTAAACCAAAATCTTTGAAACGTCGCAAAGACCATCTAAAGTATAGATGATTTTATACTGGCGGTCGGAAAGGTAGGTGAAGTTATTATCCGTACCCTCTACCCAAGAGCCGCTACCCATAAATTCCGATGAAAGATTTCCGTCGAGGAGAGGTGCAGTCGAGACGGGTATTTCTACGTCGCCTGTTCCGTCGTTAAATAAAATCTCTGAGGAGGCAACAACACTTGCATCGGTAGGCACTCCCATTTCCCCTGCTTCGGAGAGAATATCCCCCGATTGGTCGGCAGAAGGAGTTCCGTATACGTTGAATTCGAAAAACCTCGGGTAAAGAGCATTTACGGTTATTGCAAGCGCATCGTCTACCCAGCGACCGCCCTCGGTTTGAATGGGATTATAAAGTCGCATACCGACATACTTAACACCTGTAAGCTTGCCCTCTGCAATCTTGAAATTCTGAAGCTGGTCGTTATTAGTATTGGTGAAAAGGTACACCGAGTTGGCGGCGTCATAAAGGTCTGCCACACTGTCGGAAGCAAAGATTTCATAATAGTAGTTTCTGAGAACGGGGTTCTGATGGCTGGCAACCACAATGTTGCTGACATCGGTGAGCTTTTTCAGAGTGAGGGTTATCTGCGAGAAACGCTCGGTGCCGTCTATATAAAACTTTTCAATGGCATCGGCGGTGGTAGCAGAGGTGTTATAGCCCGATTTCAGCTCGCAAAATGTTGCAGAGCCTCTGTAAATTTCCGCGTCGGGAGCATTAAAATTGCTGTCGGAAAGTCTTTCGGTATAGTACATCGTGGTAAGCTGAGGACCCTCGGCAGGAGTTTTCTGGAAATAAACCGTGGGAGCTCCGTCAACCATTGAATTCGACTGGGTGAGCCCGTCGGCGGTAGTCAGTACGGTTACGTCACTTGGCTGAATAGCACTTGCAGAAAGTCCTGTGAACAAACTGCTTACTGCGGAGATAACAATCATCATCGACAAAAGGGCTGCTGTGACTCTTTTGGTATGTCTTCTAAATTTATACATAATCACTATCTCCTTTCTTACTCAACAAATATGGTTGTTACGGCATAGCGGTCATTCTTAACGTCCTCATCGCCGTCGACTATGGTACATCTTATAGCAATTATATCGCCCGATTCGGCATTATCGCTTACCGTGTAGGTCATTTCGTTGCCCTTCTGGGTAAGGGTGCCGCGATCAAGATATCGGTCGTTCTTCATATAGTTTTCACGATGCTTGTTGGAAGCCTTAATGCCTCCGTTGTAGCGTTTAATCTCCCACTTGACCGTTTCGTTTTCGTCGCAGTCGATGAACTCGGGAGCTACTGTAACACTGTCGCCCTTTGATACTTTAAAGGCAGTGCCGAGATTGTCGGTGCCTTTTTCGTATAGGGCAACCTGCTTAAGGGGCTTCAGGGTGGTGAACACATGGATACCGTATTCTCCGTCAATATCGTAGGAGAACTCACGTCCCACCTTCTTTATAACCTTTTCGCAGGGAGGAACAATGGCGTTTCCGTCGGTCACCTGATCGAAGCCGTAGCGGAAAACGTAAATGTCCTTACCGAGGGCTTTTTCCAGATTGACCTGAAGACTTCTCTTGGGAGATTTTTCATTTGCTTCAACTACCAAGGTGAAATCCTTGCCGTCCTTCGTGGTAAATGCGGAGGTCCTTATGTCGTCGCCCGTCCAGGTAACGTTATGAACGTTGGTCCCGTGGGGAACGTAATTATTAAGCAATGCCTCCTGATAGTAAGCGTGCTTTACAGTATTGATGGTCTTAACGTCCAGGGGGCGCATCCAGGAGATGTTGGAACCGTCGTCATTGCCCCAGCCCGAGGGAATCAAGCCTATAACTGCCGTCCACTTAAAGATACCTCTGATACCTGTGTTTGCAGAAGCGATATAAAGAGAGGCGAGGGACCTGCTCCAATCGGTCCAGGCATAGCCGTCGGTGTCTTCCTGCAGATCGGGATGAGTGGTATAGTATTCGGTTATGTAGCAGGGCTTTTCATAGTAGTTATAAACAAACACGCACTCGTCGAAAAATGCGTCGTAGTTGCCTTGGCCGTTTAGAGAATAACCGTAGTAATGGAAGGTATAGCAATCCACCGCATCATGGGCATTGTTTCTCATATAAGGGTTAACGTAAGTCTCCTGAGTAAACTCCATATCATTAGAGCAATCGGCACCCATTATAAGAACGTCCTTTAGGTCATCATGCTTGTCAAATTCTTTCTGACATTCCCTTGCCATCGCCACCCAGTAGGCACATTTGTCACCAAGACATACATAGTCCCAGGAGCCTTGATAGGTCAAGCTCTCCGTCTGGTTAGGCTCGTTGTAGAAAGAAAGGGTGTTAAAGTTGGTAAGACCAACCTCGTTTCTCATATATTTAAAGAGAGCTGCCGCCGCTTTGGCATAAGCCTTAAGGTCGCGGGGAGCAGAGATTTCGGGCTTGTTAGGCTGAACACCGAACCAATCGTGAACACGTTCGCCAACCTTCCAGCCGAAGGCGAGATAAATCTCGGTGCCCGCTTCCTCCATCATCTTGAAATACTCAATAGCACTGTCAAAATGGTCGGTATGCTTCTGTCCCTCGGAGAAGCAATATATACCGTTCATATAGTTTTTATAGTCGGGGTTTTCCTCGGGGTTGTTTTTATAATCCACCCAGTGGTCCCCCGCCTCGTCGGTTACGATCCAGTCGATCTGGAACCAGGCTCTGCCGTAGCTGAAGGCAACGTCGTTAAAGCGTTCACCGTTGGACTCAAGGAAAGCCTCGGCATCACCTACAATGTTCTGTGCGTGGAGGGTGGTGCTTGTGGGGAAAATGTTTGCCGAAAGTCCCGAGAAGCCTGTAAACACAATCCCCTCGTCGGAATTATCAACAGAAATATTGCGGGTAGAGCCTTCTGCCTTTTCGCCGTTTTTCTGAATGAGCGGGGTGTATGTATTGTCTTCTATATCTATGTCCTCGTCGATAAAGAAATCATCGTCTATACCGCCGTCACCCTCCAAATCAAGGTCGGGGTCTTCGAAGGAATATGCCTGCTTGATACCCATGCTGATTAGTCCCGAGGTTTCGGGGCGGTCAATAACAATACTTGTTCCATTATTTGGAATGGTGTTATTGTCGTCGATATCTATATCACTATCGACGAATCCCAAGTTATCATTAGAATCTATTTCATCGTTAAGGCTTTCATTTCCATCGCCAAGGCCGGTGTTGTCGTCGTAGTCAACGTTTCCATCGTCATAGTTTACATTTCCGTCACCTATGTTGGTGTTGCCGTCGTCATAACCTACGTTTCCGTCACCGAAATCGGTGTTACCGTCGTCGTAGTCTACGTTTCCATCACCGAGGTTCATATTGCCATCGTCATAGCCGGCATTATCATCGAACCAATTATCACTACCGCCGTCAATATCTATAAATTCATCATATGAATTCACATTGTCATCCACTATAACGTCGCCAAAGCCATCGTCGATAATCGGTTCCTCGTAGTAGCCTAAGTCGTCCATAGAGGTAAAGGACTCCACAGGGAGTTCACTTGCAACGGGCGACTCCGAGGGAAGGGACGAGCTTTCTTCGGAAGAAACCGAAGATGCCGTTTCTCCTATCGGCTTTTTTGTATCTCTGCAGGCCGCAAAGGACAAAAGCATTGCTCCGCACAAGACCAAACACATTAATCTCACAATTTTTTTGTTCATAATTTTTTCTCCTTATCTATAGTTGAACATTGACTGTTTTCTACAACATTTTCACAAAACCGCAAAAACGTGAATTGCGGTGTGTTCTCAAAGTGTAGGAGTTTACCGCATCGTCGGAATTTAACATTTTTTCCATTAACTGATTTTTTATCTTAATGTACCTGTAATTTTACCATAAAAAAACGCTTATTTCTTTAGCGATAAGTATCAAAGATTTAACATTTTGTACACATATTTGTACGAAATAATTATACTTTTTTTCACAAGCCCAAACTATTAGCATTATCACCAAATTTGCCGCAACAGATTTGTGCAATTTCACATAAATTTTTCTCGGTTTTTTCGTCGCGGAATCGGTCGATTGGTTACCCGATTTTTAACATTTCGACTTATTTTTTATTTATGTCTTTTCTTTTGATATATTATGTGTTATACTTATATGTAAGTATGTGCTTATTACGGAAATCACGTGAGGTTTCCTCTGCAAAATCTTTGAGTAAATGACTGGGAAGGTTCCTTATGAATAACGAAAATATAATCTCCGAAAAAGAAAACACACCCCACCCCGACATAATAATCGGTCGCAATCCCGTTATGGAAGCGGTGCGTTCGGGTAGGAATATAGATAAGCTTATGGTTGCCGCAGGAGCGGGAGGCTCTGTTGCCGCCATAATCGCCAAGGCAACAAAAAAAGGTATCGTGGTAAAGGAAGTGCCTCAAAAGAAGCTGGATTTTCTCTCGGGCGGTGGCAATCACCAAGGTATTGCCGCTTTTGTTTCAACCCACGAATATTGCAGTATTGAGGATATATTCGCCCTTGCGGAGGAGCGGGGCGAAAAGCCCTTCATCATCCTTTGCGACGAGCTTGAGGACCCCCACAATTTAGGTGCTATAATCCGAACTGCCGAGGCTTGCGCTGTCCACGGAATCATCATCCCGAAGCGTCGTTCGGTAAGTCTTAACAGCACCGTTGCAAAGTCTGCCAGCGGTGCCCTGGAATATATGAAGGTGGCAAAGGTAACAAACCTTATCTCCGCCATCGACGAGCTTAAAAGCCGCGGTGTATGGGTCTACGGTGCAGATATGGACGGTACCGATTGGTGTCGTGAGGACTTTTCGGGTCCCACCGCTTTAGTTATCGGCAGCGAAGGCAAGGGTATAGGCAGACTTGTTGCCGAGCATTGCGATGTAATGGTCTCCTTGCCGATGAAGGGCAAAATCAATTCACTTAATGCTTCGGTTGCAGCGGGTGTGCTGATGTACGAGGTTGCCCGTCAGCGAGGAGAAATAGCCGCTAAAAACAAATAAAACTTTTCAAAACACTATTTTAATTTGGATAAATTCAGGGAGGAATAAGGGAATATGGGTCTCTTTAAAAGGAATAAAAAAGAGGAGTCGGAAGATTTCATCCTGGACTTTGGCGAGTCGGGGAGCGTTGCCGACGCCGATAATGAGAACGATGTAGAAAAATTAAGCGTTACCCTTTGGGACGACCGCAAGCCGCACCATTCTTCGCACGCTATGACGGTTGATGAAATACTTGGAAATTTTGATGCCGATGAGGAAAATGCGGAAAATCCCATCGAAATTGCGGATAGCTTCAGCAGCGAGAATCTCTCTGCTGAAGTTTCTGTTACAGAAAAAGAAAATGCCGAAAGCCCCGCTACCCCGCCCGAAATCAAAATCGAGGTTCATTCCGAGCAGTCGGCTGCCGAGCGTGCCGATGCCCTTATCAGCCGCTTGAAGAAGGAAAACGAGCTTCTCTCTAAAGAAGAACCAACCCCTATTGAAACGGTAGAGCAGGCGGTTGAGACACCTCCCGAGGTTGCAGAAGAAACCGCCGACGAGGTTGTGGCAGAAGAGGTAGACAACACCGAAGAAGTTAAGTCGGAAGCCCAGCCTGAGGAAGCCGTTCCCACACCTCTGCCACAAGTTGAGGAAGCTCCTGCAGTAAAAGAAACTACTGCTGTAAAAGCAACTCCCACGGAGCCTGTGGCTCAAAAGAAAGAAACAAAGCTTTCCCCCACAGCCCAAGCCCTCTACGACCGAATGATGGCTGAAAGGGCAAAAATGCAATCTGCAAATACTTCTGTTTCTACCGAATCCCCCACAGAGTCGGTGGAGGAAGAACCGATTGAAAATGCGGAAGCAGAAAACAGCATTGAGGCATCCCTTGAAGCAGTCGAATCTGCCGAAGTTTCCCTTGACTTTGAAGACGAGGTGGTATCGGCAACCAGCGACATCATACCGGAAACTGCCGCCCCCGAAAAGGCTAACATTTCCGACTCCATATTTGATGCCATCAACGAAAACATCAAAAGCAATCCGCTGTCAAGAAAAATGGAGCGTTCCACAGAGAGTATGCTTTCAAAATGCAAAACCTACATCACCCCCAAAAGTGATGTAAGCGTCACTGCCGGCTCCATAGATGACATCATCAGAACCGCCGAAAAGAATGCCCGCGAAAGGCTTTCAAATCTTTATGACGTACAAAGCAGTCAACCTGCATCGGTTATATCAAACACCCACGAATTTTCTCCCTTCCTGCAAAAAACCACTACAGATTCCAACGGAAAAACCGTCAGCATTCCCGTCAAGATTCAGGACGAAACCTCCGACGGTGCAATCATATCCAGCACCAACGGAAATATCAGCGATTTCCAGTGTAGCTTTGCCGACAGCTCCGACTCTGTAGATACAGGGGCTACCCGTATAATTGACATCAGCAGCAGCTCCGACCGTGCTCCCGCCACTGCTGACCCTTTAGATTCTTTTGCCGACAACCGTACTCCACACGTCACCGACCCCATAAAGGCAGAGGTCTTACACGACCTTTTAAAACCTATCACCAATCCAACCGATGAAATCAAAATTCCGATTGAACCTATAAAGCTCAGCTCGGTTGAGGAATCCGAGCTTTCGGAAGCTGAGGTAGGCGAATCCTCCCCCCTGCCTCCCGAGGTAGAGGATTACAATTCGGTAGAAGATGCCGAAAGTGTCCGCACAGATTTGGCATCCCAGCAGGTAAGCGTTATGGCGAGATTCATACCGACAGTTGTCATCACTGCGATTTTATCGGTGGTTGACATCTTCTTAAAAGACACCCTGCTTTCGGCTTCACCCACTGCATTCGCACTGCTTAACATAATCCTATTCCTGGTGGCTTTAGTTATCAATTTCCGCACCATAAAGGGTGTAAACTCTTTGCTTGACGGTCAGCCCGATATAGATTCCCCTACCGCTTTGGCGGCACTTTGCACCTTCCTTTACACAATTGTTTCCAGCATTTTCGGAAACCTTGCAACCGTGCCTGTATTAACCCCTGCCGCCTTGCTGATACTCAGCTTCAATCTTTGGGGCAAGCTTTCCATAATCAAGCGAATCCGTCGCGGCTTCGAGATAATAGCCAACAGCGAGGAGAAAAAAGCCTTGACCTTCGTTGAAGATAAGCTTTCCGCTTCTGTTATGGCAAGCGGAAGTGTTATAGGCGATGCTCTGATCTGCCAAGGCAAAAACACCACCAATATCAGAGATTACCTCAAAAACTCCTTCAGCGAGGACCTCTATGAAAAGAAGCTTTCTCCGCTGATTCTCTTTACTGTTATCGCAGGCTCCCTTGCGGCACTTTTTGCCTTCTTTATGAATGACGGTGTTATCCCCGCCATTGCGGCATTTACCGCCGTTGCCTGTGCAGGCTGTCCTGTTGCGGCAATCTTCTGCTGTAATCTGCCTCTCTCTATCGCCACTAAAAAGCTGGCAGGCTACGGTGCTATGTTAGCGGGACACCCTGCCGCCGAAGCTATTGCCAACGCCAACGCTATTGCATTTGATGCGGCAGAGCTTTTCCCCAAGGGCACAATCAAGCTTTACAATATGCAGGTGCTGGAATCGGGTGCTGTGGATAAGTACATTGCCTCAGCCTCGGCAATTCTCACTGCGGCAAATTCTCCCCTCGCTCCGATATTTGAGGAGATTTTAGAAACCAACAACGAAAAAATTCCCGTTGCCGACAGCATTAAATACGAAAACAATATGGGTGTTTCGGGCTGGATTGAGGACCGCCGAATTCTTGTTGGCAACCGCACCCTTATGGAGGGTCACAACATCAAAACACCCAACCTCGAATTAGACAAGAAAATTCTTCGACAAGGCTATTTCCCCCTCTATCTTGCCTGCGACCAACAGCTTTGCGCCCTCTTTGTTGTGGGCTATGAGGCTGACGAGGAAATCACCTACGAGCTTCGTAACCTTTGCAACACAGGAGTCACAATGCTTATCAACTCCAACGACCCCAACGTATCGGAGGAAATGCTTTGCGACTACTTCGGTCTTTATCCCGATTTGGTAAAGGTTATGTCAGGCACAGGAGTTGCAGCATATAAAAACACCGCGGCATATACCGAAAGTGTTTCCGCTCCCGCAAGCTACGGTGAAAACATTTCGGGCTTCCTGTCGGCTGTCACCTCTTCCATCCGTATGAAAAGCATTCTTACCACAATGCTGATTATTCAGTTGCTTTTCTTTGTGTTGGGTATTGCCCTCACAGGATACTATATTTTTACCGCAGGCATTATGAGTCTGCCCCTCTTGGGTGTGCTGGGCTTCCAGCTGCTTGGTGCCCTTGTCACCACCCTTGCAGCACACCTTCGCAAGCCCTAATCAAATTTATTCGGAGTTATATTTATGTCCCTTTTATCCGCAACAGGTTTATCTATGTCTTTTGGAGAACGCACCCTTTTTTCGGGTGCGGATTTCCTTATAGAAACAGGTGACCGCATTGGTCTTGTAGGTCCCAACGGTTGCGGAAAAACCACCATTTTGAAGCTTATAACCGGCGAGCTGTCCCCCACTTCGGGCGGCTTTGCCAAAGCCGGCGGCATTTCGATTGGATATTTAGAGCAGCACACCTGCCGCGATTCCAACCGCACCGCCTACGACGAAGCTCTGACGGTTTTTGAAAAGCTTCACGAATTGGAGGAAACCCTCAAAAAAATCAACATTGCCCTTAGCACAAACGAAAGCGATGAGCTTATAGAAAAGCAGGCGGTTTATAACGAGCGATACGTAGCTTTAGGCGGTCTTACCTACAAAAGCCGTACCCGTTCCGCCCTTTTGGGGTTGGGTCTTACCGAAGAGGAATTAGAGCTGCCCACAAGGGCTTTAAGCGGTGGACAAAAATCCAAAATCGGACTTGCCAAGCTGCTCCTTTGCGAGCCGCAGCTAATTCTTTTGGACGAACCCACCAACCACCTTGACCTGCAGGCGGTGGAGTGGCTCGAGGAGTTTTTGCAGTCCTTCTCCGGGGCGGCACTTATCATTTCCCACGACCGCTATTTTCTTGACAAGGTCACAAACAAAACCTTAGAAATCAGCCACGGCAAGCTGCTCTCCTCAAAGGGCAATTATTCAAGGCACCTGGAGCTCACCGCCGAGAGAAAGAAAACCATCGAACGAGAGTACGAAAATAAAATGCGGGAAATCAAGCGAATTGAAGGCATAATCGCCCAACAGCGCACCTTCAGTATGGAGAGAAACTACCGCACTATAGACCATAAGCAAAAGTCCATTAACCGCATCAAGGCAGAGTTAATTGTCCCCGAGTCGGCGGAAAAAACGGTGGATTTCGATTTTCATCCCCTGTCCGACACAGGCAACGACGTGCTGAAATGCGAGGGGCTGACTAAGATTTACGACAATAAAACCCTTTATAATGATATAAGTTTAGATATCAAACGCAAGGAGCAGGTTTTCCTGCTGGGTGCCAACGGTAGCGGAAAAACCACCCTGCTCAAAGACCTGCTTACCTCCCCTAAGGTCAAGCTCGGTGCCCGCGTAACGGTGGGATATTTTGACCAGCTTCAGGCAGACCTTGACCCCTCGAACACCGTTCTCGACGAGGTGCATAATGCCTATTCGCACTTAGGGGAAACCGCTGTCAGAAGTGCCCTTGCCGCCTTCCTCTTTTCAGGGGATGACGTTTTCAAAAAAATCGAGGATTTAAGCGGTGGCGAAAGAGCCAGGGTTGCCCTTGTGAAGCTGATGCTTTCGGGCAGCAATCTCCTGCTTCTTGACGAGCCCACCAACCACCTTGACCTGCCCTCCCGCGAGGCACTGGAAAAGGCACTGCTTAACTACGGCGGAACCATCATCGCCGTTTCCCACGACCGATATTTTATCAACCGTATTGCCAACAAAATTCTTTGGCTGCAGGACGGAGAAATCACCGTTTCCGCAGGTAATTATGACGACTTCTTAGAGGGCGGCAGAAAGCCCAAAACCGCGGCTGTGGAAAAGAAGAAAAAGCAGATGGGCTCAGGCGGTTCCGAGTACCACGAACGCAAGCAAAGGCAATCGGAAATTCGCCGCCTCAAAGGTTTAATCAGCCGCCTCGAAGCCCAGATTGAAGAAGCGGAAAGCGAAATCGAAGCCCTGAACTCAACTCTTTCAGAGCCCGAAATTTCAGCAAACTATGAAAAAACCTTAGAGCTTACCGAAGCTTTAGATAAGTTGAACCAAAAATTAGAAAGCCTCTTTGACGAATGGAGTAACAGCACCGAGGCTTTAACAGAAATGGAGGGTGAGGAATAGTGAAAACTATATATATGGCAGACCTTGACGGCACCCTGCTGCGTTCCGACGGAACCCTATCGGACTACACAAAAACCACCCTAAACGCATTAATTGAACGGGGTCTGCAGTTCACGGTGAACACCTCCCGCACCCCCGACAGTGCAATGTCGGTACTGCAGGGACTAAGGCTGAAGCTTCCCATAATCCTGATGAACGGCAGTATGTTCTATAACCCCGTAACCCGCGAGACCGAGCATCTGCTCTGTATCGACCCCATAGCCGCAAGAACTGCGGTAGCGGTTTGCAGAAGGCTTAATGCCGAGCCCTTTGTTTTCAGCTTTAGGGATGGATGTATGGACCTGCAATATGTCAGTGCCCAAACTCCCCACTCTAAGAAATTTTTAGAAACCCGTGGCAGATACTATCGCTCCTGCCGTCAGGTGGGTAGCATAAACACCTCGGGTAAAATTCCCTTTATCGCCTTAGTTGGCAACAAGCCCGAATTGGAAAGCTTGGAAAACCAGCTCAGCCGTATCAAGGGCATACAGACCGTGCTTTTTCCAAACGAAAAGGGGGATTACTGCTTCCTGGAAATTTATCCCGAAAAGGCGGGCAAGGGCGACGGAGCCAGGCTATTCAAGGAAAAATACGGCTTCCGGAAAATCGTTGCCTTTGGGGATAATCTCAATGATATCCCAATGCTCCAAGCGGCAGATTTTTCCGTTGCGGTGGCTAACGGCTACACCGACCTTAAAAAAATTGCGAATGTAGAAATCGACGGGTGCGACAAGGACTCCGTTGCAAACTATCTACTGATTGAATGGGCAAGGGACCCCAAACTGATATGATTAAGGTACTTTATAAAGATAAACACATAATCGTCTGCGAAAAGCCCGTGAATATTCTTTCCGAACACCAGACCAACACCCTCCGCACAATGCCCGACATCATCAAGAAAATGACGGGAGCCTACCGCGTTGACGTGGTGCACCGTCTTGACAAGATGGTGGGAGGCACAATGGTTTATTCCCTCAACGGCAAGGCAACAAAGGTGCTTTCCGATATGGTGAGAAACCATAAAATAGTTAAGGAATATTTAGCTGTGGTCCACGGAAAACCAGAAACCGACGAAGGCGAAATGCGGGATTTCCTTTTCAAAGACTCCGCAAAGAATAAATCCTTTGTTGTAAAGACCCTCCGCAAGGGGGCAAAAGAGGCACTGTTGGAATATAAACTCATAAAGACCCTTTCCACCGAAAACGGCGAGGTGTCTTTAGTTAAGGTGCGGCTTCACACAGGCCGCACCCACCAGATAAGGGTACAGTTTTCCAGCCGCAAAATGCCCCTGCTTGGCGACGGAAAATACGGCAGCCACGACAACGGCTGCTTCATTGCCCTTTGGTCACACCATCTTTCCTTCCGCCACCCCACATTCAAAAAAGAGGTAAATGAATACAGCCTGCCACCCCATAAGGACTACCCCTGGAAGCTGTTCCGTAAAGAGCTGGAAAACATAAAAAACTACCTCCCCGCAAAAAGCGAAGAGGAAGCTATTGACAAATCTTAAACATAACGCTATAATATAAATGAAATAAGGCAAACCGATAGACGGTTAGCCCGAGATTTTACGAATAACCGCTTGTTTTCTCAGGACAGGGCGGTTATTTTTTTATGCTTAAAATGTAACCAATAACAAGTATCATAAGAATTATGATAAAAGTCTCTTGTTCCACAGCATCACCCCCTCATATGACAAGAGGGCAAATGCCCTCCGTGTACGAAGGGCTAACCGCCTACCGTTTTATTAGGTCTACCTTATTCCAAAATTATTTTAACATATTACGACATATTTCGCAACGATTATTTATATACCTTTATATTAGCAATGCCGTAACTCGAATCCCACATCGCTACACTTCTATGAGAGTAAACACAAATCCTCAACTGTATACAATCTTCTACATTAACCTTATAATGCTTAGGCAGGTTATTAGGATCAATCACAAAATCCTCTATCAGCTCGCCATCTGCATAGATATAAATGTTAGCATTATTTTTATAACCATCATTATCTAAAATTCCTGCATCAAAGGTCAATTTAGAAAATTTACCTTTTAAGTTAAAAGAAGTTACATTTCCGAATCCTTCGTCGCCATATCCCATACAGCTATATCCATGTCCGTAGGAGTCCCCTCCCATTACAAAATTCATAGTGTCGTAATAGTACGGCTTCTCATACGGCTCCATTATATCCAGCAAGTACGCACTCTTAGCTGTTGTTGCTGTTTTCTTTCCTGCTGCACCCTTTATCTTTTTGCCGGAGTCTTTGATGTAAGGCACAACCTTGTAGACGTATTTCTTACCTAAGGAAGTAAGGCTTGTGTCCTTAAATATCCTGTCCTTTGTGTCGGCAATCTTTTTGTAGCTGCCGCCTGAGGATTTTCTATAAAGATAATAACCGCTGGCATTTTTTACGCTATTCCAACGAACAGTGACCTTAACACCCGAAACCTTGGTTTTAACCTTTATCTTGTTGTTTCCAAGGGTCTTTTGCTTTTCAACAGATGAATAGCTGCTCTTTTTTGAGCCTCTAACAGCCTTAACCTTATATCTGTAGGTTTTGCCTGCCTTAAGCCCTGAATGGGAAACACTTTTGCTTGAGGTGGTCTTAAGCTTTTTGTAGCTGCCACCTGTGGAATAATACACCTGATATTTCTTGGCACCGCTTACCCTTTTCCAGCTGATTTTAGCCTTCTTTGTGGATACCAGCTTAACGCTCACGCTTTGAGGTCTTGCCAGCTTTGAGGCCGCAGAAACTGTGGGTACACTGATTCCACACACCATTATTAGCAGGCTCAGTGCGACTGTTGCAATTCTTTTGTAGATTGTTTTCATTTTCTTTTCCTCCATAAAAATATGTTTGCCTTAAGGGAAACACCCATTTAGCACACACATTATAGCACACATAACGACAAATTGCAATATATTACTTTGCAAATGCAATAATTAGTATTGTTTATGCAAATTATAATTAGAGGTAATATTAAATATACGGAGGTGCTGATTATGAATAAAAAACAGCGGCACAGCGAAACGTATATTCGTTTAGGATTAAATATTGCCTATTACAGAAAACTCAAGGGTCTGACCCAGCTTCAACTGGCAGAAGCGGTGGATATAAGCCGTACCCATATGAGCAATATAGAAGCCCCTCATGTTGAAACCTCGGTATCTTTAGACACCCTTTTGGATATTGCCGAAAAATTAGAAATTCCCATCACATCCTTTTTCGATTTTAAGGGTTAAGTCATATTGCTTTTTTGTTCGAGCTATGGTAAAATACGAAAACAAAAGTTTTTTTAGGGTGATATGAATGTTTAAGTATTGCAAGGTCCAAATTCCCTGCGGTGAATTTACCGCAAATATGGAGTGCTACGTTAGTGATTTTGGTTCGTTACGTCCCGCACTGCTGATTTTCCCCGGAGGGGGCTACAACCACCTCGCCACAGAGAAGGAGGGTAACTTAGTTGCAGAAGCCTTCTTGGCACGCGGCTACAACTGTTTTGTGCTAAACTACTCGGTTGACAGCGGCGCAGTATTTCCTCAACAGTTGAACGAGGCCTCTAAAGCCACCGAATACATAAGGGATAACGCCGAAGAGCTTCATATAAACCCCGCGAAGGTCTATTGCCTGGGATTTTCGGCAGGCGGACATTTAGCGGGCTGTCTTGGTACGATGTGGCACAAGGTAGATTGTGTCAAGCCTGGCTCCAACCGCCCCGATGCTATGGTGCTCTGTTACCCTGCCCTTACCGCTATGTGCGAAGGGTACCACGGCGGCTCGGTCAGAAAACTTTTGGGTAAAGAGGATTTGACCGAGGAGGACAAGGCTTTATTCTCCATCGAAAACCACATTGACCCCCGCACCTGCCCCGCTTTTTTGATGCACTCGGCAGACGACAAGGCAGTGCCTGTGGCAAGCACCCTGATTGCTGCCAGGGCTTTCAGCCGCGAAAAAATCCCCTTTGAAGTGCACATCTACCCCCACGCCACACACGGCTTTTCTCTTTGCAACCTTCTTTCTGCCAGAAAAACTCCCGACTCGGAGCCCGACTGCGATATGATGGACGAGGCTATCGCCAAATGGGTAGACCACGCAGACTATTTTCTTAAAAAGCTTAATTAATTCTTTCAAAATCAAGGTGATATAAATGTTTAAGTATTTCGAAAAAAAGCTCCCTTGCGGCGAATTTACCGCCAAATTAGAATGCTATGTGAATAACTACGGCGGTATTCGCCCTGCAATGCTGGTTATCCCCGGCGGCGGCTACGCTTGTGTCTGCACCGAACGTGAGGGCAACCTGATTGCCGAGGCATTCTTAGCCCGCGGTTTCAACTGCTTTGTGCTGACCTACACTGTAGGCGGCGGTTCCAAATTCCCCCAACAGCTGACAGAAGCCTCTTTGGCTTTAGAATATATAAGAGATAATGCCCGGGAGCTGCACGTCAATCCCGAGAGGGTCTACTGTGTGGGATTTTCGGCAGGCGGGCATTTAGCAGGAAGCCTTGGCACTATGTGGCACAAGATAGACTGCGTAAAGCACGGCTCCAACCGTCCAAACGGAATGGTACTTTGCTATCCCGTTCTCACAGCTAAAGAGGGTGTATGTCACGAACCCTCCTTCTTAAATCTTTTAGGCAAGGAGACCTTGAGCGACGAGGACAGACAAACCTATTCAATTGAAAACAATATCGACGCCCGCACCTGCCCCGCCTTTTTGATGCACACTGCCGACGACGGGGTGGTGCCTGTTGAAAGCACCATATATGCCGCCGAAGCTCTAAGCCGCGAAAAGCTTCCCTTCGAAGTGCATATCTACCCCCACGCTCCCCACGATGTAGCGTTGGGTACCAAGGTTACGGCTCAGGAAACCGTAGACAGTGCCCCCAACTCCGATTGGATTGACGAGGCGATTGCCAAGTGGGTTGACCACGCGGTATATTTTCTCAATAAACTTCCCGATAATTCTTAAGCAAACGCGACTGACCCAAACCCACTAACAACAAAAAAAAGAGAAGATTCGTTTATCGCGAGTCTTCTCTTTATTTTTGTCTGTATAGTGATATGCTGATTAAAATCAGCGTGATATTTTCTTTTGAAATTTCCTCACTTATGGCGAGATATTTCAAAAAAGCGATATGAAACCTATCGGTTTCGTGATATTTTATTCGCTATAAACTGTCCGTAGGACAATATCACTATGCGTAGCATAATATCACTGCTCAGCAATATCACTCGCCGTTAGGCGAATAGAGTTGCGTGATGCTCCATTAGGAGTATCACGCTAAATCGGGGGTTGTTTTCTATGCCGTAGGGTCTATGAAAATTCCCAAATCGGGCTGGTAAAAGGTGAACACCGCAAAGAGGACTCCGAGAATTACAAGTCCGAAAATCCCTATTCCGTAGCGGATTGGGGAGCAATGCCTTCTTCGGTGAAGCAATCTATACTGCACAATCCAAGCCACCGCCGCACCTATATAGAAATCTAAGATGTTAAGAAAATCCACGTTGTAGCCCAATATCCCTCTATAGGTGTAAAAGAAGGCGGTTATAACCAGCATACCTGTAAGTATCGCCATAAGCTTAGCTGAGAAAAAGCAGGTGTTATATATTCCGTAGCGAAAAAATTCGAACACCCCAAACAAAACCATCGGTACGAAAAGCAGCTTCAGATGCTCCCAGGTACTCTCGTTAACCGTAGAGAAAAGTCCCACTATCGGGTTCTCCCCCGTCCATTCATAAGCAAAATGTAAAAGGGTTCCCAACGCAGCCGTAAAAAGGAAACCCAATATAAAAATTCCCCTTCTCATCACATCACCTCTACAGTAGAGTATATGCAAAAAAGAGAAATATAATTATCTAAAATAAACAGAATAAGACAGAAAGGATTATGTCACCTTCTAATGTGAATAATTTTCACAAAATATAGAGTCAACAGTTTATATTTTTACTACATAATGTAGAATTTCCAAATTTGCCCCAATAAAAATGTGAAAATAATTGACATTTCATTTTTTATTAGGTAGAATATATAGTAGATTGTGAATTTGTTTCACAAAATGTTGTGTTTAAGATACCTCATTGGATGTAAGAGGCGAAGTGCGGTGTATTATAAACTATCGGAAAACTACATAGTAACCGAGGACGGAGACGGTGCCACAGTATACGGCGTTTGCGTCTTTGATAATGGTACAGAAAATCCCTCAATCTCGCAGGAACCCACGACGGAATGCGTCTGTCGGATAGAGGATATCACCTTCGATCGGGAAGAAATGCGGGAATATATAGCCTTGTGGAACGAACTGCAGCCTACCCTGTCCCAACTTAGATTTCTTATTGAGGACATAATTGACCCGCCTCTACAAGAATAAAATTTCTGCCCTATAACTCGCCTTTGGCAAATATATGAGTATATTTATTATAACTGAGGCACCTTCCTTTTGAACAAGTCAGCTAAGGAAGGTGCCTCGAAAAATTCTTATATTCTATTGTCCTTTTTCACCCAGCTTGTTCTGCTCCTATAATTGTTCTTTCGGTTCGTGCCCGAAAGAAATAAATCCTTAAAGGGCATTTACGGTTTCAATTACATACTCGCCGAACTCGTGGCAGGTGGCACCGTCGCGGTCACCTGTGACAACGACCTTTTTCTCGGTTTCGGTGCAGATGGTCATAGCCTTTTGAAGCTTATCCGCCTTATCGCCGAAGCCGATGTGACGGAGCATCATTTCGGTAGCCTTAAATATGCTGGAGGGGTTGGCATAGTCGCCGATACCCTCCTCAATCATACGGGGGGCTGTGCCGTGGATTGCCTCGAACATAGCATATTCATCGCCGATATTGGCACTGCCTGCGGTACCAACACCGCCCTGAATCTGTGCCGCCTCGTCGGTGATGATGTCGCCGTAGAGATTTGGAAGCACAAACACCTGGAACTTAGAACGAATGGCAGGGTTCACAAGGTTGGCGGTCATAATGTCGATGTACCAGTCCTCAGCCTCTATACCCTCAAATTCCGCCGCTACCTCGTGGGCAATGGCGGAAAACTTGCCGTCGGTCTTTTTCATAATGTTTGCCTTGGTAACAATGGCAACGTTGGTTTTACCGTTGTCCTTGGCAAAGCGGAATGCGGCACGACAAATTCTGCGGGTACCGGCGTCGGTAGTAACCTTGAAATCCATTGCCAGCTTTTCGGGAAGCTCGATTCCGCGGCTACCCAGCACGTATTCGCCCTCGGTGTTTTCTCTGTAGAAAATCCAATCTATGCCCTCTTCGGGAACCGAAACGGGGCGAACGTTTGCATAAAGGTCAAGCTCGCGGCGAAGAGCCACGTTGGCACTCTCCATTGTGCCGCCCTTGGGAGTGGTGGTGGGACCCTTCAGGAACACGTCACACTCCTTAATTTGTCGGAGGGTTTCGGGGGGAACTGCAACACCTAACTCCATACGGTTTTCGATGGTGAGACCCTCGATTTCGCGGATTTCGATTCTGCCGCTAACGAGTTCCTCAGCGAGGAGTCCGCGAAGCAGATGCTCTGCCTCCTTAACGATTATGGGACCTATTCCGTCGCCACCGCAAACACCGATGACGATTTTATCCATATTCTTAAAATCCTTTGCGGCGGTACCCTTTTCCATTTTTTCCTGGCGGGCAATCTGCTGCCTTAAAAGGGTTTCAAACTGTGCTACTGCACCTTCAATATATTTTTCCACGATTAGTTATTCTCCTTTGTATATGCCAGCAGGCTACCAGCTTTGAGTATGCCCTTTTGTCTTTCGGTGAAGGAGCAAACCACAGAATAGCTTTCGCCAGTGGTTTCGTTGAGAAGGGTCATTTCGCCCTTATCCATACCCTCGAAAACTCCCTTCAAGGTCAGCTTATCGCCTTGGGTCAACTTGTCGTAGTCCTCGGGGTTTTTGAAGGTCAAAGGCATTATGCCGGCATTGATAAGATTGGCAATGTGAATTCTTGCAAAGCTCTTGGTGATAACAGCACGGACACCTAAATACATAGGCACTAAAGCCGCATGCTCACGGGAGGAGCCCTGTCCGTAGTTGGAGCCGCCTACGATGATACTCTTGCCTGCCGCCTTGGCTCTCTCGGGGAAGCTTTCGTCACAAACGGCGAAGCAATACTGAGAAAGGTGAGGAATATTGGAGCGGTAAGGCAAAATCTTTGCACCGGCGGGCATTATGTGGTCGGTGGTGATATTGTCGCCAACCTTTAAAACAAGCTCAGCGGTCAGCTCGTCCTCCTGAGGCACGGCGTCGGGGAACTTTTTGATGTTGGGTCCGCGGAGAATTTCCAAATCCTTTGCCTCCTCCGGGTCTGCGGGAGAAAGGATTGCACTGTCGTCAATCTTGAAGGCATCCGGCAGGGTAACCTCGGGCATTTTGCCGAGAGTGGTAGGGTCGGTAATCTCGCCTGTAAGGGCGGCTGCGGCGGCGGTTTCGGGAGAAACCAAATAAACCTGACCGTCGGCAGTGCCGCTACGACCTAAGAAATTACGGTTGAAGGTACGAAGGCTTACACCGCCCGAATTTGGAGAGAAGCCCATACCGATACAAGGTCCGCAGGCACATTCTAAAACTCTGGCACCGCTGGCGATTATGTCGCTTAAAGCACCGCAGTCGGCAAGCATTGAGAAAACCTGCTTGGAGCCGGGAGAAATAGAAAGACTCACGCTTTCCTTGATGGTCTTGCCCTTTAAAATTGCGGCAACCTTCAGCATATCAAGTAAAGAGGAGTTGGTGCAGGAACCAATGCAAACCTGGTCAACCTTAGTTCCCTTTAAGCTTTCCACGGTAACCACATTGTCGGGGCTGTGGGGGCAAGCAATAAGGGGCTTTAACTCCGAAAGATTGATGTCGATAATCTTATCGTACTCTGCATCGGGGTCGCTGTGAAGCTCAACATAGTCCTCTCCTCTGCCCTCTTTAATTAAAAATTCGCGGGTGATTTCATCCGAGGGGAAAATCGAGGTGGTGGCACCAAGCTCGGTACCCATATTGGTAATTGTGGCTCGCTCGGGTACAGACAGGGTTTTTACACCCTCGCCACCCCATTCGATAATAGCACCTACGCCGCCCTTAACCGACAGCTGACGGAGAATTTCAAGGCTGACATCCTTAGCGGTGACGAAGTCACGAAGCTTACCTGTGAGATTTACTTTATACATTTTAGGCATTGTAATATAGTATGCACCGCCGCCCATTGCAACTGCCACATCAAGACCGCCTGCACCGAAGGACAGCATACCTATACCGCCGCCTGTGGGGGTATGGCTATCGGAGCCGATAAGGGTTTTACCCGGGATGCCGAAGCGTTCCAGATGCACCTGATGGCAGATACCGTTGCCGGGGCGGGAAAAATATATGCCGTGCTTTTTAGCAATGGACTGGATAAACCTATGGTCATCGGCATTTTCAAAGCCCGACTGCAAGGTGTTATGGTCGATATATGCAACACTGCGTTGGGTTTTTACTCTGTCGATGCCCATTGTTTCGAACTCTAAATATGCCATTGTACCTGTGGCATCCTGAGTCAAGGTCTGGTCGATGCGAAGGGCAATCTCACTGCCCACGGTCATATCGCCGCTGATTAAGTGTTCTTTGATTATTTTTTGTGCTATTGTAAGACCCATAGTTTTATCCCTCTATCTTTTTAACAAGTCGTGCTTTGGCGTTTTCAATATGTTTAACGGTTACCTGTTCAGCTCGCTCCTCATCGTGAGCGGCGATTGCCTCGAAAATTTTGCGGTGCTCCTCCAAGGAATGGATGGCACCCTGGTGGCTTGAAACCGCAACCCTTCTGTATTTGTGGGTTTTGCGGTGGAGCTGATAAAGTATATCATAGAAAATGTTGCTTCCGCTGAATTTATAAAGCAGCTCGTGGAAACGGCTGTCCATCGCACGGATGTTATCAACATTCTCCTTGGAGATATAGAACTCCTGCATATCCACCACCTCGCGAAGCTCGGACAACTGCTCATCGGTGATGTTTTTTGCCGTCATAGCGGCACAGGTTCCCTCAATCTGCAGACGGATTTTGAAAATATCCTCCAAATCCTCGGAAGAAATACCCAACACCCGGCTGCCCTTGGAAACCTCCTCAATAATTCTTTCCTGACTGAGTCTGCGGAGAGCTTCTCTGATGGGGGTGCGGCTGACACCTAACTCCTCGCTTAATTTAAGCTCGGTGAGAATTTCGCCACGGCTGTATTTACCGCTTAAAATATCCTGTTCCAACTTTTCAAAAATCTGATCTGCCAGAGATATGCTTCTATGCTTATGTTCCATATTATAATCTCCTTAATTTACCATCGGACAATTTCTCGATTACTGCCTCGATTTCGTGGGTGGCAAGGGTGGTCTGTCTGCCGTCGGCATATTCGCTGTCAATCCACTCCTTAACCTTCAGCACAAGCTCGTCCCTCTTGCCGACAGCCTCAGTGCCACTGAGACCGTAGTTGCCGTTTATCCAATAGGCAATGCCTGCAAGCCCCGAGTTCTGACCCAGCATAACCGAGGTAGGACGGTTAAGCAGACGGTCGGTGTTGAAAATATTGTATATTTCCTCGTCCTTAAGCAGTCCGTCTGCGTGGATGCCCGCGCGGGTAACGTTGAAGCTGCTGCCCACAAAGGGAGTCATGGGAGGTATGTCATATCCGATTTCTTTTTTATAGTATTCGGCAATTTCGGTGATGACGGTAGGATCCATACCGTCCATCGAGCCGCGAAGAGAAGCATATTCAAACACCATTGCTTCCAGCGGTACGTTGCCTGTGCGTTCGCCGATGCCCAGAAGCGAACAGTTTACACTGGAGGCTCCGTAAAGCCAGGCTGTGGAGGCATTAGCAACCGCCTTGTAGAAGTCGTTGTGGCCGTGCCATTCCAACATTTCGCTGGGAACGTCGGAATAATGCTGAAGTCCGTAGATAATGCCGGGAACGCTTCTGGGAAGTGCTACCTCAGAATAGGGCACACCGTAACCCATAGTGTCGCAGGCACGGATTTTAACGGGTATACCTGCATCTCTTGACATCTTCATAAGCTCGTTTACAAAGGGCACAACAAAGCCGTAAAAATCGGCTCTTGTTATATCCTCAAGGTGGCATCGGGGCATAACTCCCGCCTCGAATGCCTCACCGACGGCGGCGAGGTAATGGTCCATCGCCTGTTTACGGCTCATCTTGAGCTTTTTAAAAATATGATAGTCACTGCAGGAAACGAGAATACCCGTTTCGCGGATACCCAGGTCGCGAACCAGCTTGAAGTCCTCCTTGCTGGCACGAATCCAAGTGGTGATTTCGGGAAATTTAAGCCCTAAGGATTGGCACTTTTCAATCGCCTCGCGGTCTTTTTTACTGTACACAAAAAACTCGGTCTGACGAATGATACCAAAGGGTCCGCCCAGCTTTGACATCAGCTTGTAAAGCTCCACGATCTGCTCCACGGTGTATGGCTCGCGGGACTGCTGACCGTCGCGAAGAGAAGTATCTGTTATCCAGATTTCCTGAGGCATACCCATTGGTACGCGACGGTGGTTAAAGGCAACCTTCGGCACATCCTCGTAGTTGTATATGTCTCTGTATAGATTAGGGTCGGCAATATCTTGCAGGGAATATTTATAGTCCTTCTCCTCTAACAGATTGGTTTTGGGTGAAATTTCAACCATATTAAAACCTCCTTGATTTTAGCTTAAGGCGGCAGGTTCAAGTCCTGTCGCTCCAAAGAAGCGGCACGCACTTCTGAATTCTTGGTTTTGTGTATATTTGTATACAATTATACCTTAATACAGGGATTTTGTCAAGTTATCCTATGTATAAATTGCAGCAACCGACACCACTTTATTTGTTAAAAATAACAAAAGCCTTGGCATTTTAGCTAAAAACTACCCCTGGTTTTTGTTAATATAGGCATTAATCAGGTGTGAAAGCGGTTTTACTGTATAACCCATTTTCTCGTATTCGGTCAGCAGGCGGTCTAAAACCGCGGCATTAGTGGAGGAGGTGTTGTGAAGCAACAGCACAGCCCCGGGGTGTATGCGGGAGGTAAGCTTTTCCAAAGCCTCCTCTTCGCTCGGTTGTGCTTTATCATTCCAATCCACGTATGCAAGGCTCCAGAAAAAGGTCTTATACCCAAGCTCCTTTGCCGCCTGCAGGTTGGTAAGACTGTATTTCCCCTGAGGCGGGCGGTAGTATTTCACCATCTCCTTGCCTGTAAGCGCTTTATATTCCTGTTCTAAGGATTGCAGCTCTTCCGAGAATTTAGCGTTATCGGATATTGCCGACATATCGGGGTGGTGGTAGGTATGGTTTGCAACCACGTGTCCTTCCCTTGCCATTCGCTCCACTAAATCAGCGGCACTCCTGAGATAATGCCCCACGACAAAAAATGTGGCGGGTGCCTTGTGCCATTTCAAAGCATCCAATATGGCGGCAGTGTTGCCGTTTTCATAGCCGGAGTCGTAGGTAAGATAAATCACCTTTTGGTCACTTTTTCCCATATAGTAGGTGTCAAGGTTTATCAGCTCCTCCACAGTTGCGTTGCCTCGGGGCTGTTCCCCCGCCGTCCCAAAGGATATGCCCCAATCCTTGCCGCCCACCGCTGCTACAGGCGTGCCTCCTTTTACATAAACCGTGCCGAAAACGGTGCAGAATACCACCGCTAACACCAAAGCCGCTACGGTGCATTTTTTATAGGTGATGCTGATTATTCCACCCGCAAGTTTTCTCTTTTTTCCAAACATAACTATCCCCTTTCGGGTGACAAGACTAATATGTTTTTCACCCTTTACCACATTGTATTGCTATGGTTTGTACCAATATTACCCGGGAATTTTGCGAATGCTCGGTTATTGCATCTTGAAGAATGTATACTAATATGGTATACTATACCTGCAAAAACACATTGATTGAACCTACACCCTACGGAGGACTTATGAAAAAGGAATTTAAGATAACGGGAATGACCTGTGCCGCATGCTCTGCAAGAGTGGAGAGGGTCACGTCAAAAATAGATGGAGTAATCTCCGCTTCGGTAAATCTTGTGGCAGGACGGCTCACGGTGGAAACCGACAAAAAGGATTTAAGCGCAGAAATTATAGCGGCGGTAACAAAGGCGGGCTTCGGAATCGAGAAGCTTAGCAATAAAGCCGAGGACACCTACGATAAGGGAGACCGCATTAAATATATGAAAAGGCGGTTTATACTGTCGGCGGTATTTGCCCTGCCGCTACTTATAGTGGCTATGGGCCCTATGTGGGGAATGCCGATGCCCTCGGTTTTGTCCCCCGACACCTCACCTCTCAACTACGGTCTGCTTCAGCTGTTTCTCACCCTGTCCATTGTGGTGATTGGGTATAAGTTTTTCACGGTGGGCTTCAAAAATCTACTGAAGCTAAGCCCCAATATGGATAGTCTTATCGCTCTGGGCTCGGCAGCGGCTTTAGGCTACAGCATCTATTCGCTGTATCTTATATACAACGGCGACACCCACGCGGTACACGGGCTTTACTTCGAGTCAGCAGGTGTTATTCTCACCCTCATAACCCTCGGAAAAACCCTGGAGGCGGTATCTATGGGCAAAACGGGAGAGGCAATCCGCAAGCTCCTGGCTATGGTTCCCAAAACCGCCATTGTGGTTCGGGACGGGGTGGATATGGAAATCCCCTTAGAGGAGATTGTGGTTGGAGATATCCTTCGCATTCGCCCCGGGGACAAGCTTCCTGTTGACGGAATTGTGATAGAGGGCGAGTCGGCGGTTGACGAATCAATGCTGACAGGCGAGGCTCTCCCCGTTGACAAAGCTGAGGGCGACAAGGTCTTTGCCGCCACAATAAACAAAAACGGCAGCCTGCTTATGAGAGCTGAAAAGCTGGGTCGCGACACGGCAATTTCCTCCATAATAGCCTTGGTGGAAAACGCTCAAAGTGCCAAAGCCCCCATCGCCCGAGTTGCCGATAAGGTGGCAGGAGTTTTCGTGCCGATTGTCTGCGGAATTGCACTTTTAAGCTTTATTATATGGATGCTGGCGGGAGAAGGCTTCGAGTTTTCTCTCACGGTTATGATTTCGGTTTTGGTTATCGCCTGCCCTTGTGCTTTGGGTCTTGCGACCCCCACCGCGATAATGGTGGGAACAGGAAAGGGTGCCACAAAGGGTATTCTTATCAAAAGCGGCGAGGCTCTCGAAACCGCCCATAAAATTTCTGCCGTTGTGCTTGACAAGACGGGAACTATAACTAAAGGCTCCCCCCAGGTTACAGACATTGTAAGCCTTTGCGATATGACCGACACCGAAATTTTAAGCCTTGCGGCTTCCCTGGAGAAGGGCTCGGAGCACCCCATCGCTTCGGCGATTGTAAAGAAGGCTGAGGAGTCGGGAATTGACCTTCTCCCCACTGCGGGCTTTCAGTCCTTCGGCGGCAAGGGTGTTACAGGCGAGATAAAGGGTATCCCCTTCCTGCTGGGCAACCCGAGACTTATGGAGGAGCAGGGTATATCCATTGCAGGCTCCCTGCACCGCGACCTGACAGAAGAGGGTAAAACCCCCATTCTGCTGGCGTCTGCAGGTCGGGCATTGGGAGTTCTCGCTGTTGCTGACGAGATAAAATCCACCAGTGCCGAGGCAATAAAGTTGCTCCACGGTATGGAAATTAAGACCTATATGCTCACAGGCGACAACCAACGAACCGCCGAATGGGTGGCCGGGCTCACAGGCATTGACGAGGTAATTGCCGAGGTTCTGCCCGAGGATAAGGCGAAATTTGTGGAAAAGCTGAAATCCGAGGGATACACTGTTGCGATGGTAGGCGACGGCATAAACGATGCTCCCGCTCTCAGCACAGCCGACGTGGGAATTGCAATAGGTAGCGGTACCGACGTGGCAATGGAATCGGCGGATATCGTGCTTATGAAGTCTGACCTTCTGGCGGTCGCCGATGCGGTCCGTCTTTCAAAAAGCACAATGCGAATCATAAAGCAAAATCTTTTCTGGGCATTCGGCTACAATACCTTAGGCATCCCGGTTGCGGCAGGACTTCTCTATGCCTTCGGCGGTCCCCTTTTAAGCCCAATGATTGGCGCGGCGGCAATGTCGCTGTCCTCAGTATCGGTATTGAGCAACGCTTTGCGACTTCGCAGATTCAAATAATAAAATAACACCCTTCAAAGGGTGATAAATTAAGGAGAAACGAAAAATGAAAACTGTAATTAAAGTAAACGGTATGATGTGTGAGCACTGCAAAAAGTCGGTGAATGAGGGTCTTACAGCTCTGGAGGGAGTAACGAGTGTAGAAATCAACCTCGCCGAAAAAACTGCCACCGTTGAGCACACCTGCGAGGTGAAGCTTCTCACCGACTGCATTGAGGATTTGGGCTTCGACCCTGAGGTTTAATCCCTGACAAACAGAAGTTAAGAAAGCCGTCAGTCCACAAGGGATTGACGGCTTTTGTCATTCATTGATTATATTGTTTATCCAAATACCCTTTTTAACAAGGACAAGTGCCACCAGGGCTTTCACCGCTTCAATGCTTTGAACCAGTGCGAAGAAGGGCAGAATATGAAGATCTGTAAAGTGGGCAATGCAGTATGCCACTGCGTATGAACCAAGCCACATAAAACCACTGTCAAACAGCAGGGTTATGATGGTTTTGCCGCCCGAACGCAGGGCAAAATAGCTGCCGTGCGCCAGAGCCTGAAAGGGCATAAAGAGGCAGACCAACCACATAAGCCGCATTGCCATATCCCGAACCGCCTCAGAGGTGTTATACATCATCGGCACCAAGGGTGACACCGCGAAGAGCAGACCGCCCATAACGGCGCAGGTCACAACAGACAAGGCGAGGAGTCGCCAAACGGTGGTTTTGGCTTCCTCGATTTTGTTAGCACCCAACTGCTGACCTACCATTATAGCAATAGCAGAGCCCATAGAGAGATACACAACGCTGAATATGTTGGAAACGGTGGAGGTGATGTTGGTGGCGGCAACCACCTCGATTCCGCGAACCGAATAGCACTGCACCAGTGCCGCCATACCCATTGACCAAAGCATTTCATTAATCAGCAAAGGAGCTCCCTTTTTGAAAATCTCGCGACAAAGCTTCACGGGGATTTTGAAGCTTCTGTAAAGCCCATTGACGAATTCGTATTTTTTCTTGTTTTTATGCACCGCTACAAAGACGATTGCCATTTCTACATATCTTGCCATAACGGTTGCAATAGCGGCACCGCTGACACCCATCGCCTCAAAGGGCAGGAAGGGAAGCCCCACATTGCCGAAGATGAAAACGTAGTTAAAGACCACATTAACAAGAATTGCCACAACGCTTGCGAGCATAGGCAGTCGGGTTTCTCCCATCTCACGAAGGGTGCTGCCATAGACCTGAGAAAGGGCAAAGGGAAGGAAGCCCAAAATCATTATATAGAGGTAATCCTTGCCGTGACGAAGGGTCACCGCCGCGTCGGCGGCAGAAGTTCCTTCCGACAAATACATACCCACCAGCTGATCGGGAAACAGCAGGAGCACCGCAATCGCTCCCAAGGTAACTGCAAGGGCTATGTAGAATTTCATTCGGACGGTGTAGCGAATACCCTCGCTATCGCAGGCACCGTGATACTGGGCGGTGAAAATACCCGCACCCGAAAGTCCACCGAAAATACCGAGATAAAACACAAAAAGCAGCTGATTTACTATCGCCACCGCCGACATTGGCAAGGTACCAACGCTACCTACCATCACGTTGTCAACAAGGCTGACAATGTTTGTGACGGTATTCTGAATAATTATGGGCAAAAGTATGGTTACGACCTGCTTGTAAAAGCCCTTCGAACCTATTAAATTGTGCTTTAATGTTCCCATTTTCGTCATAGCGGTTTCTCCTTTTTTAATTTGCCAAATGATTGTAACACACTTTAAGATAGTTTACAATAGTAAATTTTAATAAACCCTAATATTTACGTTGTTGCTATATTAATTACCTGTCTACCCTTCTCTTTAGCAATCCGCGAAAACCTCCACGCTCCACCTTTTTTCTGAGAAACATAAGCTATAACTACATCCGCTCTTTCTATCATCCACATATTACGTACCGGAATAGCGGCTGTATTACTCACTGTCTGCAAACAATCGGGATACAGCACATTACGTCGAAGTTTAATCATATCATTTATTCGCGGTTTAAAAGCTACCACAACATAATAATCAATATACGAAAACTGAACTTTCAGATTTTGTAAAGCTATTCTCACCATATAATCAAAATCTCCGTTGTTACCAACATAAAACAATGTTGCATTCTTTTCCTCTATCAATTTTTTTATCGTATTTTCTATAATTGGGTATATAGTTTTAGGAGCATCTCTATGTCCCAAAAAGGTTACTGTCATAAATTCTACCTCTATTTCCATTTTATTGCACTTATATAAGTGCAATAAAATGATAGCACCAACTTATAATATTGTCAAATGATTGTGCTCTTAAATCGGAGCAACAAATAAGAAGGTGTGACAGTGAACCCCGCAACCGAAAAAGAAGTCGGAGAGAATATCAAAAAATTACGAATACGAGCAAAGCTTACCCAAGAAATACTGTCTGCCCGATTGCAGGTAGAGGGCTGTGACATAACAAGAAGTGCACTTGCGAAAATCGAGGTAGGGCAAAGGCACCTGTACCCAGACGAAATTATTGCCTTGCGAAAAATACTAAACGTTTCCTATGAAGATATACTGAATATAGATTTGCAAAAATAGAACCCAAGCCGTAAAGCTTGGGTTCTATTTATATTCAGTTTACAGAACGCATTTTAAGAACTGCTGGGCACGTTCGGTTTGGGGATTGTCGAAAAGCTCCTCGGGGGTGCCTTCTTCCTCGATAACACCGTCACCAAAGAAAAGCACACGGTCGGCAACCTCGCGGGCGAAGCCCATTTCGTGGGTTACAACCACCATTGTCATACCGCTTTCGGCAAGGCTTTTCATAACAGAAAGAACCTCACCGACCATTTCGGGGTCAAGGGCAGAGGTGGGCTCGTCAAAGAGCATAACCTCAGGCTCCATACAAAGGGCACGAACTATAGCGACAC
Organism: Acutalibacteraceae bacterium; assembly: GCA_045590175.1. Taxonomy (GTDB): domain Bacteria; phylum Bacillota; class Clostridia; order Oscillospirales; family Acutalibacteraceae; genus UMGS1532. The sequence continues at coordinate 418 of JAZNQM010000013.1, read as the reverse complement.
GCTGCTTCTGTCCGCCCGAAAGCTGGGAAGGATATGCGTCGGCACGGTCGGCAAGACCAACCATCTCTAAAAGCTCCATAGCCTTCTTTTCGGCTTCCTCTTTTGATTTCTTTAAAATCTTCATAGGAGCCAGAGTCATATTCTTGAGGATGGTCATATTGTGGAAAAGGTTAAACTGCTGGAAAACCATTCCCATTCTGGCTCTGTGGAGGTTTATGTCGATTTTGGGGTCGGTAATCTCCACGCCGTCGAAAACTACGCTTCCACCACTGGGCTCCTCCAGAAGATTAAGGCAACGAAGAAATGTGGACTTACCGCAGCCCGAAGGTCCGATAACCACAACAACCTCGCCTTTTTTGATTTCGGTGGTGATACCTTTAAGCACTGTTACATCGCCGAAATTTTTGATAAGATTTTC
>JAZNQM010000012.1:0-2286 GCA_045590175.1 Acutalibacteraceae bacterium | reverse complement strand
ATATGATGATTATCCGCGGTGTTAACGTATTCCCCTCTCAGATTGAAACCGTGCTTCTCAAAGAGGGCTACACCCCCAACTATCAGATTGAGGTTGACCGCGTAAACAACAACGACACCTTAGACGTATACGTAGAAATCGCTCCCGAGCAGTTCTCCGATACAGTTAAGGATCTTTCCAATGCCGAACACAAGCTGGAGTCTGCAATCACCACAATGCTTGGCATCAAGCCTAAGGTTCACCTTGTTGCTCCCAAGACCATCACCCGTAGCGAAGGCAAGGCAGTTCGCGTTATAGACAAGCGTAAGCTTCACGATTAAGGAGGTTTTCTAATATGGTAAAACAGATTTCCGTTTTTGTTCAAAATGAAAAGGGTGCTCTTGTAAAGGTGCTTGACACTCTTGCTAAAGCACACATCGAAATCCGTGCTCTCTCTATTGCAGACACCAAGGATTTCGGTATTCTCCGTATGATAACCGCCGAAAACGACAAAGCGGCTTTGGCCCTTGCCGAGGCAGGCTTTATCAGCACCGTTACCGAGGTAATCGCCGTTTGTACATCAGACAGACCCGGCGGTCTTGCCGCAGAAATTAAGGTACTTTCGGATGCGGATATAAACGTTGAATACCTCTACGCATTCGTTGCAAAGTCGGGCAAGGAGGCATACGTTGTTATCCGAGTTGACGACAATGCAGGTGCAGAAGCTGCCCTTAAGGCTGCAGGCGTAACCCTGCTTTCCGGCGACGATATTGCAAAAATCTAATCGAACTTGACTAATAGCAAAAGAGGTCGGACTCCCTGTCCGACCTCTTTTTTCTCGTTAAAAGAAAACAAACGCAATGCTACTTAATTATTTACAAAATAAAAAATGCGTAAGCCAAAAGCCTACGCACGAAAAATGCAAAAGCTCCATTGTTGCGACACAATTTTTTCTCAACCCACAAGTATGCAAAAGCAATAGTAAATATAAGAAGAGCGTGCATTTTTACCGAAGTAAAAACACATACTTGCCGGGGGCTGGGAAAAATAGGAAAAATATGTCGCAAAAATATTTTACCACAACCTACGAATAAATTCAATCTGTTTTTTAATAAAACAACAGACTTTTTCTTTTATTTTCCACAACAAGCCCTTTATAATCCCGTTTTCTTAGGGTGACAGGCTTCGAGATACAAAAGGCTTTCCCCGCGGGGGACTTTTTTGAAGCAAGCTCTGTTTCGCAGTCATTGGTCTTGTCGCCCTTGAGAGGGGAAACGAGAAAAGTTGAATTTTGCAAAAACGTATTTTCGCCTATTACTTATACATTCGTTCGCATAAGCGTTCGACCTCACTTTTTCACTCTTCACTATTACCTATTACTTAATATATACGTCCGTGGCGAAGCCACACCTCACCTCTTCACTCTTCACTATTACCTATTACTTAAAAAATCGCCCAATCCCGAAGGACTGAGCGATTTTTCTTAGCTCTTAATAGATTATTGGAGTTTTCCCAGCGGGTCGTTGGGAAGGGTTACCTGATGGTAGCCTGTGCCTGTGGTATGGGAGCTAACATTTTCGGTTTCGATTGTTCCCTCGCAGTAGCTGTCGAGAGATACTACGAGTTCGAATTCAGGTGCGTTATAAGTTTTCATTTCGTTTAGCTCCTTTCTATTATTTATTGAACATAACGTCAGCTATGAAGCTGCTGTAATAATACTGACCGCCGATAACTGCGTATGCACGGGATACACGTCTGAGCTCGGGAACTTCGGTGGTAATACCGCCGAGAGTTGCGAGCATCTGGTTTGCATTAACTTCTGCTTCTACCAATACTCTTTCGTTAGCGCCGAGCGTATCGATTTCAAAAGCACCCTTTTCGTCGTAGATAGAGCCTGTGGTAATTATAACACCGGACTTTTCTACAACTGCGTTTTCGGGGTTATATATGCTGGTGAATACGCGGAGAACGTTCTTGCCGTTTACAACTTCCTTAACAGTCTTAAGTATTGCAACGGAGATGCCATCTGCTGTTACGGTTGAAGATGCTTCAATGGCCAATTCGCCACAGCCGTAGAGAGTTACTGCACCTGCGCCGCCAACTACCTGACCGTTTACGAGGAATGCAGTTGCATCTGCATCGGTAACGGTGAAGCGCTGGTCGAATTCAACGTCGCACTTCTCGGTGGTACCATCAGTATAGGTAATACCGGTTTCGTGCTTGTCGGTCTTTCTTGTATATACAGCGTTGATGGTCATATTGCCTGTGATAAGGGTTTCGGTGGAAACTTCGGTATCCCAGCCTGTT
>JAZNQM010000011.1:0-4151 GCA_045590175.1 Acutalibacteraceae bacterium | reverse complement strand
AAGTCCAAAGCATTTTGCCCGATGAGGTGGAGTTCATTTCGGCTCACCCGATGGCGGGTCGTGAGGTGCAGGGAGTAGAGAACAGCGACGACAGTATATTTCACGATGCTAACTACATAGTCTGCCCCTCCGAAGAAAACTGTGCCGAGGCAATAGAGCTTTGTAAAGCTCTGGGCAGGGAATTGGGCTTCGGAAACATCTCGGTCATAAGTGCCGAGGAGCACGACGGAATGATAGCCTTTCTTTCTCAGCTTACCCACTGTATAGCGGTTAGTCTTATGTGCAGCAACGATAACGAGAGCCTTGTGGAATACACGGGAGACTCCTTCCGTGACCTCACCAGAATAGCCAGGATTAATGAAAATATGTGGACCGAGCTTTTTATGCTAAACAAACGTCCGCTGCTTCGGGAAATGGACCGATTTCTAAATACATTTATGGAACTCAGAACGAGTCTTGAGTCGGGAGATACCGAAAAAATGAAGGAAATGATGCGGCTGTCCACAGCCCGCCGAAAATTATTTGATAAGGAGAAAAAACAATGAATATGAAATTTGAACGCAAGCTTCCCATACCTCAACTTATCAAGCAGGAATACCCCTTGACCGAAAAGATGGAGGCGGTAAGAGATAAAAGAGCAGCTGAAATCAGAGATGTTTTCGAAGGTAAGAGCGATAAGTTTATTTTGGTTATCGGACCCTGCTCTGCCGACTCAAAGGAGCCTGTGCTCGATTATATCGGCAGACTTCGTAAGGTTGAAGACCAGGTTAAGGATAAGATTCTCATAATTCCCAGAATCTATACTAACAAGCCCCGTACCACAGGCGACGGCTATAAGGGTATGCTTCACCAGCCCGACCCTCACGAAAACCCCGATATGCTAAAAGGTATAGTTGCCATCCGTGAACTGCATATGGCAGCCCTTAACGACTATGATTTTACCTGTGCAGATGAAATGCTGTACCCCGAAAACCACCGATACCTCTCCGATCTGTTGGCTTACGTTGCGGTTGGTGCCCGGTCTTCCGAAAATCAACAGCATAGACTGACTTCAAGCGGCTTGGATGTTCCTGTGGGTATGAAGAATACAACCGAGGGCGATCTTACAATTATGATGAATTCCATCACCGCCGCACAGCATCCTCATAAATTCATCTACCGTGGTTGGGAGGTTCAGTCGCAGGGTAACCCCTTGGCACACGCCATTCTTCGCGGCTACGTTTCGCCCAGCGGTAAGGCTTTGCCTAACTACCACTACGAGGATTTGATGGAGCTTTGCAGAATGTATGATGAAAAGAAGCTGCTTAATCCCGCTGTTATCGTGGATGCTAACCATTCGAATTCGGGTAAAAAATACTTAGAGCAGATTCGTATCTCCAAGGATGTAATCCACTCAATGCACAAGAGTAACGACATAAAGAATATAGTAAAAGGTCTTATGATTGAGAGCTATATCGAAGACGGTGCACAGGCTATCGGCGAAGGCGAAGTATACGGCAAGTCCATCACCGACCCTTGCCTCGGCTGGGAAAAGACCGAAAAGCTTATTTTCGACCTTGCAGACGAGCTTTAATGCTAAAAAGCGGCTATCTAAGATGGCTGCTTTTTTGTCCTTAAAACATAAAAATATGTCCCTTGTGTTGATTGACAACTGCATTACTGCTTGATATGATTTATAAAAAATAGACGTGGGGGGTACCTGAGTATGAAACTTACAAACGGCTGGAATTACCGTCCATACACCGAGCTTTTTAATATGAAGCGCGGAGATTTGCCGTACATTTGCCGACTTTCTCATAATGAAAACAGCTTTACGGCGGACTACATAGACAACGCAGCAGAGTATGAAGCACATACTTTAATGTGGCGTCAGCGTGATAAGGGGAATTATACCGCCGTTCCTCTAAGCGGCGGTACCATTACGGTGACGGGATTGTGTAAGGACACCGATTATGAATTCTATATATGCAGAAGAAACAATCCTGACGAACGTTCAGAAACCCGCCTTGTGAGAACGGGCCTCGCTCCCGGTAAGGTGATCAATTATCTTCACCCCGAGGATACAGCTTATGCCTTTTCGGGTACTGCCCTTGATTCACCATCCCTTGTAAAGCTGCCGTCGGGTAGAATAGTTGTGTCTATGGGCATACATAAATCAGCACTTTATGGTGAGAATCTTACTCTCTTATACTATTCCGACAACGGTGGCGAGGATTTTCATTATCTTTGTGAAATTTTCCCTGCAGAATGGGGCAAGTTATTCTACGATGGAGGAAGGCTTTATTTACTCGCAGTTTCTCGCCCTTATGGTGACCTGCTTATCGGTTGCTCTGAGGATGAGGGTGTGACTTGGTCAATGCCCACGGTTTTGCTTCGCGGAAGCGCAGTCAGTGCCACGGGAGGAATTCACCGTTCCCCCAATCCCATTCTTAAATATAAGGGTAGAATAATAGCCGACCTTCAGTGCGGCACCTGGTTTAAGAATATTTTCCTCAATGCGATATTGTCCGCTAAGGAGGGGAGCGACCTTCTTGACGTAAACAACTGGGCGTTAAGCGAGTGGTGGGACCACCGTGAGCATCAGAAAATAGTTCCAACATCCAACGGCGGAATTACGAGAGATACAAAAATCGCCAAAGACAGCATCGGCGGTATAGAAGGCAATCCCGTTGTAACAGCCGACGGCAGAGTATTGGTCATTCATCGCTACGGCGACGGCAAACCCTTGGTTCTGGAATACGATATCGACAACCCCACCGCCCCAATTAAGGATGCGTGGCTTGTGGATATGCCTATAAAGGATGCAAAGGCACCGATTTTATACGATGAGATCAGCCGCCGCCATTATATGCTGTGTAATTATATCCCCGACGGGGCAGAGAAAATCGGAAGAAACGTCTGTGCCCTTATGTCCAGTGAGGACTTGAAAGAATGGAAGTTGCTTAAAATAATCCTCGACTACAGAAACGAGGACCCTTCAAAATTCGGTGTGCAGTATTTTGATTTTGATTTCGATGGCGATGATATCGTTTTTATTTCCCGCACAGCCTGTAGCGGTGCCGCCAATTTCCACGACGGCAATCACATCACCTTCCACAGAATAAAGAATTTCCGAAGTCTGTGATATATAGTGCAAAATTTAAAAGGACAGAGATTCTGCGGATTCTCTGTCCTTTTTTGTGACTACAATGGGGGCGACTATATAAATATGTTGTTTTCATCTCTGTAACGAGAGGGGGAGCGACCAAGCTTAGCCTTAAAAATGGTGGAAAAATAAAAGGGAGAGTTAAAGCCGCATTGCTCGGATATTTCCTTTACCGAAAGTCCGGTGTTGAGGAGCAGGTTTTTGGCATTTTCTATTCTTAAATTATTAAGATATTGCATAGGAGTTACCGAGTTTACCTGTTTGAAAAAACGCCGCAAATGCCCCTCGCTGTAGCCTGAAGCCTTTGCAATTTCCGCTGAGTTTAAAAGCGGGTTTTCGAGATTTTCCTGCATAAAATTTATTGCTTTGTTGAGAACCGGAGGGTTTAAAACATTAGCGTTTTGTAAAATGTTAAACAATATCTCGTAAAATAGAGAAAGTGTAACAAGCCGTTTGTTGCGGACGTTCGAAAAAAACGTTTTTCTAAGAGCTTCCAGATAAGGAGTAATACGTTTAACGTCGTCTATGTGAAATTGAATAAATTCCGTAGGCGCTGTGTTTTCCTCTGCGTAAAAGTTCAGCACAAAAACCTTTCCTGCCTGATGCCTTGAATACAGATATCTTGTGTTTATAGGGATAAAAACTCCATCACCTTCGTGCAAATGTATAACCTTGCCATCATAGTTAAGGGTCGCGTGACCGTTTTCCACGAACATAAGCCCAAAATCGTGTTTTCTATTGCGATCGCGTACGGAAGCCTTGTTGCTGTATTTATACGACATACTTATTAAGCTTTTTACCACAATATCAGTTATCGTGTTGATGCGGTTCATAAAATCCTCCTGCCAAAATCATATAGCTTTGACAATAATTCTACACTACACACATCAATTTTGCAACAACCAAATGTTCAAAAATCGCATATTCTACTCTGTTAATCCGAAAATAATGTACAAAAAGTGTATGCTTGACTGCTTTCTCTATGGAGCGGCAGGTTGTGATGTGA
>JAZNQM010000010.1:0-8059 GCA_045590175.1 Acutalibacteraceae bacterium | reverse complement strand
TAAAATCTTTAGATTTAAGCTTGTTAGCTCTTAACTTTAATAACGCTTGCGTTATTTTTTCCGTTTGTCTTGAATTACTTTTTTCAAGAAATTGTCGGGTCCAAATAAATCTTATCGTTGTTTAATTTTCAAGGTCCATTTTGCTTCCCCACAAAGGGTCAGCTTGATTATATTACCACTAAAACTCCCCTTTGTCAACACTTTTTTTCAATTTTTTTGAAACTTTTTTTGAAAAATTTTCAGACATCTACTTCTTGTGGCTTTTCACAAAAAAACAATCTATATCTTGTATATATTGACTAAATAGAAAACCGCACCATTTTTATTACGGCACGGCTTAATTTTACTTAATCAAGTTTTATGTTTTTGAAAAGGTTATGGTAAAAACCAAAGAAGTGCGCAAGCAGAGCCTACGCACCGAAAATTGCATTACTCCGTTGCAAGTCGCCAAACCGCAAACCATTTCCAACCCAAGAGATGATATTACAAGAGTATGCATTTTTTACTGAAATATGCACTTCAGCACATTTTAGCCGGTTGTTCTATTTTCGCAAGGCTTCGAAGAAGTCTTCAAGGAGCTGTTTACAATCGGTTTCTAAAATTCCGCCGTGGATTTCGGGGGAATTTGGATATCCCAAAACGGAAAAATCCGCAACCGATTGGAAGGAGCCCATAACGCTATCATAGGCACCAAAGAACACTCTGTCGATTCTGGCATTGATTATGGCACCTGCACACATAGGGCAGGGCTCAAGGGTGACGTAGAGGTCGCAACCCTCCAGCCGCCAGTCGCCGATATGGGCGGTGGCTTCCCGAATGGCATTGATTTCGGCATGACCTAAGATTGATTTCTCGGTTTCGCGGGTGTTATATCCCCTGCCGATTATCTCGCCGTTTTTTACCACCACGGCTCCTACCGGCACTTCACCGAGGTCGGCGGCTTTTGTTGCCAGAGCGATTGCCTCCACCATATAATCCCGACTGCTCATACCGTCACCATACTGAGTATCTGGGTCAGCGCCAGCTGAAAAACAACGTAAAGACCAAACAGAATCATACAAGGGGTAAGTGCGGCGGTGGAAAGCTTTTCGCCGAGAGTCAGCTCCGACCTTTCGTCGGGTGGCAGAGAGAAGCAGCCCTTAACACGGGAGCCCAAAAGAAGTCCAACCACAGCAAGCAGAGCCGTCAGCATAAAATACAGGTAGGTCATGGCGTTGTACTCGGCGGTACCCAGCACTCCCGACAGCATTTCCATACCGAAAGCCACACCGTTGTTTATAAGATGGATGGCGACGGCGGTCCACATTGTACCTGTGCGAATCACGGCGAAGCCAAGATACAGACCTAAGATGAATGCGAAGGGAATCTGCTCAATGTTGCCGTGCATAAGGCCGAAAAGGATTGCAGTGGTAAGGATTGCGAAGCTGCTGCCGAATTTTTTAAGAGCACCCAGGGCGATGCCGCGAAGGGCAAATTCCTCAATAAAGGCAGGCAGTACCGCACCTCCCAACATTACCAGCAAGGGTATGTGCCAGCCCCCCGTCGTATCGGTGGGGAGGGAGGCTGAGGGCTGACTGAAGCCGATATTTTCGAGAAAGACTGTCAGCATTGAGGACAGAATGTTGGAAAGCATTGTCACTCCGAGCCCCACAAGGATTATTGGCAGCACCGTTCCTTTTTCGCCGCGACCGAGAGGACAGACGGCAGAAACCCGCACGTTCATCGGCACAGTCATTATTATAAAGGGCAGGGTGAAAACTAAGGTGGAAAGGAAAATCTGCAACAGCCATTGGGTGCAGGAATCGTTTATGATGCCAACGCTTTTCACAACTCCCATAAAGGCGAACTGCAATGCGAGGGATAAACCGAAGCCCATAAGGAAGGCACCGCCGATGGCATTGGCGGTTTTGTATATGCGTTTTCTTTCAATTTGTGCCTTGGTGGCAACGTTCCAGAAGGTCATATTTTAATTCCTTTCTTGAGTCTTTCAAAGCTCCTCTGCCGCATTAGAGGTTGAAGGCAGCTCCCTCAAAAGAAGGAGCTGCGTTTACTTAATTAGTTTTAGTGATTATTCATCCGAGGGGTTTTCTTCGGAAGCTTCTTCCGCAGCCTCGTCGTCGAGGATTACCTCTTCCTCGGGCTCGTCTGCTTCGGTGCCTGTGTCACCGCTGTCGGCATCGGGAGCGTCGGGGAGAACGGTTTCTTCCTCATCGTCGTGGGCAACGGCGGCAATCTGCAGAACAACCGCATCCTCACGTTTGAACTTCATAACGCGAACACCCTTTGCGGGACGGGCAAACTCGCTGATGTCGGCGGCGGCGATACGGATGATAACACCGTCGGATGCCATCATAATAATATCAAGGCTGTCGTCAACCGCCATAACACCTGCCACGTCGCCGTACTTGGCACAGCGATAGTTGGTGATACCCTTACCGCCGCGGGACTGCAGACGGTAGTCGTCGAAGTTGGAAAGTCTGCCGTAGCCTGTTTCGGTGATGGTGAGAATTCTCTTGTCGGGGTCCACGGTTGCCATACCAACAACGCGGTCACCCTCGCGGAGTCTGATAACACGAACACCGCGGGCAGTTCTGCCCAGAGGTCTGATGTCGCTTTCGCGGAAGCGAATTGCCATACCCTTCTTGGTGGCTACAACCAACTGTTGTTCGCCGTTGGTTACGTTTACGAAGGCAAGCTCGTCGTCGTCGTCAAGGTTAATGGCGATAACACCCGTCTTGCGAACGTGGGCGTAAAGGCTCAGGTCGGTACGCTTGATAACGCCGTTCTTGGTAACCATATTAACGAAGTAGGTGCCCTCGTCGGTGGGAACGGGCAGCATAACGGTTATCTTTTCGCCATCCATAAGGGGCAGGATGTTAACAAGATTAAGACCCTTGGAGGTACGGGTGCCCTCGGGAATCTGATATGCTTTCAGGCGATATACACGGCCGAGGTTACTAAAGAGCATAATTCTGTCGTGGGAGGAGCAGACGAACATACTTTCAACGTTGTCATCGTCGCGGGTGGTCATTCCCATAATACCCTTACCTCCGCGGTTCTGAGCAGAATACTCGGAGGTGGGTATACGCTTGATGTAGCCCTTCTTGGACTTGGTGAGAACGCAGTCCTCAACGGGGATAAGGTCCTCAATGTCCACGTCGCCCGAAACCATAGTGATTTCGGTTCGGCGGTCGTCGGCAAATTTATCGCGAAGGTTGAGAGCCTCGGTCTTAACAATGTCAAGCACCTTGGCGTGGTCGGCGATGATGCCCTCATACTCGGCGATTTTTGCTAATTTCTCGGCTAATTCGTCCTCAATCTTCTGTCTTTCCATACCGCTTAAGCGACCGAGGGGCATCTGCACAATGGCGGTGGTCTGAAGGTCGTCAAGACCGAAACGCTCACTCAAAGCCTCTTTTGCCTCGGGCACGGTTTTGGAAGCACGGATAATCCTTATAACCTCGTCGATATAGTCGAGAGCAATCTTGTAGCCCTCCAAAATGTGGGCACGCTCGCGGGCCTTCTTTAAATCAAAGACGGTGCGGCGGGTTACAATCTCGCACTGATAGTCAATATAATTTTCAAGAATCTGCTTTAGGGTGAGAATCTGGGGCTTGCCGTTAACAAGAGCCAGCATAATTGCACCGAAGGAGGTCTGCAGCTGGGTATAGCTAAAGAGGTGGTTCAGCACAACCTCGGGACTTGCGTCCTTCTTGACGATGATCTCAATTCTGATACCCTTACGGTCGGAGAGGTCAACGATATCCTCGAGACCGTCTACCCTCTTTTCGTCGATAAGGTCATTAATATTCTTTACAAGATTGAGCTTATTAACCATATAGGGAATTTCGGTGACGATAATCTTGCTTCTGCCGCCGCGAAGCTCCTCAATTTCGGTTTTGGCACGGAGAACAATCTTGCCGCGACCTGTGGCGTAGGCGGCACGGATGCCGCTGTGTCCCATAATGATACCGCCTGTGGGGAAGTCGGGACCCTTGATATGCTCGCAAAGCTCCTCAATGGTGGCATCGGGGTTGTCGATTAGGTGGCACATACCGTCGATAACCTCGCCGAGATTATGAGGCGGGATATTGGTTGCCATACCAACGGCGATACCGTTAGAGCCGTTAACCAACAGCTGGGGGAAGCGGGCGGGAAGCACGGTGGGTTCCTTCAAGCGGTCATCGTAGTTGGGAACAAAGTCAACGGTGTCCTTCTCGATGTCCTCCAACATATAAAGAGAAAGCTTGCTCATTCTGGACTCGGTGTAACGGTAGGCAGCGGCGGCATAACCGTCGATGGAACCGAAGTTACCGTGACCGTCAATCATCATATAGCGAAGGGAGAAGTCCTGAGCCATACGAACCATTGCGTCGTAAACAGAGGCGTCACCGTGGGGATGGTAACGACCCAGCACCGCACCAACAGTGTCGGCACACTTACGGTGAGCAACGTCGGGGGTCAGACCGTTTTCATACATTGTATATAAAATTCTTCTGTGAACAGGCTTTAAGCCGTCGCGAACGTCGGGCAGAGCACGGGCAACGATAACCGACATAGCGTAGTCAAGGAAACGCTTTTTCATTTCTCCCGCAATTTCAACGCCCGTTATGTTACCAATCTGGGCGGGCTCCTTTTCCTCTAATTCATTCTTAATTTCTTCACTCATTTTCTGCGTCCTCGTTTTCTAAAGTTGTGGATTCTTCCTCGGGTACGAAATCGTCGGGGGGAACAAAGGGCTCGAACTCGGGTTCAGCCTCTGCCGCTTTTTCCTCTGCCGACTTAAAATAATCGGGGTTGTGGAAATACTCTAACATTTCTTCCATATCCGCCTTTTCTTCTTCGGTGAGGCTGTCGGTGGGGATGGATATATATCCCCCAGTGGAAAACACTGTGAAAATTCCGTCACCCTTTAAGTAACCTCTGAAGGTGGAGGCGGTGATTTTGGTTTCCTTTTCGCCCTTTTTCTCCATAAGCTCCGAGGGTTTAAGAGAAATTTCTACCATTTCCTCGGGGTTTACGGATTTTATTTTTTTATTGGTTAAAAATTTGGGCAACAGCCAGGTATAGGCAAGAATTGCCAGCCCGAAAACAATATAAAATATGTGCTTAAAGGAAATCTCGGCGGTGGTAATCATAGCGTATGCCGAATTACCTATTATGAATGCACAAAGCAGGCTGAACAGTATTTTCTTGCCGCGGGTGATTGTGTAAACTCCCGAATGCTCAACCGCTTTTTTGGTAAATTCGGCACTTTGAGCATAGGAAAAATTAATTTCTTTCATCTGCCAGCTCTCCCTATACGTCAAGATTTTGCACATACTGAGCATTTTCTTCGATGAAAAGTCGGCGAGGTTCAACCTCGTCACCCATCAGCATAGTGATTGCGGCATCTGCCTTTTCTGCATCCTCAATTTCCACACGGAGCATTGAGCGAACCTCGGGGTCCATTGTGGTTTCCCAGAGCTGGTCTGCATCCATTTCACCAAGACCCTTATATCTCTGAACGTCAGCCTTGCCGCCCAGCTTTTCGATATACATATCTCTTTCTTCGTCGGAGAAGGCATAGAACTGCTGCTTACCTCTCTTGACTCTGTAAAGAGGAGGCTGTGCGATATACACGTGTCCGTCCTCAATAAGCTGAGGCATATAGCGGTAGAAAAAGGTCATAAGCAGAGTGCTGATGTGGGCACCGTCAACGTCGGCATCGGCCATAATGATAATCTTACCGTAGCGAAGCTTGTTGATGTCAAAGTTGTCGCCGATACCTGTTCCCAATGAAATAACAACAGGGGTCAGCTTATCGTTGCCGTAGACCTTGTCGATTCTTGCCTTTTCAACATTCAGCATCTTACCCCAAAGGGAGAGAATTGCCTGATAGTTGGAGTTTCTGCCCTTAATGGCAGAACCGCCCGCAGAATCTCCCTCGACGATGAAAATTTCGGTTTCGTTGGGGTCCTTGGAAATACAGTCGGCAAGCTTTTCGGGGAGACGCTGTCTGCCGCCTGCACCTGTTTTCTTTCTTTCTAAGTCGCGAGCCTTCTGAGCCGCCTCACGGGCACCTGCCGCCGAAATACATTTTTCCATTATTATCTTGGCTTCGGCGGGATTTTCCTCTAAATAGGTTGCCAGCTGGTCTGCCATCATAGAGCTGACCAGAGTACCCATTGCGGTATTACCCAATTTTGCCTTGGTCTGGGACTCAAACTGAGCATCGGTGAGCTTTACAGACACAACGGCGATTAAGCCTTCCATAACGTCCTCTGCCTTAAGCTTGGCATCGGCTTCCTTTAAGAACTTGAACTTAAGTCCATATTTATTGACAGCGCGAACCAAAGCATTGCGGAAGGAGGACGCGTGGGTACCTCCGTCTACGGTGTGGATTGTGTTGGCAAAGGACATAATGTTAGTATAGTATCCCGTTGACCAGATAAAAGCAATCTCGGCGGCGGAGTCACCCTGCTGAGTATTAAGATAAATTACATCGGAGTTAAGTCGGTCCTTCTTGGATTTTTCAAGCAGATATTCAACGTAGCTCTTGATACCGCCCTCAAAGTGAAGGTCGTCCTCACGGGGCTCGGGTACGTCTGTTCTGCAATCCTTAAGTACAACACGGATACCTGCATTAAGGAATGCCTGTTCGCGGAGTCTTAAAAGAAGGGTGTCATAGTCGTAGGTGGTGGTGTCGGTGAAAATATCGGGGTCGGGCTTGAAGGTAACGGTGGTACCGGTTTCTGTGGTATCACCTATTACTGTTAATTCATTTACAATATTACCCTTTTCATATCTCTGCATATAAATATGCTGTCCGTCCTTGATGGTAACCTCCAGCCAGGATGACAGGGCGTTAACAACCGAGGCACCAACGCCGTGAAGTCCGCCCGAAACCTTATAGCCGCTACCGCCGAATTTACCACCTGCGTGGAGAATGGTAAATACAACCGACACGGTGGGGATTCCTTTCTGAGGATGAATACCAACAGGAATACCACGGCCGTTGTCGGTTACTCGTACAACACCGTCGTCCAGCAGCTCAACAAGTATTTTATCGCAGAAGCCCGCTAAGGTTTCGTCGATGGAGTTATCCACTATCTCGTATACAAGATGATGAAGTCCCCTCTCGCCTGTTGAACCGATATACATACCCGGCCTTTTTCTAACCGCCTCAAGACCTTCCAAAACCTGTATGGAATTTTCGTCATAGGCTTCGGTTATTTGGTTGTTGATGTTTTCTGTACTCATTTATTTTTCCTCCAAAGACAGATATCAGATTTTGAATTAAGACCTTTACTTTTTCTTTAACTTTTGTTGCCCAATGGCAAAGTCTTATCCTTTTTCTTTTTCTGTTCTTTTATTTGTTATTTTTTAATTTCCTATTTTGGCTCTGCGAAGCAGGGTTGCGGGAGCAAGCTGGGAAATATACAGCCTTTCTTCTCCCCTTTCCACCGTCAGCACAAAGGACTTAGGTAAATCAAAGGTTACGTTTATTACTTTTCCTGATTTTGAAGCTCGGTTGATGTACTCTCTTCCGAGCTTTGTTACAGTCACGGTATCCAGGTCGAAAATTCCCACGATATCCCGACTGTTCACAACGGTATTACCGCCAAGATGAAGGTACATAAATAAACCTCCGGGGTAGATTTTAGATGTTAGATTTTAGATTTTAGACGTTAGATTTTAGATGTTAGATGTTAGATATTAGATGTTAGATGTTAGAAGATAGTTGTTAGTTCTTATTGTCGCATTGGCGACAATATATCGCGTGAGTTATGCTCACATATCGCATTTGCCCAGCAAATATATCGCGTGAGCTACGCTCACATATCGCTTTAGATGTTAGATTTTAGATGTTAGACGTTAGATGATAGATGTTAGATATTAGATAATAGTTGTTTTACGCAGTATCTTTGTCTTGTCGCCCGGGAGCTGTACTTCGCAGAAGTTTGGTCTTGTCGCCCCTTGAGAGGGGAGATGTCGCGTTAGCGACAGAGGGGTAGATAAACTACCGCCTCGCAATTAACCGATGTTACGAGATGAAGCTTTATGGTTGCATATAAAA
>JAZNQM010000009.1:0-8496 GCA_045590175.1 Acutalibacteraceae bacterium | reverse complement strand
GCCGCCGGGAATAAGGGGAATGAGGGAGGTCATAAGGAAGGTTGTGGTGGGGGTTTTAAGCTTACGTGCCATAATTTCTGAGTAAAGGCTGATAAGCACCGACACCAAAAAGTAGCAAATCGGTTCGTTGCCTATAAACATACGAAACAATAGGAAAGCCGCCCAGGATAGAAAGCCGCCAAGGATCGCCGCAATCAGCTTCTTGCCTCGCACGTTAAAGAGAATTGCAAAGCCTACCGAACCGATGCCACCGGTTATGATTTGCAGGATTTCCGCTTTGCTCATATCGTGCCACCTCCGAAAACATATACCACCGCGAAATATCCCGCCGCAATAGCCAATGCCAAAAGCACCGCCTCAATGGTGCGGAGAACACCCGAAATGCTGTCCCCCATAAAAAGGTCACGCATGGCATTGGTGAAACCCACACCCGGGATAAGTGCCATAATGTTACCGATCATTATATTGTCGATGGTGTCTACAGCCGATAGTTTTACAAGCAGCAGGGAGAATGCGGTGGACAGTGAAGAGCAGAGAAACTTGGAAAAAATATTGTTGGCATTGACCCTCTCTAAAAGAATGGTTACAACCCGCAGCATACCGCCAATGAGAAATGCCCAGAGGGCTTCCCGCAGGTCACCGCCGAAAAACAGTGCAAAGGAGCCTGCAATCACCGCCTGTGCCAGGACGGTGACGGGGGTTGGATAGCCCGCAATTTGGTCGATTTTTCTGAGCTCCGCTTTGGCATCCTGCAGATTTGTCTCACCGTTACAGATACGGCGGGAAAGGTCGTTGAGACGGTGGAGCTTTTCAATGTCGGTGCCGCTCCCCTTGATTCGTCTGGTCTGGGTGCGGGAAACACCATTGCTGTCAAATACCGTGGCGGTCATATGGGAGGTTATTATAAATATGTCGGTGCGGTCTGCACCCAAAGACGTTGCAATCCTTGACACGCTGTCCTCTACTCGGTTTACTTCACCGCCGCAGGTCAGCATTTTTTCGCCGATGTCAAGGGCGAAATTCAATACACTTTTCACAGTTACACCTCTGAAAAACTTTTAATAACATAAATATAGCACAAACAACCCCGTTTCGCAACCTGAAAGAATATACATATAGCAGGTATAAAAATGAATATTCTTTGAAAATATACATAAATTCGTGCATATTATGCATAAAATCCTGAAATCTTTGTCAAAGTGCATAATAACTGATGTTTTGGGAGGCGGTTATTTATAAATTTGCAAGAAAATCTGCAAAATCGACTATTTGGTGTTGCATAAATATTCATTCTGTGGTATTATGTGTACATCGAAATTTTAAATTGCTGTTCGGAGGAAATTGAAATGAACAAAAATTATAAGAAAATTGTGCTTGCTTATTCAGGCGGTCTTGATACTTCCATCATCATTCCTTGGCTCAAGGAAAACTACAATAACCCCGAAATCATCGCAGTATCAGGTAACGTTGGACAGGCAAGTGAGCTTGAAGGTCTTGAGGAAAAGGCAATCAAGACAGGCGCATCCAAGTGCTACATCGAGGATTTAACCAAGGAATTCTTAGAGGACTACGTTTTCCCCTGCGTTGCCGCCGGTGCAAAATATGAGGACTACCTTTTAGGTACCGCCTTTGCTCGTCCTCCCATTGCTAAGAGAATTGCCGAGATTGCATTGGCTGAAGGAGCCGACGCCATCTGTCACGGCTGTACAGGTAAGGGTAACGACCAGGTTCGTTTCGAGCTTGCTATTAAGGCATTCGCTCCCGATATGCCCATCATCGCTCCCTGGAGAGAGTGGGATATCAAATCGAGAGAAGAAGAAATTGAATACGCAGAGGCTCATAACGTACCTCTGAAAATTAACCGCGAAACCAACTACTCAAAGGATAAGAACATCTGGCACCTTTCCCACGAGGGTCTCGACCTTGAGGACCCTGCCAACGAGCCTCAGTACAACAAGGAAGGCTTCCTTGAGATGGGTGTTTCTCCCGAAATGGCTCCCGACAAGCCCACCTACGTTAAGATTCACTTTGAGCAGGGCGTTCCCACTGCTATTGACGGCAAGGAAATGGACGCTGTAGAGTTGGTTGACACCCTCAATAAGGTAGGCGGTGCAAACGGTATCGGCCTTCTTGACATTGTTGAAAACAGACTTGTTGGTATGAAATGCCGCGGTGTTTACGAAACTCCCGGCGGTGCTATAATCTACAAAGCACACGAGGTGCTTGAAAGCATCTGCCTCGATAAGGAAACCGCACACTACAAGGCTTTGGTTGCTCAGAAGCTGGCAGAGCTTGTATACAATGCACAGTGGTTCACCCCCCTCACTGAGGCAATCCTCAGCTTCGTTAAGACCACCCAGCGTACCGTAACGGGTGACGTTACCCTCAAGCTCTACAAGGGCAATATGATTAACGCCGCCGTTACCTCTCCCTTCTCCCTCTACGACCCCGAAATCGCCACCTTCGACGAGGATGAGGTTTCCGAGCAGAAGGATTCTCAGGGCTTCATCAACCTCTACGGTCTGCCCGTAAAGGTCTATGCAAAGATGAAGGAAAAGAACGGTCTTAATAAATAATTAAAACTCAAGGTGTGGCGGAGTTATCTCTGCCACACTGTACAATTTTTATAAAGCAGGTATTTACTATGGATAAAATGTGGGCAGGCAGGTTTCAAAAGGCTCTCGACAAGGAAGCGGACGATTTTAATTCTTCCATCCATTTTGACTCGAGAATGTATAAGCAGGATATAATCGGCTCTATTGTGCACGCAAAAATGCTGGGGGATAAGGGAATTATCACCGAAGGCGAAAAGGCGGAGATTATCAACGGTCTCGGCGGCATTTTAGAGGATATTGAAAAGGGCGAGCTGCCCTTCGATATGGATGCTGAGGATATCCATATGTTCATTGAATCGGAGCTGACAAAAAGAATCGGCGACGCGGGCAAGAAGCTCCACACAGCAAGAAGCCGTAACGACCAGGTGGCTCTTGACGTAAGGCTTTACCTTGGTGCAGAGTGCGAGGAAATCGGCGGACTTATCTTAAAGCTTATTAAGGCTATAAAGGAAGTGGCTGAAAAGAATACCGATGCCATAATGCCGGGCTACACCCACCTCCAAAGGGCTCAACCCATCACCTTTGCCCACCATATTTTAAGCTATGCTTTTATGCTTAAAAGGGATTTCGACCGAATCGGAGACGCAGAGGCAAGAATGCTTTCTCAGTGCCCCATCGGTTCCTGTGCGCTGGCGGGCACTACCTACAACACCGACCGTAGCTTTGAGGCTGAGCGTCTTGGCTTCACAGGTATATCCCTTAACAGCATCGACGGTGTGTCCGACAGAGATTTTTGCTTGGAGCTTATGTCGGCATTTTCAATTTTAATGATGCATTTGTCAAGACTTTCCGAGGAGATAATCCTCTGGTCAAGCTGGGTATTCAAGTTTGTTGGGCTGGACGACAGCTACACCACAGGCTCCAGCATTATGCCCCAAAAGAAAAATTCCGATATGGCGGAATTAGTCAGGGGTAAAACCGGCAGAGTATACGGCGACCTGATGGCTCTGCTCACCACCTTGAAGGGGCTTCCGCTTGCCTACAATAAGGATATGCAGGAGGATAAGGAGGCAATATTCGACGCGGTTGACACCGTTAAAAAGTGCCTTAGCATTTTCGCTCCCATGGTTGCCACAATGAATGTGCATAAGGACAATATGTACAAAGCGGCAGGCGAAGGCTTCATCAATGCCACCGACCTTGCCGACTACCTTGTTAAAAAGGGTATGCCCTTCAGAACTGCCTATAAGCACGTGGGCGAAATTGTGGGCTTCTGCATTAAGAACGGCTACGTTCTCGAAAACCTTCCTCTGGAAAAATACAAGGAATTTGACCCCGGCTTCTCGGAGGATTTATATTCCGAAATTTCCCTTGAGACCTGTGTAAACAAGCGTATTTCCGCAGGCAGCACAGGACCCGAATCGGTAAAAAAACAGATAGAATATTTCACGGAGTTATTAAATGAAAAAGATATTCATTGACGGCAGTGCAGGCACAACGGGTCTGAGAATTGCCGAAAGACTTGAAAGCAGAAAAGATATCCGGCTTATACGTCTGAGCGAGGAAAACCGCAAGGATTTGGAAGCCCGCCGAGAGGCTCTTAATTCGGCAGATATTGCCTTCCTTTGTCTGCCCGATGCGGCGGCAATAGAGGCAGTATCGCTTATAGACAATGACAATACCGTTGTTATCGACACCTCCACCGCCCACCGAACAAATCCCGACTGGGCATACGGCTTCCCCGAGCTGTCGAAAAACCACGAGGAGAAGATAAAAGGCTCCAAGCGTATTGCCAACCCCGGTTGTCACGCCAGCGGCTTTATTGCCCTTATATATCCCCTCGTTGAAAAGGGAATAATCGGCAAGGATGCCCTGCTTTCCTGCTTCTCTCTCACAGGCTATTCGGGCGGCGGCAAGAAGATGATTGCCGAATATGAGAGTATGGAAAAAGACCCGCTTTTGCAAGCCCCAAGACAGTACGGCATCACCCAATCCCACAAGCACCTCCCCGAAATGAAGGAGATAACAGGCATCGAAAAGGAGCCCGCCTTCATCCCCGTTGTTGGTGATTTCTACAGCGGTATGGAGGTAACGATTCCTCTCTTTGCAGGTCAGCTGAAAGAGGGCTTCGGTGTTGAGGATATCAAGGCGGCATATCGCGAAAAGTATTGCGGCCCCGTGGTTTCCTTCCGGGAGGATTTCTCAGAAGGCGGTTTCGTTTCGGCAAACCGTCTGGAGGGCAAGGACAGTATGGAAATTTCTGTTTCGGGCAACGACGAGAGAATCCTTTTGATTGCAAGATACGACAACCTCGGCAAGGGAGCTTCGGGCTCTGCGGTGGAATGTATGAACATCATTCTCGGCGCCGATAAAACCGAGGGATTAGAAATATAGGAGAATAATTATGAAGATAATAAGCGGCGGCGTTTGTGCCGCAACGGGCTTCACTGCAGGCGGTGTGCATTGCGGTATAAGAAAGAATCATACCAAAAAGGATTTGGCTATGATTGTCAGCGAAACTCCCGCCTCTGCGGCGGCGGTTTACACAACTAACCTTGTTAAAGGCGCACCTCTGACCGTAACCAAGAATAATATATCCGACGGCAGGGCACAGGCGGTTATCTGCAACAGCGGTAACGCCAACACCTGCAACGCTAACGGCATCGAGATTGCCGAGGAAACCTGTGCTCTTGTAGGCGAGGCTTTGGGCATTTCTGCCACAGACGTTGTGGTAGCCTCTACAGGTGTTATCGGTCAGCCCCTCAGCATAACCCCTATAAAGAACGGCATCCCCCAACTCAAAAAAGTGCTGTCGAAGGATGGCAGTTTATCTGCGGCTGAGGGAATTATGACCACCGACACTAAGGTTAAGGAAATCGCCGTGGAGTATGAGATAGGCGGCAAGACCTGTAAGATAGGCGGCATTGCCAAGGGTAGCGGTATGATTCACCCAAATATGGCAACAATGCTTGTGTTTATCACCACCGACTGCTGCATTTCCCCCGAAATGCTCCGAAAGGCTTTGAGTAGTGATATTAAAAACACCTTCAATATGGTAAGTGTAGACGGTGACACCTCCACAAACGATATGGTAACCGTCCTTGCAAACGGAATGGCGGGCAACACCCCCATTGTGTCGGAGGGTGAGGACTTCGAAGCCTTTATGAAGGCTCTCAACACAGTAACCGTTTACCTTTGCAGATGTATTGCAGGAGACGGAGAGGGTGCAACCAAGCTGCTTGAATGCAAGGTGGGGGGCGGCGAAACCGAGGAGATTGCCAAAACAGTTGCAAAATCGGTTATCTGCTCCTCCCTCACCAAGGCGGCAATGTTCGGTGCCGATGCCAACTGGGGTCGCGTGCTTTGTGCCATTGGCTATAGCGGTGCCGCAGTTGACGTCAGCAAAATCGACGTGGCGTTTAAGAGTGCCAAGGGTGAAATACCCGTTTGTGTAAACGGTGCGGGCATCCCCTTCAGCGAGGAAAAGGCTAAGGAGATCCTTTTAGAGGATGAAATTGAAATTCTCATAGACCTTGGCAGCGGCGATTTTTCTGCTACCGCCTGGGGCTGTGACCTCACCTATGAATATGTAAAAATCAACGGCGACTACAGAACATAAGGAGTATAGTTATGTCATTGGATTTAACAAACGCCCAAAGGGCAGAGGTGCTGACCCAAGCCCTCCCCTACATAAAGAAGTATAACAACAAAATTGTGGTTGTAAAATATGGCGGCAACGCTATGATAAACGAGGAACTGAAGCAGCAGGTTATGGAGGACATCGTTCTTCTGTGGCTCATTGGTGTTAAGGTTGTCCTCGTTCACGGCGGTGGTCCTGAAATCACCGAAACTTTAGCAAAAATCGGAAAAGAAACAAAGTTTGTCGACGGACTTCGCGTTACCGACAGGGAAACCGCCGAGGTTGTGCAGATGGTATTGGCGGGCAAAATCAACAAGAGCCTTGTAAATCTTCTTGAATCCAAGGGCGGAACCGCTATGGGTATTTCGGGTATTGACGGCAGTATGATTGAAGCCAAGGTCAAGGATGACCGTCTGGGCTTTGTCGGCAGAATTACCAACGTCAACGTAACCCCCATCACCGACCTTTTGCACCACGGATACATCCCCGTTGTTTCCACCGTTGGCTGTGATAAAGAGGGCAACGTTTATAACATCAATGCCGACACCGCCGCTGCATATATTGCGGGTGCTCTCGGCGCCGAAAGACTTATTTCAATGACCGATATTGCAGGTGTACTCCGCGACAAGGACGACCCCGATTCCATCATCCCCAACATAGACATCAAGGGTGCTGTTAAGCTTTTCGAGGACGGCACCATTTCGGGCGGTATGATTCCCAAGGTTGAATGCTGCATTGATGCTATCCACCGCGGCGTTAAAAAGGTTATTATAATGGACGGCAGAGTACCTCATTCTCTGCTTATCGAAACCCTCACCGACGAGGGTGCCGGTACAATGGTTTCGGAGGACCACGACGATGAGCGTTAAACTTTTTGATGAGCAGTACATTGCCTCCACCTATGCCCGCTTTCCTGTTGTGATTAAAGAGGGTAAGGGGGCTTTGCTTCGGGACGAGGATGGCAAGGAATACATCGACCTTTCCTCGGGTATCGCGGTTAATACCTTCGGTGCCGCCGACGAGGAATGGGTTGCGGCTGTAACCGAGCAATTAGGTAAGCTGCAGCATATTTCCAACCTTTATTACACCGAGCCTCAAGTAGAGCTTGCCAAGCTTCTTTGTGAAAAAACAGGGGCTAAAAAGGTGTTCTTTTCCAACTCGGGTGCCGAGGCAAACGAGTGTGCTATAAAGGTGGCAAGAAAGTACGCTGCCGAGAAAAAGGGCAGTGAATACAACGTAATACTCACCCTCAAAAACAGCTTCCACGGCAGAACCGTAACCACCCTTGCCGCCACAGGCCAGGATGTTTTCCACAAGGATTTTCTACCCCTCACAGAGGGCTTCGACTATGTGGAAGCCAATAATATTGAGGATTTGAAATCAAAGGTGGCGGCACACAAAACCGCCGCAATTATGTTTGAAACCGTGCAGGGCGAGGGTGGTGTAATGCCCCTCGAACCCGACTTTGTTAAAGCCATTGCAGAAATCGCCGCAGCAGAGGATATACTGATGATTGTTGACGAGGTGCAGACAGGAAACGGCAGAACAGGTCAGCTTTACGGATATATGAACTACGGAATAAACCCCGACATCGTTTCCACCGCCAAAGGCTTGGGCGGCGGTCTGCCATTGGGTGCCACAATGATGTTTGAAAAGTGTGAAAAGGTGCTGACTCCCTCCTCCCACGGCTCCACCTTTGGCGGCAATCCTGTTTGCTGTGCAGGAGCTTTAAGCGTTCTCAAAAGGCTTGACGATGACCTGCTCAGCTCGGTCAGAGAAAAGTCGGAATATATAAAGAGTGAACTCACCGGCTGCCACGGTATCCTCTCCATCAGCGGTATGGGTCTTATGTTAGGGCTCACCACCCGCCGCGACGCAGGGGAGATTATTAAGGATTGTATGGCAAATGGTGTCTTGGTTATCAAGGCAAAGGATAAGGTTCGCCTTCTGCCCCCTCTCAATATAACTATGGAACAGCTGAAAAAGGCTGTGGCGGTTATCAAAGCCGCAACCGAAAAGGAGTAAAGAATTATGAATTTCAAAGGCAGAGATTTTCTCAAACTTTTAGATTTTAACCGCGACGAGCTTTTGTATCTTTTGGATTTGGCGGCTGAATATAAGGAAAAGAAAAAGAGCCACACTCCCCACGACACCTTGAAGGGCAGAAACATTGCCTTGATTTTTGAAAAGACCAGCACCCGCACCCGCTGTGCCTTTGAGGTTGCCGCTTCCGACCTCGGTATGGGAAGCACCTATCTTGACCCCACAGGTTCTCAGATCGGCAAAAAGGAAAGCATTGCC
>JAZNQM010000008.1:0-6065 GCA_045590175.1 Acutalibacteraceae bacterium | reverse complement strand
AGGTATTTGGTTACCCATCCGCCGATTACACAGTAGTAAGGAAGGATGATTGCGGGAACGATTGCCGCCAAGTAGCCCACGAAGCTGAAACGTTTATCAAGCTTCTTGAAAGCACCGATTGCAGAAAGACCTGTCTTTCTGCCGATGGCGATTTCGGTTACCATAAGGGCAAAGCCGAAGGTTACCGCCAAAACTAAATAGACGAGCAGGAATATACCGCCGCCGTATTTTGCGGCAAGATAAGGAAATCTCCATATATTTCCAAGACCTACCGCCGAGCCTGCCGCCGCTAACACAAAGCCGAGACGGCCGGTAAAACTACTTCTTTTTGTTGTTTCCATAAAAAAACTCCTCATTTGCATTTTTTCTTAACCTATATTGTATCATTTGTAACGACAAAACTCAACAACTTTTTCGCAGAAAAACTTAAAATATATATTTTTTGTAAACAAAATTAAAATTTATGAGTACGTTTTAGTTTTTGCTTGCAGTTTTTTTATTTATGTAGTATAATTATAGGACTTAACTATTGTAAACACCCGTTCTGCTTTTTGCAGACTTCATCTACAGGAGGATATTTATGCAGGATAACCCACAGTTTATGCCCGAATCATTGCCCCTCATTCCCTTGAGAGGGTTGGTTATGTTTCCGGGTATGCTTCTTCATTTCGATGCGGGTCGTGACCGCTCCATTGCAGCACTTAACCACGCTATGGATAGCGGAAAGGAAATTCTTCTGGTCACCCAAAAGGATATACGCGACGAGGACCCTAAGCACGAGGATATATATGAAATCGGCTGTACCGCCAAAATCAGACAAATGCTCAAGGTAAATGATACTGAGGTTAAGGTTTTGGTAGAAGGCGGCAAGCGTGTATTTATTCACAATATAATTGATACTCCGAAATATCTCGTAGGAAACTTCACCGAAATTCTGCCCATCAAAACCCGAGCCAACGCTCTTTACAAGGAGGCGGCTCTCCGTCATCTCAAAGCCCTCTTCGAAGACTATGCCGCGGTGGCACCGAGACTTCCAAACAATGTTGTTATGACCATCCGAGCTACAGGCAGTCTTTCTTTCATTTCGGATTTCATTACCTCTAACCTCCCCTTCACAGTAGAGGACAAGCAGCTGGTTTTGGAGGAAGCTTCTCCCCTCAAGAGGGTTGAGCTTGTTACCGAAATTCTCACCCGCGAAACCGAGCTTTTAACCATCGATGCCGAAATCGCCGAAAAGGTCAAGGTGCAGATGGACGAAAACCACCGAGAGTATTATATGCGAGAGCAGATCAAAGCTCTTAACGAGGAGCTTTACGGTGACTCTGACCCCAACGACGAAGCCTTTGAGCTCAGTGAAAAAATCCGTTCCCTCTTAGCCCCCGACGAGGTCAAGGAAAAGCTTTTATCCGAAGCCGACAAGCTTCGCAAAATGCCCTTTGGCTCCCAGGAAGCAACCGTTGTCAGAAATTATCTCGACACCTGTATTGCTCTGCCTTGGGGCGTTTACACAAAGGACAACGACTCCATCAAAAAAGCAACTGCCGTTCTCAAACGAGAGCACTACGGGCTGGAAAAGGTCAAGGAAAGAATCATTGAAGCCCTGGCTGTTCACAATCTCACAGGTACAATGGGAGGCAGTATACTCTGTCTTGTTGGTCCTCCCGGTGTTGGTAAGACCTCCATCGCCCGTTCGGTTGCAAATGCGATGGACCGCCGCTTCCAGAGAATATCCTTGGGTGGTGTTCGCGACGAGGCTGAAATCCGCGGTCACCGTAAGACCTATCTCGGCTCCATGCCCGGCAGAATAATTGATGCTGTAAAGCAAGCAGGCACCGCCAATCCGGTTATACTTCTTGATGAAATTGACAAATTAGGTGCCGACTACAAGGGCGACCCCTCCTCAGCTCTCTTAGAGGTTTTGGACCCCGAGCAAAACAATAGCTTTAAAGACCACTTTATTGATATGCCCTTTGACCTGAGCCGCGTACTTTTCCTGACAACTGCCAACACCTTAGATACCATTCCCGCCCCTTTGCGCGATAGAATGGAGATAATCGAACTCAGCGGTTATACCCGTCAGGACAAGTTCAACATCGCCAAAAAATATCTCATTGACAAGCAGATGAAGAAAAACGGCATTGAGAAATCAGATTGCAAATTTGCCGCTTCTGCTATTTACGGCATAATTGATTACTACACCCGCGAAGCAGGTGTAAGAAAGCTTGAACAGATGATTGGCAGAATCTGCAGAAAAGCGGCAGTTGGCAAGGCCTCGGGTGAAACGAAGGCTCTTACCATCACACAGAATAACCTTAAAGAATTCTTAGGCAACCCCAAATTCAAGGACGAACAGCTTCTCCCATTCGACGAGGTGGGTGTTGTGAACGGCCTTGCCTGGACCCAGGTTGGCGGTACGTTGATGCAGCTTGAGGCTTCGGTGCTTGAGGGCAGTGGAAAGCTGGAACTGACAGGTTCTCTCGGCGACGTTATGCAGGAATCAGCCCGCACAGCACTAAGTTACGTTCGAAGCATTGCCGAAGTGCTTGGCATTGATAAAGAGTTTTACAAAACCAAGGATTTCCACATAAACGCCACCGAGGCTGCAATCCCCAAGGACGGACCCTCGGCAGGTATCACAATGACGGTAGCTTTGGTTTCTGCTTTAACGGGAATACCAATAAAACGTGACGTTGCTATGACAGGTGAAATCACCCTCCGTGGCAGAGTATTGCCCATCGGAGGTCTGCCCGAAAAATCCATGGCAGCATATACCGCTGGAGTAAAGACCGTCTTTATCCCCGCCGCCAACGAGCCCGACCTTTCGGAGGTTGACCCTAAGGTATTGGAGAAAATTCAATTTATTCCTGTGGATAATGCCTGGGACGTTGTGACAAAAGCCCTTGCAGGCAGTGTTAAAAAGGCGGAGAGCGACACCCTCACACCTCCTACCTCGGTTACCCATCGAGCCTCTGCCCGTCAATAAAAAATATAACCTGGAGTTTAATTATGAACTATAATAACTTCTCCTTTGAAAGTGCCCACGGTCTGTCGGGGCAGTTGCCCCCTTCCGACCTTCCCGAAATCTGCTTTTCGGGTCGTTCAAACGTGGGTAAATCCTCTCTTATTAATAAGCTTGTGGGCAGAAAGGCTCTCGCCCGTGTCAGCACAAAGCCCGGGAAAACTGTTACCGTAAACTTTTTCCGCGAAAGTGACGTGCGTCTTGCCGACCTGCCTGGCTACGGCTATGCCAAGGTTTCCTTCTCAGAAAAGGAACGTTGGGCAGAGCTTATGGAGCATTACTTCTCCTCCGGCAGAAATATAAAATTGGTGGTACAGCTTGTGGATATGCGTCACCCCGCCACAGCCGATGATGTTTCGATGATTAACTATCTTATCAGCACCGGCTATAAATTTATAATCGTGCTTACAAAAAGTGACAAGCTTAACAAGACCGAATATAAAAATCGCCTTGAGGATTTCGCTGAACAGTTCGACGGTCTGCCCGAGGACACCCTCTTTTTCCCCTTCTCCTCTCAAAACGGTGAAGGCTTAGAAAGACTGAAGGCGGCAATCGAAGCTGCACTTTCGGAGTGATTGTAATATGAGTTACAACGCATTTTCTGAATTCTACGACCTGCTTATGGCAGATGCACAGTATGACGAGCGAGCCGAATATGTGTTAGGGTTATTTCGTGAATTCGGTGACTCTCCTACCCTGCTTTTAGACCTGGGCTGTGGCTCGGGTGAGTTCACAAAAAGATTTGCCGAAGCAGGTATTGAAACCATCGGTGTTGACCCCTCGGAGGATATGCTAAGTTCTGCTCGCGAGAAGCTGCCCGAGGGACTTTTCCTTAACCAAAGCGGTGCCGAGCTCGACCTTTATGGCACTGTTGACGGAGCGGTCTGCCTTATGGACAGCCTTAACCATATAACCGATTACGGGGAGCTGTGCGACACGTTAGGCAAGGTTTCCCTCTTTCTGGAACCTGGCAAGCTTTTCATATTCGACCTCAACACCGAATATAAGCATAGGGAAATTCTTGGCGACAATGCCTTTATCACCGAAACCGACGAAGTTATGTGTTGCTGGCAGAATTTTACCGACGATACCCTCAAAACCGATATTTATCTTGACTTTTTCGCACCGGAAGAAAACGGTATGTACCGCCGAGAAAGTGATGAATTTTCCGAAAGGGCATACTCTCCACTGCAAATCAAGAAAGCTTTGGAAAAGGCAGGGCTGGAAACTCTTGCGGTTTTCGATGACCTTACCCGCGAACCGCAAAATGACACTTCAGAGCGGGTTTATTATGTAACAAAAAAGGTGAACTAAAATGGGAAAACTTATACGCTGTATAACCTCTGACGGCGCGGTTATGATATCCGCCGTTGACACAACAGATATGGTGGAGCAGGCAAAGAATATCCACGATACCACCGCCGTTGTTACCGCCGCGTTGGGCAGACTTCTCACCGCAGGTACAATGATGGGCAATATGATGAAGGGCGAGGAAAACAGCCTTACCTTAAGGGTTAAGGCAGACGGTCCTACAGGCTCTTTGGTAGTTGTTGCCGACCCAAACGGCGACGTTAAGGGTTATGTAGAGAATCCCCACGTAACAATACCACCCAAAGCTAACGGTAAATTAGACGTGGGCGGTGCGGTTGGCAAGAACGGACACCTGTACGTTCTCAAGGACGTAGGCTTAAAAGAACCCTACAGCGGCATTGTGCCCTTGGTAACAGGCGAGATTGCCGAGGATATTACCTCCTACTATGCCACCAGCGAACAGATACCCACCGTTTGTGCTTTGGGTGTGCTTGTCAACGGTGAACGTAGTGTTGCTTGTGCAGGCGGCTTCCTTCTGCAGTTGCTCCCGGGTGCCGACGATACGACCATAGACAAAATTGAAGAAAACATTGGTAAGCTCAAGCCTGTTACAACTATGCTCGCCGAAAACAAGACCATAAAAGAAATCGTTGATGCAGCTTTAGAGGGCTTTGAGGTAGAGGTTCTATATACTCAGGACGTTGCATATAAATGTGATTGTTCGAGGGAAAGAGTTATGAAGGCTCTGGTCACTCTCGGCCCCGACGAGCTTAGAAAATTGGCAGACGAAATGCCCGAAATCGAGCTGAATTGTCACTTCTGCAACAAGAATTATAAATTCACTCCCGACGAAGTCAGAGCACTTGCGAAAAATTAAAAAATATTTTTAAAAAAGTGTTGACAAAGCGAACGAGTTGTGGTATTATAATGTTCGTCGCCGATAGGCGGCACTTGAGATGTGGGAGCATAGCTCAGCTGGGAGAGCATCTGCCTTACAAGCAGAGGGTCATAGGTTCGAGCCCTATTGTTCCCACCATCTTTGGCCTGGTAGTTCAGCTGGTTAGAACGCTAGCCTGTCACGCTAGAGGTCGTGGGTTCGAGTCCCATCCAGGTCGCCATTTGCCTCTGTAGCTCAGTTGGTAGAGCAGTGGACTGAAAATCCACGTGTCGTTGGTTCAATTCCGACCGGAGGCACCATGTGTGCGGATTTAGCTCATCTGGTAGAGCGCCACCTTGCCAAGGTGGAGGTAGCGAGTTCGAGCCTCGTAATCCGCTCCAAAGGACGCTTAAAGTTATACACTTTAAGCGTCCTCTTTTTAAAACTAAATACGGCACCATAGGCAAGTGGTAAGGCAGAGGTCTGCAAAACCTTTATGCCCCGGTTCAAATCCGGGTGGTGCCTCCAAAAAGAAACACTTCCTTTTGGGAAGTGTTTTCTTTTTGTGTTTGTGTCCGCAGGACACAACATCGTTTTGCAACGCAGTTGCAAACATCATTTGACCGCAGGTCAACATCATTCCGCTTGCGGACACAAAACGATGTTGCCTTCGGCAAACAGTGTAGTGCTTCGCACAAACGATGTGATGCTCCGCATTGATTTATTTCCGCTTTTATGCTATAATACACTTAAAGGTTGGTGAGGATTATGATTAAACTATATTTTAAAAAGATATTAGTTACGCTTGGTTTTATAGCCAATTACTTTTTATTAGTATTTATACTAGCATTTGTTTGG
>JAZNQM010000007.1:0-5321 GCA_045590175.1 Acutalibacteraceae bacterium | reverse complement strand
CTATTGTTTATTATGAGTCTCGTGCCCTCTAATAATTTTGTATCAGCTGCGGGTGATGAATGTTTCGATTTATCCCCCGGTTCTTCCTGTACCGAAAAAATCAAAGTAAGTTTTTCTATACCTGAAGGTAAACAAAATATAATAGGTCTTCAGTTTATTATGTCTCCCCCCGTCGGTTACACAGTAACCTCTGTAACTCCACTTATCAATTCTGCCTGGGTGTTCGATTACAACACCATCGATACCAACAGATTTTTAATATATCACAGCTCAAATTCTCTGATATTCGAGGATGTTGAAACTGCCGAGGACGGTAAATATGCTTTATTTGAGTTTACTTTAAAATCCAACAAAGGCTCAGACGTTTCAGGTTCTCACAATTTCAGATTCAAGGTTGAGGAGATAATAACCAAAGGTATTGTTACATATTCCCCCAACAACACCTTCAACAAAACCGTAACCCTATCCCACGTAGGATACACCTCGAAGGTAACAGCTCCTACCTGCACAACTAACGGATACACCACCCATACCTGCAAGTGCGGTTACTCCTACACCGATGCTGTTGTCGAGGCATTGGGACATAGTTACAGTTCGGTAACAACCGCACCCACCTGCACAGATAACGGCTTCACCACCCACACCTGCTCAACCTGCGGCGATTCATATGTCGATTGCGAAACTCAAGCACTCGGTCATAGTTACGGCGTAGTCGTAACCGCTCCTACCTGTACTACGGGCGGTCACACCACATATACCTGCTCAAAATGTAAAGATTCGTACGTAGCCGATGAAACTCCTGCCAACGGTCATAATTATATAGCTAAAGTAACCGAACACACCTGCACACAAGACGGTTTCACTACATACACCTGTTCTGACTGCGGCGACTCCTATATTGAGGACGGAGCTTTTGCTGATGGTCACGGATACCAAGAAATAGTTACTGCTCCTACCTGTACTGAAGAAGGTTACACCACATACACCTGTCTAAAATGTGGATACAGTTATAAAACCAAAAAAGTTTCTGCAAAAGGACATAATTATATAGGCTCAGTAACTAAAGACCCTACCTGTATTCAAGATGGTGTCAAAACATTTACCTGCACCTCTTGTAAAGATTCCAAAACCGTCGCTATCGCCGCTACAGGTCACACTTACTCGGCAGATATAACCTACCCCACTTGCATCGAAACGGGATATACAACCCATACCTGTCACTGTGGTGATGCTTATATTGACGATGAGGTCCCTGCTAATGGCCACAGCTACAGAAAAAATGTAGTTATCCCCACCTGCACACAGGATGGTTACACAACTTATTTTTGCGATTGCGGGGATTCTTATATCGATGACCTGCTCCCAGCGGTCGGTCACACATACGACAAAGGCATAACTACAAAATCACCTACCTGTACAAAATCTGGTATTAAAACCTTCACCTGCAGAAATTGTGATGATTACTACACCGAAAAAATTTCCCCAAAGGGTCACGTATCAAAAACAATCAAAGGCAGAGCTGCGACCTGCACAAAATCAGGTCTTACCCAAGGCAGTAAATGTTCGGTATGTGATAAAATTCTAACCGCTCAAAAAACAATAGCCAAAAAGTCCCACAGTTACAAAACCACAACAACCAGAGCTACCCTTAAGAAAAACGGTAAAACAGTAAAAAAATGTACCGTGTGCGGCAAAATTTCGAATACCACCACCATCTATGCCGCTAAAACCGTTAAGCTTTCCAAAACATCATTCACCTATACAAGAAAATATATCAAGCCTTCTATCGTGATTAAGAATTCTAAGGGCAAGACAATTTCTTCTAAATACTACACTGTAAGCGGAACTAAAAGTAGCAAAAACATCGGCAAGTTCAAGATTACAATTAAATTTAAGGGTAACTACTCAGGCACAAAAACGCTTTACTACACAATCAACCCTAAAGCGGTTTCTAACCTTAAGCTTACTGCCGGCAAAAAGCAAATTAAAATTTCTTATAAGAAGGATTCAAGTGTCAGCGGATACGAAATCAAATACTCTACAAACAAATCCTTCAAAAAAGCCAAAACCCTCAAGGTTTCTTCCACAAAGAAGACCATTACAAAACTCACTACAAAGAAAACCTACTATGTAAAGGTTCGTGCCTTTAAAAAGGTCAGCGGTAAAACATACTACGGTGCATACTGCAAAACCAAGACAGTTAAGGTTAAATAAATCATTTAAAGCACCCTTTCGGGTGCTTTTTTTGAATTACAGGGAGGATATATTATGAACAACAAGAAGGGAAAATGGTTTGTTATCATAGCTTTAGGTGTTTTTATTGTTGGTATGATTTTTTGCACTGTGATGTCGATTTATAATTGGGATTTCACAAAACTGCAAACAACAAAATATGAGACAAACGATTACAAAATCAATAAAAAATTTGATAATATATCTATATTGACCGACACCGCCGACATAATTTTCGTTCCCTCAGAAAACGGAAAAACCACTATAACTTGCTATGAACAACAAAACGTATTACATACTGTTTCTGCAAAAGAGGATACCCTTTCAATTGAGATTAACGATACAAGAGAATGGTATGAATACATAGGAATTTCATTCAGCACTCCAAAGATTACAGTTAATATTCCCGTAGATAAATATAATTCCCTCACTATATGCTCAGACACCGGTAAAATTGAAATACCAGATGAATACATTTTCGAAAACATAGATATTAAAGCAACAACCGGCTCTGTAGCAATAAATGCATCAGCTGAAAGGAAATACAAGGTTAAAACTTCTACAGGTAACATATCGGTTTCAGATGCAAACGCAGGAACCATTGACCTTTCGGTTTCCACAGGTAAGATTTCGGTTTCTAATCTAAATTGCGTAGGTAAAGCAAGCTTCACAGCAACCACAGGAGAAACAGAACTTCATAATTTGAAGTGCGGCAACCTTAATTCAGAGGGAAGCACAGGTTCAATTGTTTTAGAAAATGTTATTGCAAAAACTAAATTTTCAATTCTTCGAGATACAGGAGACATAATCTTCAACAAGAGTGATGCTGCTGAGATTATCGCTGAAACAGACACAGGTGATATACGAGGCAGTTTGCTTTCCGACAAAATATTCTTGGTAGAATCTGACACAGGTAGAATTAATGTTCCAAAATCCACACGCGGAGGTAAATGCGAAATCAAAACCGATACGGGAGACGTTAAGATTAGCATTGATGATTGATTCGAAAACTTTTATATGAGCTTCGCGTTATTATTTACAGTCGCACAGCCGCTAAGAGGCAATGACCGCTACAGCCATAGCTAATACATAACAACTTTCGCAAAACAAAAAACTGCAAGCTTCGGCTTGCAGTTTTTACTATGTAATTCACTCGCAAAAATAAACATAAAAAAACACAGACCCGAGTGGATCTGTGGTTATGGAGCAGGTGATGGGAATCGAACCCACGTGACCAGCTTGGAAGGCTGGAGTTCTACCATTGAACTACACCTGCAGAGGACGGGAATTATAATAACATAATCCCCGCAAAAAATCAAGTCTTTTTTTGAAAAAAATTAATTATTTAATCAAAAAGTTGATTTCCTTTGATTTCATATAGAGCATAATCGAGGAAAAATCGCCTTTATCGATTATATACCCTACTATTTTATCTTCTATTTCTTTGCGCACGAAGTTTCGTAAATCACGGGCACCGCGCTTTCCACCGTGAGATTTCTCTGCAATATAGTCACAAACAGCTTCATTAAAGCTTAAAACTATTCCTTTTTCGTTAAGCACATCTTTGAGCTCATTGAGAGCTATTTCGGCTATCTTGGAAAAATCTTTTTGGCTCAAAGGATTGAATACAATTATCTCATCAACTCTACCAAGAAATTCAGGTCTTAAGAATTGCTCGAGGGCTGCTACCGCCTTTTCCTTTACAGCACTCTGAACCGACTTACCAAATCCCATAGGATTAGACGCAGATTCGCTACCTGCATTAGAAGTCATAACAATTATTGTATTCTCAAAATTAACTACCCTGCCCTGTGCATCAGTAACTCTGCCATCGTCAAGTATCTGAAGAAGAATATTAAGAACATCAGGATGGGCTTTTTCTATTTCGTCAAAGAGAATAACCGAATATGGTTTACGACGAACTTTTTCGGTCAGCTGACCCGCGTCGTCATAGCCCACATATCCAGGAGGGGCACCAATGAGTCTTGATACCGAATGCTTTTCCATAAATTCAGACATATCAAGCCTTATTAAGGTTTCGGGTGTGTGGAAAAGTTGCTGTGACAAAACCTTTACTAATTCAGTTTTACCAACACCGGTGGGGCCAACAAATATAAATGACGCAGGGCGACGGTGGGTTGTGATGCTGACTCTCGAGCGTTTAACAGCACGGACTACATTTTCCAATGCTTCATCTTGGCCGATTATATGCTTTCTCAATTCATCCTCAAGGGTAGACAGCTTCATCAAATCGGTCTCTTTAACCTTAGAAGCGGGTATTCCTGTCCAAAGCTCAATAACCTTAGCCAAATCATCATCGGTCACTTTATTATCTGCGGCAGGCTCATACAAGGCTTCTGCTTCACCTCTGTACTTAGCCAATTCGGATTTTATGCCTGCAAGCTTTTCATAATCAGGAGTTTCAACGTTTTCAAGCAACTCAGCTTCTTCACTTGCCAACTCCCTTATTCTTTTATTCACAAGATAAAGCTTATCGACAGCCTTGTTTCTAAGACTTGCGCAGGCACATGCTTCATCCATAAGGTCGATTGCCTTATCGGGCAGAAATCTGTCGTTAATATATCTTTCGGAGAGATTAACGGCTTTTCTTATAATGTCGTCAGGAATTTCGACGCCGTGATACCCCTCATAATAACCTTTAACACCTAAAAGAACATTCACAGATTCTTCAATGGAAGGTTCTTCTATTATAACCGGTTGGAAGCGACGCTCAAGGGCAGAATCCTTTTCGATATATTTTCTGTACTCCTTCAAGGTGGTGGCACCGATAACCTGTATCTGACCGCGAGAAAGTGCAGGCTACAAGATATTACCAGCATTCATAGAGCCTTCGGAGTCTCCCGCACCAACAAGATTATGAACCTCGTCAATAAACAGAATAACGTTACCCGCTGCCTTGATTTCGACTATCAAGCCCTTCACTCGGCTTTCAAACTGACCTCTGAACTGAGTACCTGCCACCAAAGCAGTCATATCCAACAGATGAATTTCTTTATCCAACAGCCTTGCGGGGGCATCACCGGCGGCAATTCTGATAGCCAATCCCTCGGCAATGGCGGTTTTACCAA
>JAZNQM010000006.1:0-19879 GCA_045590175.1 Acutalibacteraceae bacterium | reverse complement strand
AAGAAATAAAAGGAAGAATAAAAAACAGTTTTTTTATAGTCAAAACTACAAAAACTTCTTGCTTTTTTGTAGAAGATATTGTATAATAGCGATAATAGTTAATAAATTAACAATCTTAAAGAAATTCTTACCTATTATTGTAAATTTCTAAAAGAAAAGAGGAGATCAGCTATGAAAAAGCAACTTGATGCTAACGGGCATCGCAAATTCAGTATTCGTGACTGCATGGCGTATGCTGCAGGCGACCTTGGCTGTAATATGAGTTTTGCACTCAAGGGAACAATGTCAATTTTCTGGACACAATTTATGGGCATGGACTTATGGTATGCTGCATTACTTATCGTTGTTCAGGTATGGGACGCAATCAACGATCCGTTGATCGGTTCAATTATCGACGCAGACAAACGTAAATATAAGAGAAACAAGTTCCTTGCTTACATATGGGCAGGTTCAATCGGTCTTATTGTCGGCGGTGCTTGTTGTTTCCTTCCGTTCCCCAATGCACCGACATGGGCAAAAGGAATTATATTCATCGCAGGTTATGTTGAATGGGGTGCGTTCTATACAGTAGCAAACGTTCCTTACGGTTCGCTTCTTTCCCTCATTTCCAACGATGTCAAGGACAGAGCCTCCCTTTCTGCCTGGCGTTCTGTTGGCTCCATCTTCGGAAATATGCTTCCTATGGTAATTCTTCCCTTCATCATTTATGATAAGGACAATAACCTTATCGGCGAGCGTGTATTTATCGCCGCCCTCATTATGGGTGTTTTAGGATTTATCTGCTTCCAGTTTATGATCAGAAACACCGAGATTCGCGTTAACACCGAAGCTGTTATCGGCGAAGAAATGCCCAAGTTCAACGTACTTAAGGCTTTCGGAAACTTTATGAAGAACCGTCCCGCAGTTGGTGCAACCCTTGCCGCTATGGGTATGTTTATCGGTATGCAGGGTGCCACCACCGCTGTAACCGTTATCTTCCAGTCCTACTTCAAGAATGTGCAGATTTCAGGTATCGTTCAGCTTTTCGCAATGATTCCTATCGTAGTGTTCACCCCTCTTGCCAGAGTTGCCGTTGCAAAGTTTGGTAAGAAGGAGCTTGCAACCTTCGGCTCTATCGTTTCCATCGTTGCAGGCTTGGGACTCTTTATAATCACTCCCAATAATACCCAGCTCGACCTTTTGATTTACATCGTTTGTCAGCTCTTCTTCTCCCTTGGTCTCGGCAT
Source organism: Acutalibacteraceae bacterium (assembly GCA_045590175.1). Taxonomy (GTDB): domain Bacteria; phylum Bacillota; class Clostridia; order Oscillospirales; family Acutalibacteraceae; genus UMGS1532. The sequence continues at coordinate 18,653 of JAZNQM010000006.1, read as the reverse complement.
TTACTCCACCGTTTCCTGGGCTATGATGGGCGATGCTATCGACTATAACGAATGGAAATTCGGCTCCCGTGAGGAAGGCACTGTTTACTCCCTCCATTCCTTCTTCCGTAAGCTGGCACAGGGTGTCGGTCCCTCTCTTGTGCTTATCATTATGGTAGCATTCGGTTACGTTGGTGCCAACGAAGGCAACCAGCTTTGGGAAGTAGCGGTAAATATGCGTTATATCGTTGCCGCAACCTTCTTATTCTCCGCAATCGTTCAGTTTGTGGGACTCGGTCTTATTTACAATCTTGACAAGAAAACCTTGGCACAAATGAATGCCGAGCTTCGCCGTGGTGAAGAATAAACAATATCTGTATACTAAATCAGTGTCCGATTGCCGAGTGCAGTCGGACACAGTGATTAAATAAAGGAGCCCTATTATGAGAAATATTTTGAACCTTAACGAAGGCTGGCTGTTTGTAAAAGACACAGCAGACGTCCTCGCAAACGATGGGGAAAAGGTTAACATTCCCCATTCCTGGAATGCAATAGACGGTCAGGACGGCGGCAATGATTATTTCCGCGGCAGTTGTCTTTACAAAAAAACCATCAAAAAGGCCGACCTGCCCGAAGCAGACCTTTACTATATCGAATTCCGTGGAACAAACTCCTCGGCTGACCTTTACGTAGGCGGCGAAAAGCTTGCCCACCACGATGGCGGTTATTCCACCTGGCGTGCCAATATCACCGAGGCTTTGGCTGAGGAAACCGAGATTGCTGTTGTTGTGGACAACTCTCCCAGCGATGAGGTTTATCCTCAGATGGCAGACTTCACCTTCTACGGCGGTATGTACCGTGACGTAAACCTTATCTGTGTCAGCAAATCCCACTTCGACCTTGACTACTACGGCGGCAAGGGTATTATGATTACCCCCGCAGTGGAAGGCAAGGATGCTAACGTCGAGGTTGAGGTTTTTGCAGAGGGCTTGCAGGCAGACCAGAAGCTGGTTTATACAATCTACGATGCCGACGAAAAAGAGCTTGATAAAATTGAAACCACCGATACCAAGGTTGCCTTCCAAATGAAGGACGTTAACCTTTGGCACGGTCGTCGCAATCCTTATCTTTATTGCTGTGAGGTTGAAATTGTGCAGAACGGCGAGGTTGTAGATAACGTCTGCAATCGTTTCGGTTGCCGCAGCTTCAAGATTGACCCCGACAACGGCTTTATCCTCAACGGTGAGGAATACCCTCTCCGCGGTGTGTCCCGTCATCAGGACAGATGGGGAGTCGGCAACGCTCTAACTCCCGAGCATCATAAGGAGGATATCGACCTTATCTGCGAGGTTGGTCCCACCACAATCCGTCTTGCCCACTATCAGCATGACCAGTATTTCTACGACCTCTGTGACGAGCGTGGTTTGGTAATCTGGGCTGAAATTCCCTATATTTCCAAGCATATGCCCGGTGGCCGCGAAAACACCATTTCCCAGATGAAGGAGCTTATCACCCAGAACTATAACCATCCCTCCATCGTGGTATGGGGTCTCTCCAATGAGATTTCCATCGGCGGCTCCGACGAGGACCTTCTGGAAAACCACAGAATTCTTAACGACCTGGTTCACGAGATGGACAAAACCCGTCTTACCACCATTGCGGCGGTGTCTATGTGCAAAATGGATGACCCCTATTTGCAGATTCCCGACGTTGTTTCCTACAACCACTACTTCGGATGGTACGGCGGCGATACCTCTATGAACGGACCTTGGTTCGATAAGTTCCACGCTACCCATCCCAACATTCCCATCGGTTGCTCCGAATACGGCTGTGAAGCCCTTAACTGGCACACCAGCGACCCCAAGCAGGGCGACTATACCGAGGAATATCAGGCATATTACCACGAGGAGCTTATCAAGCAGTTCTTCTCCCGTAAGTATATCTGGGCGACCCACGTATGGAATATGTTTGATTTCGGTGCCGATGCCCGTTCCGAGGGCGGCGAAAACGGACAGAACCACAAGGGTCTTATCACAATGGACAGAAAGTACAAGAAGGATGCCTTCTACGCTTATAAGGCATGGCTTTCCGACGAGCCCTTCGTTCACGTCTGCTCCAAGAGATACGTCGACCGCGTTGAGGACGTAACCAAGGTTACTGTATATTCTAACCAACCTGAGGTTGAGCTTTTTGTAAACGGTGAAAGCATTGGTAAAAAGACAGCCGAGGACCACTTCTTCCGCTTCGATGTTCCCAACGTCGGCGAAAGCAAGATTGTTGCCCGTGCAGGCGAGCTTTCCGACGAGAGCACCATCCGCAAGGTTGAAGAACGCAATATGGACTACGTTCTTGTTGAAAAGGGTGCGGTTCTCAATTGGTTCGATATTGATGCTCCCGAGGGTCGTTTCTCACTTAACGATAAGATTTCCGATATTATGAAATCCCCCCGCGGTAAGCTTTGGTTTGTACGCTTGGGTCTTAAGCTCAAAAAGAAGATGAACGCAGGGAAAAAGGATAAGGATAAAAAATCCGGCGGCTTTGACGTTGACCTTAAATCTGCCGACGGCGGTCTTATGGAAATGATGGGCGGATTCACAGTGCTGAGACTTTCTTCGATGATGGGTATGATGAACATCAGCTTCACTAAGGAAGAACTCCTGAAACTCAACCGCCAGCTCAACCGCATCAAGAAGCCCAAAAACTAAATTAAATATCAGACTTCAAAAAGAAAGATGCCGCGAGGTATCTTTCTTTTTTGTTGAAAAGCTAAAAGCGGTGTGCTATACTTGTCTTGAAAAAGTCAGGCTTGTATAATCCGCTGTGACAACATATAATTCGCACCAACAAACGAGGTGATTAAGGTGAAAATTTTCCGTATAAAAAATGCTCTGTTTTGCAGAATTGTTTTATGGGCATTGGTTTTAATCCTACTTTTTGTGCCTATGTTTGTTTGTGTTGATATATATAATCGCACAGAGGCAGGCCTTGTGCTGTTGCTCGGCTTGGCAATGATGATTTGCGGATTGACGCTTTTAATAAAAAACGTAGTTCTGTTATTTGTTGCAGATGCCACCCTTGCGATGCTGCATTCTCATAACAAGGCAAGACAGAGCTTCGTTTTGCCAAAGGGCTTTTCGCCGCAAAAAAATCGACAAAAGAATAAAGCGATACGGCAAGGGGTACGACCCTAATTCAGCTTCACCTCGTCCCGATGTACTACGATACAGGAGCACTCCGCCAATATTGAGATTTTCAGGTGGAACAGAAAGAGTTATATCAATATATCACACCGCTGCATTGGACAGAAATTCATATAATCTGATTGTTAATTCCGCTCGTTCAAACTTCAATTCTCTTAAGGGTAAGAAAAAACACCTGTTCCTTGAAAAAGAACAAAGAAATTCGCCAATAAATCGCGTTGCTGTGGTTTTCATATATTCTGATTGTGTGGAGGATAAATTAAGAAAAAATCTGTTTCAAACAGTTTGCAGTGCCGATGGCGACGGGCTTGAAACCTCTGTGCTTCCTTGCGTAGTCGATTTGAGTAACAACACCTGCACCTTCGATAGTCTGCGACTTCCGTTTATTGTGCAATATCCTGTTAAAAACCGTGGCATAAATATAATCAAAAAATATTTATTCGGCGGAAGGCTTACTCTTGCGGAATCTCCTGATATGATTGACCCCATTGAAGATGTTAATGCGGATCAGAGCTTGTGGGACTTTTGGAAAACTACAAGAAAAGAATTGGTCGATGATGAGAAAAACCACAAAAAGCGTTTCAAAAATATGAAACACAGAGAAATAAAAGTTGAGGAAGATTGCATTTATCTCAAATGGGAAGAAAAAGGATTATGGCTGTTGGCAGAACTTGATGAAGAAGGAAAAAGCGCTTTGATTGAGGAGATTTCTTCCTGGGATTATCCAAAGTCAAATAAGATTTCCAAAGCCACAATTAAAGAGATTAAAGATTTGCTCAATACACATTTCGCTTCCTTGGGATATGCAACAAAGTATGACTCGGAGAATGAGAATTAACTAAGATTTTGGGGATGAAACGAAAGGAGGGCTCCGAATGTCAAAACCTAAATATATTTCCGAGATTTTCTTTCGCGATGAGCTGCCGCAGGAATCCTACCTCAACGCTTTGCCTGTGGTAAAGTTTTTGAAGGAAAAGGGGAGTCTGCCTCTTTCCTCTGACGTAACCTTTTTCGTCGGGGAAAACGGAACGGGCAAGTCAACTCTTTTAGAGGCGATTGCCGTAGCCTACGGTTTCAATGCCGAGGGCGGTTCGCGGAACTTCAATTTTTCCACAAACGCTACCCACTCCGAGCTGTACGAGCATCTGACCTTAGCCAAACGCGGCTACGCAAGGGATGGCTATTTCCTTCGTGCAGAAAGCCTTTATAATGTGGCGACCAACATCGAGGAGATGGATAGGCTGCCCTCCTTCGACCCGCCTGTGATAGAGGGATACGGAGGCGTTTCTCTCCATCATCAGTCCCATGGTGAAAACTTTATGAGTATAGTTCAGAACAGGTTTTTCGGCAGTGGGCTTTATGTTCTTGACGAGCCCGAAGCGGCTTTGTCGCCAATGCGGCTACTGACCCTTATTGCAGAAATTGAGAGTCTCAGAAGCCGTGATTCCCAGTTTATAATCGCCACCCATTCGCCTATATTGATGGCAATTCCGGGAGCCGAAATTCTGGAGTTTTCCGGGAGCGGAATAACCTCGGTAGACTACCGCGACACAGAGCATTACAAGGTGACAAAGGCCTTCCTCGACAACCCCGAGAGAATGCTGCACTATTTAATTGAAACTAAAGACAGTGCAAACAAACAGCCTTAATTCCTTGAAACCGAAAGCTTATGGGTAGTAGAAAATCAAGATAATTGAGCAGACCTTTGGGTCGCCTTCCTTACGGAGGGTTACTCAAAGGTCTGCTCAATTATGCCGTAAAGTTTAAATTATTGGTAATTTTTTTATGAAAATTTGTCTTTTCTTTTTGTGAAAAAAGTGGTATAGTTATTATGTAATAAAATATCAATATATATAATGAGTTCTTTGTATTTTTTTAACATCGGTAAGAAAGGATTAAGGATAATGAAAACTAACCTTAAAAGCATCGTTAAAATTTTAGTCTGCTCAATGCTGGTGATAGCCTTGAGTTTGGGCGGAACTGCCTGTAGAGAGGGTGGAGAAAAGGAGCCTCCCACAAACACCGAAATCACCTCTTCGGTAGAGTCTGCTCCATCCGAAATAACCTCAGAGTTGCCAATGGGCTCTCTTGATGAAAGCACCAACAGCGAGGAATGGATAGTTGATTTTCCCACCGAAAGTTATCCCAACAGCTATGTTGAACCCGTTCCCGACCTCGGAGACGGTTTTGTCGATTTGGACGGTGTCATCGGTGATGCTCCCGTTGCTTCCTATGAAAACGGTTGGTTGCCCGACAACGGTGGAATAAACACTGAGTCTTATCCTTATACTGACTTCAATAGCTACCCCGACGCGGGGCTGAACGGCGACAACAATGCCGGCTTCAATGACCAGCAGATAAGTTCTGATATGGTTTCTGCTCCCGATTGGAACGTTAACTCCGAAGCGGCATCAACCCCTGATTGGAACGTTAATTCCGAAGTGGCTTCAACTCCTGATTGGAACGTTAACTCCGAAGTAGCATCAACTCCCGATTGGAACGTTAACTCCGAAGTGGCTTCAACTCCTGATTCTAATTTAAATTCTGATCCCGGATTAGGTACTGATCCCGACCTTGACAATATCCCCGATACCGACCCCGACTTAGACGGAGAAGATGATTTCGACTTCGATTTTGATTTTGATTTTGATATAGACTTCGATGATACAGAATACACTAACCCCATTCAGATGTATGGTACAGCAGTGGATGGAAACGACCGTGATATTAACATTGATGTAGACGAGGTTGTCCACGAGGACTTTATCGGTTTCGGCGACCACGTTTTCGTTGCAGGTCTTGCGGATGAATTCAAGGAAGAAATCGGCTATAACGAAGCATTTTTTGAGTTAGATATGACCCGAGCCAATGTTATGAATTCTAACCTTGCCCGTATGTGGTTCCAGGTTGACTGGGTTGTAACCGACACCGAAAAGAACCCCGCCCGCGAGGATTTTGAAAACAACAAGGATTATAAGAACTATATAAACGGTGTATACAGCTTTGATAACGATATTATGAATTCTGTTTATACATACGTGGACCGTTATAAAGAAATCGGTACCGATATCGCCCTCAACTTCGGCTGGAAGCACGAAACCAGAATTCACACCTGGTTCTCTCAGCCTACCGCTAATCCCCGACAGGCAGCACCCTACGACCCCGAAGCCTTTGTCAATGCAGCGGTTGCAACTGTGCAGGAGTTCCACAGACGCGGGCTCAGCAACGTAACGTATCTCACTTATTACAACGAGCCTGACAACGGCGGCGACTTTGAAACCATAGGCGACAGTCCCTCTTACTGGGCGGTTATTGCTCGTCTTACCCGCGAGAAGCTTGACGAAACAGGACTTTCCGATAAGATAACCTTTATGGGTCCCGAGGGTTGTAATTTCTGGCGTAACTGGCACTCCTACCTTGACAAGTTCACAGCGGCTGAGGGTGTCAATGAGGCTATGGATTACTACTCCGTTCACCACTACTACAAAACCGAATACGGCGATAACAACTATCAAATCCTTTTTGAGGATATGCTCTATTTCCAGAATCGCTACGATAAGCGTATGGTTATTTCCGAAATGAGTGCAACCGAAGTTGGCTGCACCGATAAAAACGATGCTTATTTCTATCATAAGGACTGGAACGATACCTACACTTCCTACATAATCGCCTGTGCCAACGTAGGCGTTAAGGGTGTTCTTTCCTGGGGCTTCGGCGGTGGTTACACAGGTAACCGTCTCGGCGGCGGCTGGCAGGGTCAGTATGTCTACGATGCTACCAAAAACTCTGTTAACGAAATCAGCCCTCTGGCTCATGAATATGCCGAATGCGGTCTTATGACCAACTACATCGACCGCGACTCCGATGTGCTTATGGTGGATTGGACAGGCGACGATATCCGAAGCGCTGTCTTTAAAGCTCCCGACGGCAGCTACACCATTATTGTTGACACCAAGGGCGGCGATAAGGATTTGGACCTCAACTTCAAATTCTCCGAAAGCCTTAACACCACCTTCTATAAATTTATGTTCGACCGCGATGCGGAGATAGGCAAAAACGCTTTACTGCCCCTCTGTATGGACGAGATAAAGGTGGGCGACTCCTTCAGCGATACCGTTGACAAGAAGGAAGCAATGTATATCTACACAACCAAGAAGCCCAGAAATCAGATTTCGCTTAATTCTGTTGGCGAAAAGCTTGCAGTGGGTGACACCTTCGATTTTGATGCCGAGCTATTCGATTGTCCCGAGGGTGCAAAGGTTGAGTGGTCAATCTCTGCCGCAACAGGCAAAAAGGGAAGTATAGACGAAAAGGGCATTTATACCCCCGACGCTTCTGCTAAGAAGGGCGAATTCGTGGCAGTCAGAGCCACACTCAGCACCGACAAAAACATTTACGCTACCGCTGTGGTAGAAATTCGATAAAGGAGGGAACAGACTATGCTGAAAAAATTGATTATGCACAAAAGAAACACAGCCTTGTTTGTGGCGATTATGGTAACGTTAAGTATGGTTTTGACCCCCTTTATGGGAATTGAAATCAAAGCGGCTCCTTCGGTTGATGTTACTTCGGGCAACTTCAAAACAACCGACACGGTAGCAGAGCTTAAGAGCGAAGCCAACCTGCTTTATGACCGTGAGTTCACAAAGGTTTTCCAGAAGAACGGCGACTCCACAAACACCACCGCATACAACGGCGGCTCAAACAAAAAGATATATACCGACGGTGATCTTAGCACCAGCCAGCAGCTCAACGGTAAGATTTACTATAACACCGACGGTACTCCCAAAAACACCGAACCCTATACCGACCCTCAGTATTATACCGACGTGACCTACTCCTTCTCGGATAATGCCAATGTCGATGAAATCTGGGTTTATCATCACACCAACAACGAACTTGTTGGTTACGTTTATCAGCTTTACCTTTCTGATGACATCGGCACCCTTTACAATGCCGAGTCCCTGATAACTACCTACACTAACACCGCTAAGGAAAGCTATCAGAAATTTAAGTTCAGCGAAACAGTCGAAAACAAGCAGTATTTCGGTATCCGCTACCTTGTAGCTACCCCCACCAACACGAGTCTCGGAGCCTTTGCCCGCATTACCGAGCTTGCTGTTATCGGCGAACTCAAGCCCCTTGACTTAAGCATTGATTCGGGCAATTTCCAAAAAACCGATACGGTGGCAGAGCTCAAAGAGGAAACCAACCTGCTTTACGACCGCGAGTTCACAAAGGTTTTCCAGAAGGACGGCGACACCACAAACACCACCGCATACAACGGCGGCTCAAACAAAAAGATATTTACCGACGGTGACCTTAACACCAGCCAGCAGCTTAACGGTAAAATTTACTATAACACCGACGGCACTCCCAAAAACACCTTCCCCTATAAGGACCCCCAGAGTTATACCGACGTGACCTATACCTTCGCGGACAATGCGAACGTCAGCGAAATCTGGGTTTATCACCATACCAACTCCGAATTGGTTGGCTATGTTTATCAGCTTTACTTGTCTGATAGTCTCAGCAATCTTTACGAGGAAGAATCCTTGGTAACCACCTACACCAACAGTGGTAAGCAGAGCTATCAGAAATTCAAATTCAAGGAAGCCTATAAGAATAAGCAATACTTCGGCATCCGCTACCTTGTAGCTACCCCCACAAACACAGGCTTGGGTGCCATGCCCCGTATTACCGAGCTTGCGGTTATCGGCGAATACGCTCCTCTTTCCAATGAGATAATCGAATCCAAGGATTATACTCAGTCTAATACCGTTTCTTACGAGCTGAAAACTCCCGGAAACCTGCTCTACGGCAGAAAATACGAGGAGGTTTATCAGAATAATAACGGCGAGGACACCTCTGCCACAGCTTCGGGTCAGATTAAAAATGCCCCCAATGCTTTAACAGACGGTATCACCGGCACCAACACCTTCTTCCCCGGCAGAATTTACTACAACGAGGATACCAAGGTACCTAACAACACCGCCCCCTTTGAGGACGCGAAATACTACACCGACCTTACCTATTCCTTTGCGGAAAAGTCGGATGTCAGCAGTATCTGGGTTTACAATCACCCCAGCGACGAATTAGTTAACTATGCCTACGAGCTGTATCTTTCCGACAGCAAGGATACCCTTTATACCGAGGCTAATCGTGTTATAGCCTTTGTTAATGAAAACCTTGACAAAATGCAGAAGTTCAGCTTCAGAACTCCTTATACCGACAAGAAATACGTGGGCATACGCTTCCTTATGCCTACTAAGGAGTATAGCTCCTACGGTTCTGTGGTTCGTATGGCAGAATTGGCGGTAATGGGCACATCTTCTCTCCCTGAAGCCACCGTTACCACAGGCACCCATCAATCCATCGATTCAGTGGAGGAGCTTAAGGGCGAAACCAATATACTTTACGGCAAAGAGGTTACCGTTCTGCAGAATAACGGCGGCACCACCAACAAAACCGCTGTGCCTGCTGATAATGTTCCTAAATTCACCGACGGCGACCTTTCCACCATAGGCCAGGCAAACGGTGCAATTTACTATAAGGACAACGAAACACCCCGCAATACCGCTCCCTACCTCAGCCCTGCTCACTACACCGATTTCACTTACTTCTTTGACGGACTTGCAGAGGTCAGCGAAATAAGGGTGTATAACCACCACAACAACAAGTTGGCTACCGAAGCCTATCAGCTGTTCCTATCCGACACCGAGGAGGGACTGTTTACTGCAGGCTCTTTGGTGGCAACCTATGAGAACGCCGACGGCAGCACCAATCAGAAGTTTGTATTTACCGAAAAGCAGAAGGGCAAGCGTTATTTCGGTATCCGCTTCCTTAATCCCGTTCCCGTTGATTCAAGCTTCCTTGACGGCTTCCGCTACGTTCGTGTAGCTGAGCTTGCTGTTATCGGTAAGGTGGAGAAGGAAGTTGTACGCGTTCATTCCGACAACTACACCCAAAATGCCGATGATGCAGAGCTTAAGGCTGATAACAACCTGCTGCTCGGCAAGGAGTATAATCAGATAGTCCAGTTTAACAACGGTGACTATTCCGGTTCTGTCGGTGCAGAAACCGACCTGAAAGCCAATCCCACCGCCATCACCGACGGCGGCACCAACGACTCGGTCAGACTTCTTAATCAGATTTATTATAATGCCGACGGTACTCCCAAAAACACCGAGCCCTATACCAACCTCAAGTATTACACCACACTGACTTATTTCTTAGGCGGTAGCTCCACAGTAAACGAGGTTTGGGTATATCATCACCACAACCCCGATCTTACTACTAAGGTTTATCAGCTGTATATGTCCGACAGCCGAGCCACCCTTTATGATGAGGCTTCCTTGGTTACTACTTATGTAAACGAGGGTAACGAAACCCGTCAGAAGTTTACCTTCCCCGAAGCACTGACAGGCAAGCAGTACGTGGGTATCAAGTTCCTGGTGTCTGCTCCTTACCCCAATTCCTACACAGTAAATACCCTCTATCTCCGTATAGCTCAGCTTGCGGTGTTCGGTACGGTTGATACCGTGACCGAAGAGGATAAATCCGCCTTCGACCCCGAAAAGGATTTCTATGAATCTCTCAACAAAAAGTACGACAGAAATCTTATCGCAGGTAAAACAGCTCAGATTTACAGCTTCGACGGTGTAAAGCAGACCCAGATAAGCCCTGAGAAGGTAAACAGCCTCACCGACGGCGAATATGCAAATGACTTCTTCACAGGAACCCCCCGCTTTGCCGAATATGTTAATGCCGAAAAGAGCTACTACTATGATAACGGCGAAGACAGATACCTGAAGCTACAGTATAATATGGGCACTCTTTGTGACGTTGGTGCAGTGCTTATGGTTCACCACTCCAATGAAGAACTTCGTACCTACAGCTACGAGATTTATCTTTCCGACTCCAAGGAAACCCTTTGGGAAGATGAAAACAAAATTGAGGACCACATAAACGCTGCTCTTGAACAAAAGGAACTTTTCGAATACAGTGAAGCCAAGCAGGGCAAATACATCGGTATCAAGATAAAATATCCTGTTTCCAAAAACGTAACCGTTAAGGAAGACGAGAACCTTGTATATACCCGCCTTAGCGAAATCGCAGTATACGGCAACTATTCCGACCCCAACTATGTTGAGCCTCCTTCCTACGCCATTGGTGAAATGACCGATGAAGATCTGAAGCAGTTGGGCACCAGCCTTATTTCGGGTATGAGGGCAACCATCCGCTTCAACGGAACTCCTATGACCAAGTCTCACTACGGCAACAAGGAAATGCAGTTCGTTGACGGAATTATGAATCCCCACGTAGACGTGGTCAGCTCCTCGGGTGGTACAGGCAAGCTTGTAACCACCGACGGCAGTGAAAGACTTGACATAATCTACGATTTCAACGACGTAAAACACGACTTCACAGGTTTCCTTTTTGCAGGTATTTATAACCCCGCCTCTACTCAGTATTTCACCGGTTGGTATCAGGTTTACATCGCAGAGGACTATGATGACCTGTTCATAGAAAGCAATATGGCGTTTGAATATAACTGGGAGGGCGAGCGTTTCGAACGTGGACACTATGTAACCTTCGACGAGGTAAAACGCGGAACCTATTTCGCGGTAAGAATTCTCAACCCTGTCAGCGGTGCAGAGCAATACGTTGCTCCCCGTATTTCGGAAATCGCGGCTTACGGTGTGAAATCCAAGATTGTCATAAAGCCCACCAACTTAGCTTCTAATATGCCTATTGAGGCATATACCGAGAGTGCTGACGGCGAATTAAAGACAATCACCAACAAGAATCTCAGCGTCAAAGAGGTTAAAAACCTCACCGACGATAACGCCTCCACCAAGGCTACCATCTCCACCACCGATAAGGTGCAGTTGCTTTATAACCTTTGTAACGACTCTGTTATCGACGAGTATAAGCTTGTAAGTAATGCCAAAAAATATAAGGTTTATGCTTCGGACAGCTTAGACGAGGTATGGAGCGACAGTGCATTGATTTATGCCTACAACGGCAAGGGTGAAAACGGAGTTAAGCTCAAGAAGGGCAAGTCTGTGAGATATATTCGCTTTGAGATATCCGACTTTGGCAGTGCTCTCACTATTTCGGATATCGAATGTATCGGTGGCGACGACCAGTTGCTTAAGCATAAGGTTCTTTCCCGCAACTTCGATGCCAAGCAGATTAGCGTATATATGTATAATTTAGAGGAAAACCAGCAGGAATTTGCGAAAGAATGCACCCAGGGAAGTCTCGCAAAGCTTTTCGACTCAGGCCTGCTTGCTCCTGTAGGTGTATACGGCGGTCAGCATAACAAGATTGCTATTGATATGATACTCCATCTGGACGACGTGAGAAATATCGACAACTTCTCCATCAGCTTCCCGAAGGTACTGCCCGGCTACAGCCCCACTAAATTCGAGGTTTACACCTCTGAAATAGTAGACGGCTTCGATTTTGGTGTATTTGACGAAGAACCTGCGGTTGTTTACGATGGTGAGCCGGTTCTTGGCACCTATAATGTTTCCTTCCGTCCCCGACTTGCTCGTTCTGTACTTGTAAGATTTATCGCGGGCGATACCACCTATGACCCCTATCTAACTAACGAGATGGTGTTCGGCGTAACCGAGCTTGAGGTTAAGGGTACCGCGGTTAAGGGTATGCAGAAGGATGCGGAGAAGGAAGAGCTTATCAGCTTCCACGACGAGAAAACCGACGTAACGGTTGACATTCTTAAATTTGACCGTAACGATATCTACACCCGTGCTCATAGCATCAAGGTGGAAAAAATTGAAGCTAACAATGCTCAGAAGCAGAGTCTTGCATCTCAGGGTGCTCTTAAGATAATGGATGAATCTATCTACAAGGTTACTTTGTTGGATATCAATGGTAATGAAATTAAGGATGCCGATGGCAGACAAATCCGTATTTCTATGCCTTGCGATATTAATAAATATGGCTATCCTGTTGTAGCAAGAGTTGATGGCAACGAGCTGATTGCGGTGGAAGCAATAAGTGAGGATGAACACACCTTCGTCACACTGGATAATATGGCTGATTGCAGATATGCAGTTGCCACCTATACCGACCCCGATGACCCATATTTTGAAAATCTGGAGGTATACGTCCCCGAGGAAGAGGTACCCTCAACCCCCGATGACGGTGTAAACTCCACACCTGAGGACGGCACAGAGGTTCTTCCCGACGATGGCATAGTGTCCGTTCCCGAGGATAACACCGTGTCTGTTCCGGAGGATGGCATAGTGTCCGTTCCCGAGGATAATACAGTGGTTGTTCCTGATGATGGTGTAGTGTCTGTTCCCGATAATAACACAGTGGTCATTCCTGACGACGGTATAACGTCTACTCCTAATGATGAAACTGTAATTCTTCCCGATGATGACACAACCTTCCTTCCCGAGGATGAAATGTCAGTTCCTCCTCAAGTGGAAGTACCTATAGTTGACGGCTCGGATATCTCCCAGGAATATGAAGATGAGCTTTTGGACGATTACCAAGGCACAACCGATTTTCTTCCCGATGGTTCAACCGACTTCAATGATATGAGTCAAAACGGCACAAGTCCCGAAACCGGCGAGGACCTGCCCATTACAGCTATCGCACTTTTCGTTTCTGCCGTTGGATTGTTTGTCGTTACCCGCAAGAAACCAGTATAATTTAAAAAGGCAGCCGGATTTACCGTTCGGTTGCCTTTTGATTTTGAAACAAGGAAATTTTTCATACCTATTTGAGGTGACAGTATGGTTATAAGTAACAACTATGAGGAAATTTATGAATATATAAATTCCAATGATAATATAATCGAGGGCTACCGTCCCGAGGTTCTGGATGAAAATGGCAAGGAGCCAATAATCAAGGCGTACCGCAGGGGAGAGGAGAAAACCGAATTTCTCGACCTTCTCACTGTTGAAGCCGCCCCCGAGCAGCATATCGACGTGTTGGCAGAAAATTTCACCCTTACCTTTGATTTGGGCGAAAACCCCGAAGCGGTAGACCGCTTTGTTATGCTGGGCTACTATAACCCCGAATTTCCAATGGATATGGCATTAAGAAATTTTGAAATCTATTTTGCCGATGACAAAGCACAGCTTTATAATTCCGAAAACCTTGTTTGTGCCTATCATAATGACAAGGAAAAAGAGGGAAAAGGAATGTTTCGCACAGGAAAATGGACGGACGTTTCGGTAACCTTCGACAATCCTCAAAAGCACAGATACTTCGGCTTCAAAAACCTCGGTCCCAACCGCTTTGATGACGTGGCAAGAATAGGTCATATCGGTCTTTACTCAAAGGACTATAACGACTGTCGTTCCTTCCTCAAAAACCGCTATGGCGAAAATGCCCTTCGCCCCGAAAACATCAAGGTAAAGGGCAGATTTGTGGGTTTCAAGCCCTCTCTTTGCGACAATAAAGCCTTTGGCAACGAGGGTGTAACGGTAGAGAAAGGTGCAGAAATCATCATACGCGAACGTTCTGCATTTGATTGCACGCATTTTTATATAGCCGCAAACGAACCCGACGCGTTGCTTATAAACGGCGAAAAGCCCGAGGTTATTGCCGCTCCCCGCAATAATTATCTTTATGTTGTTTCTAACGATAACAGTGAAAAAATAACCGTCACCCTTCTTAAAGATACCTTTATCACCGAAATCGGTCTGAGCGTTGGTGTTCGTCGCTTTGAGGTTACCGAAGAAATCGTAACCGAGGACTATCGCGGCACAGGTACCAACGCCCTGCCTATGGCATTTATGAAGGCTTCCTTGGAGGCAGGCTTCAACGATGCCCTTTGGGCTGAGGAATGCCGTCGGGTTATGCTTTCTCCTCCGAGAGTGGTGAGAATGTGGTTCCAGCCCGACTGGTTTATCATCGACGAGGAAAGCTACTACAACCACGTCTATGATTTTGACTCTGCCGATATGCAATCGGTATATAAATACCTTGATTTATATAAGGCGGCAGGCTCCGAGATTCAGTTTAACTTCGGTTGGAAGGTGGGAGAGCACGTCTGGGATTGGTACGTAATGGATGGTATTGAGGGAAATGCCCGTCGCAATTCTGCCCCCAAGGATTTAGACGAATTTGCTTATTCCTGTGCCGCAACCCTGCAGGAGTTAATCGTGAAGCGTGGCTATACCAACATAAAATATCTGACCTTCTATAACGAGCCCAACTGGAATTTCTTTGATGAGGGCGACTTCCAGATGTCCCTCAATATAGACAAGGCAACCCTTGACACCGACTATAAACGCCAAAAGCCCAAAATGGACTATTGGATTGATATGCTCCGCAAAACCCACGCTCAGCTTCGTGCCTTCGGACTTGCTGACCGTCTTGAAATGTGGGGTCCCGAAACCTCCTGTGCCGATACCACAAAGATTATATGGGCGGAGGAATTCGAGAAGGTAGGAGACATAATCGACGTTCACACCACCCATCGATATAACTTGAGCTTTGACGAGGTGGAAATGTACTGCGGCTTTATGGGTGAGGCGACAAGCAAACCCCTTGCTATAACCGAGTTCGGAGTTTTCCCCGAGTGGAAGAATTGGCGCAGAAGCCATATTGAAATGATAATTGAATATGCAAGACATGGTGTTGTTGCCAACCTGCATTGGCTTCAGGCAGGAACCTATCTTACAGGTACCGTAAGCTTCCCCCTAACGGGACCCGGATGTGGCTGGAGTGTTCTCACCGCCGTCCCCGATAAGGTAAACCAGCCCTTCTATGAAATGTGCCTCTTTATGAGATACGTTCCCGCCCATTCCAAGGTGCTTTACTCCACCGCATACAGTCTTGATACAAGAATAGCCGCCTTCTTAACTCCAAACGGCGACACAGTAATTGCAGTGGAATCAAAGGATTATGGCAGCGAAAGAACCCTTAAAATTTCTCTGCCCGAAAAAAGCAAGCAAAAGTTCCATAAGTTCTCTGTGGTTTCCAATATGAATTTAGAGGAGCATGCCCATCTGCCCTATTGTGAAAAGGAAATTTATGTCGAGGGTGAGCTTTGTGACACCATACGTGAGGGCTATTCTTTAACCTTCTACACCACCGAAAAGCCTTACGAACAGCTCACTTGTGACAAGGGCTATGTGGAACTCCAAAAGGGCGAAAGCTTCGAGATAACCCACTCCTTCCACGATACCGTGGGCGGTGAGGTTGAATATAGCATCGAGGCAGGGCAGGAGTTTGTTTCCCTCAACGGCAATAAAATCACTGCAAAAGCCGACGGCATGGCGGCGGTGCGTGCCGAGTGTAAAACCGCAGGTAACCCTTGCTACGATATCGTGCTTGTGAAAATAGGTGAAAAAACCGATGAATAAATTGCGGAGCCTTAATTTTGGGGATTGGTATTGTGAAGTGTCGCCGCAGCTTGGTATGAATCTTTTAAGGCTGACACATAAGGGGAACGACATATTGCGAACCCCCAAAAGCCCCGACGATCTTGCCGCTGAGCCTTTTCATTTCGGCACCCCGCTGTTGCTTCCCGCCAACCGTACAAAGGGAGCGAGGTTCTGCTTTCGGGGAGAGGAATACACCCTGCCTCTCAATGAGCCTCAACGTGGAAACCATCTCCACGGGTGTATGCACAATGCACCTTTTGAGGTTTTGGAGCATACCGAATGCCGCATTGTGGCTGAATATGTAAATTGTGGAGAGAGGTATCCCTTTCCTTTTAAGCTCACTATAACCGACAGTCTCACCGAGGCGGGCTATTGCAGAGAGCTCAAGGTGGAAAATACAGGGGGAAAGGCAATGCCTTATACCCTCGCTTACCACACCGCTTTTTTGGAGAAAGAGTTTTCTGCACCCATAGAGAAACGCTACGAGGTGGACGAAAACTATATCCCAACGGGAAATCTACTGCCTTTAACACAGCAGGAAACAGAGTTCGTAATCGGCACTTCTCCCAAAGGGAAAACCATATCCGGTTCCTATACAGTCTCGGGTCACACCGCAATAATAGGGGAGTACCTCTACAGTTTTTCAGACAACTTTGACACTCTGGTGCTTTTTAATTGGGGCGGAGATAAGGGCTTTGTTTGCATCGAGCCCCAGGCGGGTGCCGTCAACGGACTGAACTCTGGCAAATGTCGGATTTTAGAGAAGTCTGAAACCGAAACCTACACCCATAAAATAGAATTTAAAACAGATAAGGACTGATTTTAAATGGCAATCAAATTTTTAGAAGAAAGAAAATTGTTTCTGCTTGAAACCGAGAACGCGCACTACAGCTTTTATCTCTATGGCGGCTCTCTCAGAAGCGGCTATTGGGGCAAAAAGCTCCGTCGCCCCGAGGATATTCACGAGTGGAGCTATGAGATAAATAAGACCATAGGCAGCGGTTTTGTGAACACAGACCTCTGCTATGCGGAGTTCACTCCCTGGGGCACAAAGTTTTATAATGAGCCCACCTTAAAGGTCAGCTTTAGTGACGGTGTTCGCGATTTGCAGATGACCTACCAAAGCCACGAAATCAATGAGGCGGCAGACACCCTTACCGTCACTATGAAGGATGTTCATTATGACCTGTACGTTGACCTTATCTACAAAATTTATGACGGCGTTGACATTGTAGACCGCAACCTGGTTGTTCGTAATAACACAGGCGAAAAGGTTGTTATTAACACCGTTAATTCCGCCACGGTGAATCTGCCCTATCTTGACGAGAGATTTTATCGCCTTACCACCATGGGTAGCGGTTGGATGCAGGAGTATGAGATCGCAAGAACTCCCATAACTAAGGCAGCCACGGTTATTCAGTCCAGAGCAGGTGTTTCTAACTCAACCAATATGCCTTACTTCGCCATCGACGAGGGTGCCGCTACCGAAAATACGGGCGACGTCTGGTTTGGTGCTCTTAAATGGAGCGGCAACTTTAAAATTACCGTTGAGCTTGACACCCGTAAAACCGTTAAGGTAACAGGTGGTGTCAACGATTTCGACTTCTCCTATATTTTAAAAGACGGCGAAAGCTTCACCGCCCCCGTATTCACCTTCGGCTATTCCGATATGGGCTTCTCAGGTGCATCACGTCAGCTCCACGAATACACAAGAAACCATCAGTACGGCGGCTATTGGGCAGATAAGTGCCTACCTATTATATATAACGCCTGGCCCACCTTTGAATTTAACATTGACGAGGAAAAGCTGTCGGCATTGGCAGAGCGTGCCGCAGAGCTGGGTGTGGAGCTGTTCGTTATAGACGACGGCTGGTTCAGTACCCGTAATAATGAACTCAGCGGCTTGGGAGATTGGTACCCCTCTCCCGAAAAATTCCCCAACGGACTGAATCCCCTTATTAAAAAGGTCAACGACCTTGGAATGAAATTCGGTCTTTGGGTGGAGCCTGAAATGGTAAACCCCGCCTCCGAGCTTTATAAAAAGCATCCCGATTGGGTGCTGAACTTCCCCACAAGAGAGAGGGAGGAGCAGAGG
>JAZNQM010000005.1:0-9750 GCA_045590175.1 Acutalibacteraceae bacterium | reverse complement strand
TATCCTATGTACGACTTTGCTCATCCCCTCTCAGATACCCGCGAGGGCGTTACCCACTCTCTCTGCTCCTTAGAGTTTGAGAACCACCGTCCTTTATACGATTGGTTTCTGCAGGTGTTGGAGCTTCCTAATCCCAGCCGTCAGATTGAGTTTGCAAGACTTAATCTTAACTATACCTTAACCAGTAAGCGTAAGTGCTTAAAGCTTGTTGAGGACGGTCTTGTTTCGGGTTGGGACGACCCCCGTATGGCTACCCTTTGCGGTATGCGTCGTCGTGGCTTCCCCCCTGAGGCTATCCGCGAATTCACCGACAGAATCGGTGTTTCCAAAGCCTACAGCGTTGTGGACTTTGCCCTGCTTGAGTCCTGCGTTCGTGACTATCTTAACGTAGAGGCTGACCGCGCTATGGCTGTGCTTCGTCCTCTCAAGGTTATCGTTGATAACTACCCCGAGGGCGAGACCGAGGAAATTTCGGTTGATATTAATCCCAACAAGCCCGAACTTGGCAAACGTACCGTATATTTCAGCCGCGAGCTTTATATCGAGTCCGACGATTTTGCTTTAGAACCGCCACCTAAATATTTCCGTCTCTGTCCTCAGAAAGAGGTTCGCCTAAAGGGCGCATACTTCGTTAAGTTTGCAAATGTTGACACCGATGCCGACGGCAACATCACCGCCGTTCACGTAACCTACGACCCACAGTCCAAGGGTGGCGAGTCCCCCGACGGCAGAAAGGTTAAGGGTACGCTCCATTGGGTAAGTGCGGCACATTGCATTGATGCCACCGTAAATCTTTACGATCGCCTTTTCAATGTGGAAAATCCTTCCGACGAAGAAGGCGTACAGAGTTTTGCCGACAACCTCAACCCCGAGTCCTTGGTTGTGCTTGAGGGTTGTAAGGTAGAGGATTATATGAAGGATGCCAAGGTGGGCGATACCTTCCAGTTTATGCGTCAGGGTTATTTCTGCATAGACCTTAATTCCACCCCCGACAATCTTATCTTTAACAGAACGGTTGCCCTTAAAGATTCCTTTGCAAAGAAAAAGTAAAAAAGAAAACTAATATTGTAGATTTGTCTCAATTTGCAGAGGCACCATCTCAGAATCTTGACAAAACTCCCTGAAAATTGTTATGATTGTATGTATAATACAGAACTTATCCCTCGCATTGAAATAACTGAAGAAAAGGGTTGATAAAATGAAAAAATTAAGAAGAAACAAAACGCTGAAAAAATCGTTGGCACTGATGCTGTCAATATGTCTTATGGCTGGTGCTTTCCCGCTGATAAACCACAATATCGCGGCAGCATGGAGCCTTACCGCCAAAGACGGCTACAGTGAAGACGTAACCACCCTGAAAGCCAACCAGACCTCTATCGACAAGCTGTTAGAGAATGGCAAGGGCATCCTTTCAGGGCTGGTTCCTTACAACTGGAATTACGAGAAAAACAAGTTCGACGGTTGTAATTCCAGCACCTACGCAACCGATGGCTTGAAAAACGAATTTTATCCCTATACAGGTCTTTACTCCTACGTCACCTTCCAGTTGAACGATGTTTACAACCTTAGCGAGTTTGGCTTGATTCTTAATAACGCGACCTACAGAAACAGCTACGAGGTTTACGTTGGCAACAGCTACGATACCCTTTATAGCGGCACACCTGTCTACGTGTTCGACGGCACCGCCGAGGGCTACACCTCTTCAATGGGTCAGTACGTTCAGTTCACCGCCGACGAAACACACGCCCTGCCTCAGGGTTCGCTGCTTGGTGTTAAGTTCACCGAATGTATGAACAGCTCGGGTGTTATTGCAACGGCAAACCGTGCCGTTCGTGTTGCAGAAATTTTTGCAAACGGTACACCCTTGAACCAAGACGTTGCAGGTATGGGCCTTGAGCTTACCAAGTACGACGTATATTACTACAACTATAAATCGGTAAGCGACAAGAACATTCTTAAAAACGCATCGGTTCATTCTTACACAGGAATAAATATATATAACGCCGCCTTGATTCCGGGCTACTTCGACGGCGACCCCATAACCGAAAACTACATATCAAATGATACAGACACCCCCAGCATAACCTTTGCCCTGCGTGCCGAAACCGAAATCAGCACCTTCAGAATGTATCAATCCAACGCCAACTATCGTGCATCTTACAAGGTTTACGTAGGTAACGATGCCGACACCCTTTATTCGGCAGAGAACCTGATTTACACCTGGGACGGCGGCGCAAACACCGCCAAGGTGCAGGAGCATTACTTCAATGCTAACAGAAAGAAGGGCAAATTCTTGGGCATCTATTTCGACGATACAACCAACAGCGAATCGGTAACCTCGGGTATCAGAATTGCCGAAATTTTCGCCTACGGTAAAGAAATGGACTCTGAAACCTACAACAGCCCTCGTGCCACGGTTGAGTCGAGGATTTCTGCCGACAACAACCTGTTAA
The DNA here is from genome assembly GCA_045590175.1 of Acutalibacteraceae bacterium. GTDB lineage: Bacteria > Bacillota > Clostridia > Oscillospirales > Acutalibacteraceae > UMGS1532. The sequence goes on along the minus strand of JAZNQM010000005.1, from coordinate 7,297 downwards.
AGGGCAAAGCTCCCACCATTAAGCTTGCCTATTCCACCGCTAATAAAAGATACGGCTATGCCCCCTGCAACGAGGCAAATATGCCCTACCTTACCGACGGCACGGTTCTTAAAACCGGTCACTTCGACATTTACGGCTCGGGCTACGACCACGTTTTGTTTGTGTTCAGCCTTGGCGGTACCGCATCGGTTGAGGGCTTCGAACTCTTTAACCGCTCCGCCGCCCAGAATACCACCTACGAAGTGTATATTGCCGACTCTACCGAGAATATTCTGAACGATGCTAATCTGGTTTACTCTTACGATGGCTCAACAGATATTGAAGAGGCCTATCGCACCCAGTATGTTCACTTTGCCGCGCCGAGAAAGGGCTCTTATATTGCAATAAAGCTTATAAAAACCTACGGTGCAAACACCGCATCTAACAACTTCCGTATTTCGGAAATTGCCGCCTACGGCACCGTTACAACCCCCGAAACCTACCAGCTTCACAGCACAAGAGTTGCAAATTCTTTTGCTGACTCTAACCTTATACACGGGCTTACCGCCGAAACAAACAGCACCTTAGACGGCAGTGTTGACGGCTGGAACGAAGCCCTGACCGACGGTAACGTAAGCTCTAAAAAGGATATCAAGAGCGTAGCCGTTGGCACAACCCACTTTACCTACGACATCGGCTACACCGCTGTTATAGACAAGTTTGTCATAGGACAGTACGGTGGATATTCAACAGGTATTGAATATTATGTTTCTCATAATAAGGATACCCTTTACGATGCCGAAAACCTTGTTGCAACCTACGATATCAACAGCCTCCGTTCTGCAACCGAAAGCTATGATGCATCGGTGGTTTTCGCTGAAAATTCCAAGCCTGTAGGTCGTTACGTTGGTCTTCGGGTGGTAAATAGCAGCTCGAATGACGGATATCTCCGTTTCTACGAAATTTCCGTTCTGGGTGAAAAGGCTCCTATGGAGCTGACCCCCCACAACTACGATGGCTTCGCAACAGGCTTTGAGGAAACCGACTCCGCAAAGGGTATCGGCGGCACCGCTAATACCGAGGCTGACGGTGTTCATTCGGGTTCTGTATCCCGCCTTTTTGCCGCAGGCTCTGCCGCTGCCGAATGGACAGTTGAGGACTACAAGCTGGAAGCCTACAGAACCTATGATATTTCCTTCTGGTACAAGTCAGAGAGCGGTTCCGCACTCGGTACAGTAAACGGCAATACCTTTGGTAATTCTGACAGTGAATGGAAGGAATATAAGGAAACTCTCTTAACCGATAAAGAGGGCAACCTTACCATCAAGCTTAACGCCGCTGAAAAAGATATTTATATCGACGATATTTCCATAGTTCCCGTAATAACCGTTGCCGGCGACGGTGTGGTAGGCGGTAAGGGTGAAGTTTCCGTTACCACAGACGACGAGGGCAAAAAGACAGCTACCTTTACCGCAACCCGTAACTTTGGTTACTCGTTACTTCATTGGGTAGATATGGCGGGCAACGTTATTTCCACCGACGAAACCTACGTTGCAACCAATCCCTGGCCCGGCTACACCTTAAAGCCTGTGTTTGTTAAGCAGCAGTTGGCATTCGATTTTGAGGACGAAAACATAACCGCCTCCTACTTTGGCACTTATATAACACCCGAGAAGGACGGCTACTCTGCTAAATTGGTTTATTCGGGTAATAAGAGCGTTATGCACTATGTTTCTAACGGACATACCCAAACACTTCCCGTGGATTTAGCCGCCAATGAAACCTATACGGTTTCCTTCAAATACCTCAATATGAATAAGGATGTAACCATTACTGCGGCTATCGGACTTAACAGCATCGCCACAGAAACTATTACCCTTGGCTACGGTGACCAATGGCAAACCTGCTCTGCCAAGGTAACCACCACCTCCGACTCTGACGAGGCCACCATTACCATCAGTGGCGACTCAGCAAATCTGTATATCGACGATATCTGCGTTATTCCCGAAGACGACCGGCTGACTCTTTCTGTGGCAGTTGGCAACGCTGAAAACGGCACAGGAACCGCTGACTACAGCACCATCGTTCCCGAAATGCCGGTTAAATTCACCGCCACTGCAAACGAGGGCTACGTCTTTGATAAATGGATAAACGCTAAGGGCGAGACCGTATCGAGAAACAGTAACTTTATAATGCTTAACATCACCGAGGATACGACCCTTACCCCCGTATTTGTAAAGACTCCCGAAGCCACCAGAACCTATGGCTTTGAAGAAGCCGCCGACGGCACTATTGAGGGTGTAGCAGAGCTTTACACCCCCGAGACCCCATACTACGACAGCAAGTTCGTTCACTGGGGCGAAAGCTCAATCCGTATGGACGGCTGTGGTAGCTCCTACACCTATCCCTACACCTTAAAGGCAGGACAGGACTATAAGGTTGCTTTCTGGTATTATCTGCCCGAAACCACCACCGCCACCATCAGCTTTACTATTGGTGACACTACCCAGACAGGCTGCAAGGATACAGGTCTTTGGTATGAGCGTTTCTGCAAGATTACCCCCGATAAGGATATGCAGCTTACCATCGACGTTTACGACGGTGCAGGTCCTGTTTATATCGACGATATAATCATCGAGCCTTACCACACTGTATCGGTTGCCGATTCAATCTGCAATTACGTTTCTGTTTCCTCCGTTGAGCCTCTCCACGGCGACACCATCACCGCCTCCGTCAAGAGAGCAATCGGCGAAAACGAGATGTTCTACGGCTGGCTTAAGGATGATGTCCTTACCGAGGCCGCAAGCTACGACGTTGAATTCATCGTAACCGAAGATTTGGTTATCACCGAGGAGCTTATCGGCAAACCTGTTTATGTCAATAGATACGATACAAACGGTGACGGCGAACAGAACATTGCCGACCTTGTATATGCCACAAGAAAGCTGGACTCCGACTACGTCCTCGGCAGTGACGTTAACCGCTCGGGCAAAATCGATGATACGGATACCGCCACCCTTAAGAAAAAGCTTTTGGGCTACGAAATCGAGAGTCAGCGTGAGGCATATCTCAACCAGCCTAAAACCACCATTACCGGCTCCAGCGACGACAAAACCACCTGGATATATAGTCTTGACGATGTCAATATCAGAATCCGCGAGGCGGAATTCGATTCGGGCAAGGGTGGAGAGCCTGCCGAGATTATCCAGCTCACCGACGTTCACTTCAACGCTCTCAATGAGCAGGATTACATCGACAACAACCCCACAGTTCTCAGCTCCTACGAAAAGCATACCGCAGGTCAGAACGGCAGCCATCTTGAGAGAGCCGTAAGATGTATGGAATATGCAAATCTGTATTACGATCAGACCATCATCACAGGCGACAATATGAGCTTCCAGACCTGGGGCGGTATCGAGCAGATTAAGAATAACCTTTGGGGTATGGATCCTTCTGCATTGATAACCCTCGGAAACCACGATATGATGCAGAGAATGTCGGGTCTTTATCCCGAAACCACATCTCTTGAGTCCCGCTACAGCACATTGCAGGAAAACTGGCGTCACGATATTTATTACACATCAAGAGTTATCAAGGATAAGGTTATGGTTGTTCAGATGGACAACGCTTTAAGCTACTACACTGAAGAACAGTACACCAAGCTTAGCGCTGATATTGAGAAGGCAAGAAAGAATGGCTATATAATCCTTATCTTCCAGCACGTTCCGTTGATGACCAACAACCCCGAATACAGCGAGATGCGTCCCCTTGTCACCGACGACGATACCATTGTTTACGACTTTAGCGTAAACGATGGCTTCGATGGTATCCGCACCAACAAAAATGCGGAAACCACAAAGGTTTATAACCTTATAACTCAGAATGCCGACGTTATTAAGGGTCTGTTCTGCGGCCACTACCACGACGACCTCTATTGCGAGGTTAAGGCTACTACTGCCGATGGCACAGAAACCGTAATTCCTCAGTATGTTGCTAATACCACTGCATATAACAGCGGCATTGGTTCTGCCTTTAAGATAACGGTTAAATAAATCCCTGATACTCAAAAATTGCCCAGCCTGTTACATTCACAGGTTGGGCTTTTTTGTGCCGAACTGTCGCCTCTTGCAATTTTTCTGTTTTTATATATAATATATAATGTATATAGCAGTATGTTTATTAGATAGGAGATATATATGAAATTAAAGGATATTTACGAGTTTTTAGATTCCATTGCCCCCTTTTCCACCCAGGCGGATTTTGACAATGCAGGCTTCCTGGTAGGGGATAGGGAGGCAGAATTCACAGGCGGCGTGGTGGCTTTGGACGTTACAAGCGGTGCCATAGAAAAGGCAAAAGAGCAGGGTGCAAATCTTATTGTTTCTCACCATCCTGTGATTTTCGACCCTATCCGCGACGTTACCGCCGACAGCCTTGTGTATAAATTAATAAGTAGCGGCATTTCGGTTATATCTGCCCACACTAATTTGGACAGAGCTGAGGGTGGTATCAATGATATTCTTTGTGAGCTTTTAGAATTGCAGAATGTAAATGGCGTTCTGCCCGATGGTGAGGTTTTTGAAGCCCGCGTAGGGGAGCTTCAAACCGAGCTTACCCCCGACGAGTTTGGAAATCTAATGACAGAATGTTTCCCCGAGGTCGGTATAAAATACGTTTGCGGAAGCAAAAATATTAAAAAGGTGGGTGTCTGTTCCGGTGCAGGCGGCAGTCTGCTTGGCGGTATGATAGCTGAGGGTGTGGATGCCTTTGTTACCGCCGACGTGAAGCACAACGTCTTTTTGGAGGCGGCGGAGGCAGGTGTCTCGCTTTATGATTGCGGTCACTATTCCACCGAGGATATAATCGTCGCCCCCTTGACAAAACTGCTCAACCAAAAATTCGGCGGTTTTTCGGAGCACCACAGTCACCTTATCAAGTCGGCAATTTCCGAGTAATGTTTTGTTAGGAGTTATAAAAAAGTGACTGTATTCGAGAGGATATATAATGTAGTATCGAAAATACCACGCGGAAAGGTGGCAACCTACGGGCAGGTAGCTTTACTTGCAGGCAACCCTCGTTGGGCGAGGGTAGTAGGCTATGCACTCCACCAAAACCCCGACCCCGCCGCGATACCCTGCCATCGGGTAGTTAATCGTGACGGTCGTGTTGCCCCGGGCTTTGCCTTTGGCGGCGAGGGGGAGCAACGGAGGCTGCTGGAGGCTGAGGGTGTAACCTTTACCTGCGATGGTATGGTAAATCTAAAGCTCCATCAATGGAAAACTCCCGAAGCATAAGTGTATAAAAGTAGCGTAACGCGATGTATATTCACAAGGTTTATACATCGCGTTTTTGTATAATCACGAAGGACAAGCAGAATTACGAGGCTTTTATATGTATTTTTATACAAAATTTCCGATTTCGCTTGACATTACGTAAAAATCGTGGTTAAATGTATACACAAAATAAATTACGAAAGAGGTAATTAAAATGAAAAAAGTTTTAGCACTCCTTATGGCAATGGCTATGCTCGTTGCTTGCTTCGCAGGTTGCAGCAAGGCAAAGAGCGACCTCAACACTGTTGTAGAAGGCACCCTTACAATGGGCACCAACGCAACCTTCCCTCCCTATGAGTTCACCGATGACAACGGCGACATCGTTGGTATCGACGCTGAAATCGCTGCTGCTGTTGCAGAGAAGCTCGGCCTTAAGCTGGTTATCAAGGATATGGAATTCGATTCTCTTATCCCCGCAGTTAAGGGCGGCTCCATCGACATCGCTCTCGCAGGTATGACCGTTACCGAAGAACGCAAGAACTCCGTTGACTTCTCCGATACATACGCTCAGGGCGTTCAGGTTGTTATCGTTCCCGAAGGCAGCAAGATTGCTTCCATCGACGATCTTGAAGGCAAGAAGATTGGTGTTCAGACCGGTACCACAGGCGACATCTACTGCACCGATGACTTCGGTCAGGACAACGTTAAGCAGTACAACAATGGTGCACTTGCCATCGCAGGTCTTAAGAACAAGCAGGTTGATTGCGTAGTTATCGACAACGAGCCCGCTAAGGCATTCGTTAAGGCAAACACAGGTCTTAAGATTCTTGACACCGAATATGCAGTTGAAGATTATGCCGCTGCTGTTTCTAAGGAAAATGCTGCACTCACCGAAGCCATCAACAAGGCTCTCGCTGAACTCAAAGAGGCTGGCAAAATCGACGAAATCATCGGCAAATACATCAAAGCCGAATAAATTCCGCTTATAGTCTTTTAGGTAGGGACGGCTCAATGGCCGCCCCTACTTTATGTAATTAAAGGAGTAAGTTATTGTGTTTGTTCTCACTATTGAGGACTGGTTGACTAAGGCTCCCGAATGGATAGGGAATGCTCCTGAGTGGATTCAGAATCTGCTCTTTCAGTTGTACCAGACCTTCGTTTATCAGGACCGTTGGAAATTCTTTGTTGACGGTCTGAAAATCACTATAATCGTTACCATCGGCGCTCTTTTGCTTGGTATGATTTTAGGTCTTATCATCGGTATCGTCCGCACCTCTTATGACAATATAGGCAGAGGCAAGAAGAAATTCTGGCTTTTGGCAATCGCCAATAAGATATGTGAGCTTTACTTAGCCGTTATCCGCGGTACACCTATGATGGTTCAGTTGCTGATTATGGGCTTTGTAATTATGGTACCCGTCACCGACACCGGCACAATTATCTGCGGTATCATTACCCTGGGTATCAACTCAGGTGCCTACGTTGCCGAAATATTCAGAAGCGGTATTATGTCCATCGACCGAGGACAGATGGAGGCAGGCAGAAGCCTGGGACTTAACTACATAGAAACTATGTGGTATGTTATCATCCCTCAGGCATTCAAAAACATTTTGCCCGCCCTTGGCAATGAAATGATTACCCTGCTTAAAGATACCTCGCTGGTTTCGGTTATCGCCCTTCGCGATTTAACCAAGCAGGCACAGAATATCGTCAGCCTTACCTACGATGCTTATATACCCTACCTCAGCCTTGCGGTGTTCTATCTTATTATGGTTATAGGACTCACAAAGGCTTTAGGCGTGCTTGAAAGGAGGCTGCGTAAGAGTGACCACTAACGATACGTTAATCAAGGTTTCAAATCTTGTTAAAAATTTTGGTGACATTCACGTTTTAAAGGGTATTGATTCTGAAATAAAACGTGGTGAGGTTGTTGTAATTATTGGCGCGTCGGGTTCCGGTAAATCGACCTTCTTGCGTTGCCTTAACCTGCTCGAGCACCCAACGGATGGCGATATTTATTTTAATGACGTAAACATTACCGACCC
>JAZNQM010000004.1:0-8154 GCA_045590175.1 Acutalibacteraceae bacterium | reverse complement strand
GTCTGTTTCGGACTTGCGTCCTCAACTGGCTAAAGCCATTAATGTCACAGCCGACAGTCTTGCTGACCGTCGGCTGTTTTGCTGTTTTACTATCGTCCCGATTGGAACAATTAAGAGCTGGTATAATGAAATTTATAGTATTGCTTTAAGCACTACTGCAAATCCCATTAATCTGATTCATTCAGAGAACTATCAAAACCGTATAGGTTTAACTTATTTCATACTGTTTTCGTAAGATTCGATCATTTTCTTAACCATCTGTCCGCCGATGGAGCCAGCCTGCTTAGAGGTTAAGTCACCGTTGTAACCCTGCTTAAGGTTAACACCTACTTCGTTAGCAGCTTCCATCTTGAAACGATTGAGAGCCTCACGTGCTTCGGGTACTACATTCTTATTAGCCATTTCTTTTTCACTCCTTTTAAGCTTTCTTTCGCGTTTGCAGTATTATTGTATGGCGTGTGCAGAAATTTATTATCGGCAATTATAGGAAGTTATTTGGGATTTTTTGCAATAATCTGACTTCGCTATACATTATATAAAATATCATCTGTTTCCTGCCAGGTTGAGCAAAGCAATATCGCATAAGCGACCAGGAGTGAATAGTCGGTTATAGGCTTTTTTAAAATTACTTTATGTTCCTGTGGGTCGATGAATGCACCGTTGAGGGTTTTTATTTTTCGATTTATTGAAATAACTGCAGCGTTCTCTTTTATACTGGAAAGACTTAAGGTGTCCTCTTCTGCCATTCCGCAACTGATAACCGAAACTTCTGTGTTTTTAAGAAGTTTCAACGCCTCTTTATCTGAAGAAAAAACAACACCTCTGAAATCGCCTTTTATACGCAATTCTGTATCGGCTTCGATTTCACCCGCAATAACAATAATTCCTTGCGGTATGTCAATCTCTTTAGTGCATTTACTTTCAATAATCAAAAATTTCGGCGAATTTGCTGCAAATTTTATTCTCCTATCGCCTACTCTTATTATTCCGTACTCCTTTAACAGACCGCATATTTCATCCGCAATCCTGTTACCGTTTTTTCCGTATAATATAACAGGTATCATACTGCATAAACCTCTCAACAATTAAGATAAAAATATTTTTTACAAGCAAAGTGTTTATATACGGATTTTTTGTAAAAACTATACACAGAACAATTTAAAGGAGGTTCTGTAAAATGCTTGATAGAATATGTTTATTACTGGTTATTGTCGGCTCTCTTAACTGGGGTTTGGTTGGAATATTCCAGTTCGATTTGGTTGCCTGGATATTCGGCGGCTCTGACGCACTCTTGGCTCGGATAATATACACAGTGATAGCCCTTGCGGGAATATGGTGCATCACCTTGCTTTTCAGAAGCAGAGGAGAAGTTATAGACCGTAAGTAAAAAAATAACCCCACGGAAATCCGTGGGGTAAAATTATGTTTATTTTACAAAAAGCTCAGCTATCTGAATAGCGTTGGTTGCGGCGCCTTTTCTAACCTGGTCACCACAGCACCAGATGTTGAGAGCACGGTCACAGGTGAGGTCGTCTCTGATTCTGCCTACATAAACAAGATCCTGGTCACTGGTGTCAAGAGGCATAGGATACTGTTTGTTGTCAAGATCATCAACAAGCTTACAGCCCGGAGCGTTAGCTATGATTTCTCTTGCCGCCTCAACAGAAATCTTTTCCTTGGTCTTAACAACGCAGGAAATAGAGTGAGAACGGACAACAGGAACACGCACACAGGTACAGCTGACTTTAAGGTCGGGCAGGTGCATAATCTTTCTGCCTTCATTCTGCATTTTCATTTCTTCGGAAGTATAGCCATTATCCAAACCGCCTCCGATTTGGGGAATAAGGTTATAAGCAATCTGATAAGGAAATATGTTAGGCTCATAAGCTTCGCCCTTCATAAGAGCTTCGGACTCCCCTAAAAGCTCTACAGGACCGCCGGCACCAGCGCCCGAAACTGCCTGGTAGGTTGAGGCTACAACCGTTTCGATGGGGCTGAGCTTATTAAGAGCGTTGATAGCTACTATTGTTATGATAGTGGAGCAATTGGGGTTAGCAATAATGCCGTTGTGCTTCATTGCATCCTCGGGGTTAACCTCGGGAACAACCAGCGGAACATTATCATCCATTCTGAACGCACTGGAGTTATCAACGAAAATAGCACCTGCTTTAACGATGTGAGGAGCTAACTCTTTGGCAAGCTCGTTGGTTGCGGCACCGAGAACGATGTCCATACCCTCGAAGGCGTCCTTGTTTGCTTCCTCAACAGTAATCTCTTCACCGCGGAAAGGAAGCTTCTTGCCTACGCTTCTTGCGGAAGCCAAGCATTTAAGAGTATTTATTGGGAAATCTCTTTCCTCCAATACCTTCATCATTTCTCTACCCACGGCACCTGTGGCGCCGATGATGGCAACGTTTAACTTTTTCATAAATTACACCTCTTAGTTAATAAAGCTGTCGTAAATAACACGAATGGTTTTTTCGTAGTCCTTGTTATCGGTACCCACGATGATGTTTCTTTCGTCAGGTCCTTGAGAAATCATACGGATATTGATACCGTTTTCGCCAAGAGCGGCAAAAAGCTTACCTGAGGTACCGGGTTTGAACGCCATACCTCTGCCGATTACGGCGATAATTGAAATTTTATCAACAACCTCGATTTTTTCGGGCTTGATCTCATTTTCGATTTCTGCAATAACACTGTAGAGCTCATCGTTGATGTTGGCAGAGGGCATTACAAAGGATACTGAATCAATGCCGGAAGGAGCATATTCAATAGCAACTCCGTGCTTTTCAAAAATTCCCGCAACCTTTCGTAAGAGTCCAACCGCTGCAGACAAACCGTGCTTAGAAATACTAAGTATTGAGAAATCGTGACGACCTGTGATACCTGTGATTACATTGTTATCGTCATCAAGGGTTTCACAGTTTTTCATAATAACCGTACCCGGGTCAAGAGGTGCGTTGGTGTTGCGGATGTTAAGCGGAATGTTTGCCTTCTTAACGGGGAAAATTGTGCCCTCATGAAGAACCTGAGCACCCATATACGAAAGCTCGCGAAGCTCATCGTATGTGATATGTTTAATAGGCTTGGGGTTATCGACGATTCTGGGGTCTGCCATAAGCACGCCCGAAACGTCGGTCCAGTTTTCATATACATCGGCTTTTAAAGCAGCCGCCGCAAGAGCACCTGTGATGTCGGAACCGCCGCGGGTAAGAACCTTTATTTTTGCGTTTGGAAGAATACCATAGAAGCCGGGGATTACTATTCCCTTTTCGTAAGGAATATTCTGCAGCTTGGCATAGGACTTATCCAAATCAATAGTACCGTCAAATTTGAAGGTAAGCCACTCAACGGCATCGACAAACTTAAAGCCGAGATAGTCGGCAAGAAGTCGGGCGGAGAGATATTCACCGCGGGAAACAAGCTCATCCTGGGTGATACCTGAAGCAATCTTCTTTCTGATGGCATCCAAATCTGCTTCGATATCAATTGAAAGTCCCAGGTCGTTGCGGATTTCGATATATCTTTCTGCAATCATATCAAAAATGCTTTCGCAATTTACACCGTACTGCAGATGAGCATAGCAAAGATAAAGCAGGTCGGTTATCTTATTGTCACCGCTGAAACGTTTACCTGCAGCAGATACCACAACCACCTTACGACTGGATTCAGCTTCGACGATTTCCTTAACCTTTTTGTATTGCTTGGCGTCTGCCATTGAGGAGCCGCCGAACTTAAGCACCTTAAACATAAAAACTCTCCTTAATATATTCCCGCAATAAATGCCTCGGGGTCAGATTCTAAAAGCTTCTGGTAAAGGGAATGCATTTCCTTTACAGACATTTCTTCGGTTACAATTCCGTGCGACCACTTTTCCTTAACCTTTACGTCGGGAAGGGTTGCGGCGGATATGTAGTAACTATGGAACACAGCTCCGTTATCAACTTCAACCGAATCCATATTATCATTGTATGTTTTCTTCACACCGTTTGCCACATCGATACAGTCGTTGGTAACTGTATATGCTGTGGGGTAACGCCCCGCACCAAAGCCCATATAACTGCCGTGGCCAACATTGTCGGCATCGTAGGCTATGAGATTATAGTTTTGCGGAACATTTGCAAAGTCGGAGCTTTTGGCAACCAATGTAGGTTCAACAAAGGCTGAAATATTTCCGTCTTTATTGACGGTTGTGGCAATAAGCTTTGCAATATAGCCGTGTGCCTCAAAATCACTTATAGCTTTTGCGGAAACTCTGCTGATACCTATAACGTCTACTTCTTCGGGGTCGATTGCGACACCAAATGCGATGTTGGCAGAGATAGCGATTTTACGTTGGGTGTCAAGTCCGTCGATATCAGAGCTGGGATTAGCCTCGGCAAAGCCTAACTTCTGAGCGGTCTTTAGAGCGTCGGCAAATGCGGTGCCATCGGTGTGCATAGCATCAAGAATATAGTTGGTGGTGCCATTGAAAATACCGCTGATTTTATGAACTTTACTGATTCTTGCAGTTCTTTCAAGATTGGTGAGCCAAGGGATACCGCCGCCAACTGCCGCAGTGTACCTTAAGGCAACACCCTTGGATACAGCAAGACGGGTCAGTTCTTCATAAAACTCACATATAACAAGCTTGTTTGCAGTGATAACGTTCTTGCCTGCTTCCAAAGAAGCCTTGATAAAATCATAAGCAGGATGTTTTCCACCGATAAGCTCAACAACGGTGTCAACCGAAGCATCTTCTAAAATCTCTTTTATATCCGTTACGCTTTTTGCGGATATATCGTCGTGCTTCACAAGGTCAAGTACGTACTTAACGTCAACGTTCGGGAGCTTTTGGGTTAACTCATAAACTCCGTAACCAACCGTGCCGAAGCCGAGAATTGCTACATTCACTTGAAATTCCTCTTTTCTTTTAGCGGGGAAATTGCCGCAATCTTATGAAATTTAACAAAAAACAAAGACAAATGTAAAATAACACTTGAATTTTATAATGGATTATTATATCATATAGTTATTAATAATGCAAGACATTAATTGCAGAAATGGGAGATAATATGTTATACCAAAGCACAAGAAATAATAATGAACAAATCTCAGCATCCTCAGCGATACTTCGCGGCATCGCCCCCGATGGCGGACTTTATATGCTCAATAGTTTTGAGGGGTTGGATTTTGATTGGAAAAAAACGCTTTCAATGTCTACCTTAGAGATTGCGGAATACGTTCTCTCTACCCTTTTCACTGATTTCAGTCGTGAGGAAATGAAGGAGCTTGTAAAAAAAGCTTATACAGGCAAATTTGAAACCGACGACCTCACCCCAACCGTCAAGGTTGGAGATAAATACGTGTTGGAGCTTTTCCGCGGTCCCACAAGTGCTTTCAAGGACGTAGCGCTTTCAATGCTGCCCCAGCTTATTATCGCTTCCCGTAAGAAAAATCAAAGCCCCGAAGATATTGTTATACTTACCGCCACCAGCGGTGACACAGGCAAAGCTGCTCTCGAAGGCTTCCACGACGTTGAGGGTACCAAGATAATTGTTTTCTACCCCGATGCAGGTGTCAGCAAAATTCAGAAGGCACAGATGGTAACTCAAGAGGGAAACAATGTTTGCGTTTGTGCGGTTAAGGGTAACTTCGACGATGCGCAGACCGGAGTTAAGAAAATCTTTGCTGAGTGCGAGGAAAAGAATCTCTTGGAGGGCACCAATGCTGTTCTCTCCAGTGCCAACTCCATTAACATCGGTCGTCTTGCTCCTCAGATTGTTTACTACTTCAAATCCTATGCCGATTTAGTAGCAGGTGAAGAAATCAAGGCGGGAGACAAGGTAAACTTTGTTGTTCCGACAGGTAATTTCGGCGATATTCTCGCAGGTTATTTTGCAAAATGTATGGGGCTTCCGGTTGACAAATTGGTGTGTGCTTCCAACGCAAATGACGTTCTTACCGATTTTATTAACACAGGTAACTACAACCGTCTCCGCACCTTCCACAAGACCATATCTCCTTCTATGGATATTTTGGTTTCCAGCAATCTTGAAAGACTTCTCTACCTTATGAGCGGTTGCAACGCAGAAGAGGTTGCAGGCTATATGGAAGAGTTGAAAACCAAGGGTGAATACACTGTAAGCGACAGAATCAAAGCCGCTTTGGATAAAGAATTCTGGGCAGGCTGCTGCGATGATTCGGGTACCACCGAAACCATCGGCAAGGTTTATGAAATGTGCAACTATCTTTGTGACACCCACACCGCCGTTGCCTATAATGTTGCCGAAAAGTTCCAGAAGGAAACCGGCAACACCAATCCCACCATCGTTCTTTCCACCGCGTCTCCCTATAAATTTGCCACCGCAGTCAGCGAGGCAATCGGTGTGGAAACATCAGAGGATGAATTTAAGGTTATGGAAAACCTTAATTCCAAAACAGGTGTAGCTATTCCCCGTGGGCTCAGCGGTCTTGATAAGCTTCCACAGTTACATAAGGATGTAATCGAGGTTGAGGATATGCTTGACTTCGTGCTTGGAAAGGTTAAGGAAAAGACTTGGACAAAGTAGTCTTACGCGTACCCGCAACCACCGCCAATATGGGTCCCGGCTTTGACTGTGTTGGATGTGCACTCTCGCTATACAATACCGTCAGCTTCGAGAAGCACAAGGGCATTTTGATTGATGGCTGTCCCGAGGAGTTCAGAACCCCCGACAATCTCACCATAGTCGCCTTCAAAAGAGCGATGGAATATATGGGTCTACCCTTCACGGGAGTTAAGGCAACCATTGATGCCGCGATTCCTATGTCACGGGGCTTAGGCTCCAGTGCCGCACTGATTGTTGCGGGAGTTATGGCAGCAAATCTTCTTTACGATGGCAGACTTCAAAACAATGAAATAATTGATATTGCCACCGAGGTTGAGGGGCATCCCGATAATATCGCACCTGCTGTGCTTGGAGGTCTCACCGCTTCCTTTTTGGAAGATGGAAAATCCCACAACGTTAAATATGATATACATAAAAAGTGGCATTTCGTGGCGGCAATCCCCGATTTTAAATTAAGCACCGCGAAAGCTCGTTCGGTTTTACCCGACACTGTGCTTCGCAACGATGCGGTGTTCAACATCTCACGAGTGGCGGTTGGACTTAAAGCCTTTGAGCTTGGGGACGAAAACATTTTAAAGGCTTCCCTTGGAGATAAACTCCACCAGCCCTATCGGAAAAATCTTATCAGCGAATACGAAACGGTTGAGAAAATCGCTAAAGAGCTTCACGCTACCGCCTTTTATATCAGCGGTGCAGGCCCAACTCTGATGTGCATTTCTACAAGCGAGGATTTCAAATCCGGGCTCAAACTCCGCGTTTCAGAAGAATGTGAAATCGAGTGGACAGTGCTTCCACTTCAGGTCGACAATCAAGGTGTGACAGTTATATAAAGGTTAAACGGACTATGTAAGCCATAGTCCGTTTTTGTTTATCTGTATAATAGTTTATGTAACATTATCAAACACAGTGAACCCTAAAATTTCAACACGTGTGCCTTCGCAGTATTCTATATCTTCACCAGCATTAGTTTCTTTAATTCTGTGAACATCATATACTGTATAAAGAACAGCTTTATACCATACCGAGCCGCCATCCTTAACTTGCAATGGAATAGGGGTTAGCAACAGAACAGAGATCAAGATGCATATAAGTATTCTTTTATTTTTCTTTGTAGCCATTACTTTCACCTCTTATTGAATATTATAGCACATTAATCTACATTTTTCAATTAACTTAAATTTAACATTTAATTTATTGAAATGGGTTGTTGAATGTGATATAGTAATTATGTTATTTTTGAATATTGGAGTGGCAACTATGAAATATAAAGACCGCGAGCATTATGACGGCACGAAGGATTGGAAAAACTACTATTGGTACTACTACAAATGGCACATCCTCGGCGGTTTGTTTTTAGCCTTGGTTATTACAATTTGTACTGCTCAATGCGCTATGAAGGTCGACCCTGACAGTTACATTGTTTTTTATTCCGACGTTTATGTTTTGGACCAGGCACTGGACGAAATCACAGACGAGTTGGGTCTTTACGGTGAAGATATACACGGCGACGGTAAGGTACATATTCAGCCCATAAACTGCACATATTCACCAACTCAACCCC
>JAZNQM010000003.1:0-5590 GCA_045590175.1 Acutalibacteraceae bacterium | reverse complement strand
GGCAAGCAGATTGCCGACGCCCTACGCGGTGGTGAAACTATCGCCTTGTACGGTGACCTTGGTGTGGGTAAAACCCATCTTATATCGGGCATTGCAGAGGGGCTGGGATTTTCCGGTGAAACATCCTCCCCTACCTTTGCTATCGTTAACGAATACCGTGGCGGAAGGCTTCCGCTTTTCCACTTTGATATGTATAGAATCTCGGGGTGGGACGACCTTGAAACAACAGGTTTTTTCGATTACCTGGAGGAGGGCGGCATCGTTGCCACCGAATGGAGCGAAAATATTGAATCGGCACTTCCCGAAAATCATATTAAAATAATCATATCAAGAATAGATGACGAGACCCGTGAGATTAAAGTGGAGGAAATCTAATATGAAAATACTTGCTTTTGAATGCTCAGCAAAGCAGGCATCGGTTGCGATAGCGGAAAATGAAAAAATTCTCACCGAATTTTACAGCAACGTAGGGCTTACCCATTCCCAGACCCTTCTTCCTATGATGGAGGCGACTCTCTCCGCTTGCGGGTTGGGCATTGAGGATATCGATGGCTTTTGCATTGCCGCAGGTCCCGGGTCGTTCACAGGACTCAGAATCGGTATGAGTGCAGTCAAGGGCTTGACCATCGGCAACAAGAAGCCTTGCGTAGGGGTTTCAACCCTTTTGGCTATGGCACACTGCAATTTGGCTTTTAGCGGTCTCATTGCGGCTTGTATGGATGCAAGATGTAACCAATCTTATTGCGGTTTGTTTTTAAGCGACGGTAAGAAAATCACCCGCGTAACTCCGGATATGGCGGTTCCTATGGAGGAGTTTTGCGATTTGGTAAACGCTAAATCCGAGGAATTACAGCAGCCCGTTCTTATTATGGGTGACGGAGCAAATCTTTTTTATAAAGGCTTTGGCGATAAGCTTAACAATGCCACCTTAGCTCCCGACGGCAGCCGCTATCAGTCTGCTCGAGGTGTTGCCGCTGCGGCTCTCTGCGATTTCATTAGTGGAAATACGGTGGGGTCTCATGAACTTCTACCGATTTATCTTCGTCTGCCACAGGCGGAACGAGAATTAAAAAAGAAAATGGAGGAACAAAAATGATTGCTATTGGTTGTGACCACGGAGCGTTTGAACTTAAAAACCACATCGTTGAATATTTTAAGGAAAAAGGTATCCCCTACAAAGATTTTGGAATTTACGAGGAAAAGTCGGTGAACTATCCCGAGATTGCCAAGGTTGTTTGTGATTCAATCGTTGGCGGCGAATGCGAATTAGGTATTCTCTGCTGCGGAACGGGTATCGGTATGTCAATGGCTGCCAACAAAATCAAGGGCATTCGTGCCGCAGCCTGCAGCGAAACCTTCTCGGCTAAGTACACAAGACTCCACAACGATGCTAATGTTCTATGTATCGGCGGCAGAGTTATCGGACCCGGGGTTGCTCTCGAGATGGTAGACCTTTTCCTCAACACCGAATTTGAAGGCGGTCGCCACGAAACCCGAGTTAATATGATTAAGGAGTTAGAAAAATAATATGTGGATTCTGGTTGTAATCGCTCTGCTGATTCTCTTATATTTATTCTTAATCTGTCCTGCCCTTCGTCGACATAACGATTGCGGGATGTTCAACGGAAGCTATATCGCCCACCGCGGTCTGCACAATATCAGCCGCGGTATTGCCGAAAATTCTCTTTCGGCTTATGGTGAGGCAATCAACAAAAAGCTGGCAATCGAGATAGATATCAGACTGAGCAGTGACGGCGAGGTTGTTGTTTTCCACGATGACAACCTCAAGAGGGTTTGCGGTGTTGACAAAAGGGTTATCGACCTGACCTTTAAAGAGCTTCGAGAACTGCGACTTCTCGGAACAAAAGACATCATACCAACCTTTCGTGAGGTCTTGGAGCTGGTTGACGGCAGTGTTCCCCTGCTTATTGAAATCAAGACAACGGGAAAACGCGACCGTGAGCTTTGCGAAAAGGCTTGGGATATTCTCAAAGACTACAACGGAAAATATGCGGTGCAATCCTTCTATCCGCCCATTATCAGGTGGTTCAAGAAAAATGCACCAGAGGTTCAAAGGGGTCAGCTTTCTACCAACTTCATAAAGGTTGAGGGTCACAAACCCATTGAGCCCTTTGCCGGTGCTCTTGTCTTTAATTTCCTCAGCCGCCCGGATTTTATTTCCTATGAATATAAATACCCCGCAACCTTTCCCCTTGCGGTTTGCAGACTGTTAGGAGCAGTCACCATCGCCTGGACCTATACCGACGAAGCCCAGGTTGACGAAACTCAGGATTATTTTTCAGCCTATATATTCGAAAAATTCGAGCCTTAACGAACCTACCAACCTAAAAAGCAGTACCCAAAGCTGTAAATCACAGTTTTGGGTACTTTTTTTATACTATAAATTTTTTGTGGGTACCTGCTTTAAGTTCTTCGGCATTGTCCATCAGGCGAAGAACGGCTGAGTGATTTTCGGGTACTGATACCTGAAGGGAAATACCTTCTCCCTCGCGGCACCAATAAACCTCGTAGCCGCTGTTGGTTACTCGGCAATAATCAAGTCCTTCTAAGAATTCGGGAGCAATTACCAAGGGGGAGTTGGGCTTATCGCCGTTGTAGGATTTTATTCCGCCCGGCACCTGCATAAGCCAAGCCATAAAGAAGGAGTACATATGATGATTATATGAGGAATCCTTATTCCAACTTTCGCAAAGAGAGGTGACATCACGTTCATCAATCCACTCCATAAACGAGGGGAAGCCCTTAGAGGTGAGAATCTTAAAAGCATAATCACTTCTGCCGATTTTTGTGAGGGCGTAATAAAGGTGACGGAGCCCCAACATTCCGCAATAGTGGTGAAAATTATGCTTTTCAACCTCAGCCTTTAGTTGTTCTGCCAAGGGCTCTAAATCATCATAAATATTAAAATCAATAATAAGCGCCAAGGCAGATTGCTCGCTGATGGTACACCTGCCCCAGGTATCAATATACTCTCTCTTGAGATTTTCAGCAACCCTTTGGCGTTCCTTTGAGATATAATCGGCACGGCTGTCCTTCATCAATCGAAGGGTGCAAAGAGTGATATCAAGGAAATTTACATATAAAGCGGTATCACTTAAAGTTAAAGGCACGGGAGAGGATTCAAAGGTTTCATAAGGACCTGCCCAGTCACAAAGACCGATTCCAACAAGGCCCTTTTCGTTTTCCTTGTCTTTGAGATAATTAAGGTATTTCAAGAAATATTCCACATTCTCAAACAGCCAGTGAGGGTTTCCGTTTATAAGATATTCCTTATAAGGGATTTCAAACATAACACCGTTTGAAATAGGTCCGCTTCCCCACTCATATCCCCAACCCGGAGTGGGGATAATACCCGGCATTGAACCATCGTCCTTCATAGAATCGCGGATGTCCTGGGTCCATTTGTAAAGTATTTTTTCAATATCAAAGTTGAGAAGCATCTGCTCAGCGGAAGCTCTCGCATCATTAGTCCAGCCGTATTTCTCACGGGTAGGACAGTCGGTGGGCATATAATAAAGATTGGAAAGTACGCTTCGAACACCCATCCTCCACAGCCTGTTTATCTTTTCGTCGGAGCATTGGAATTGGGATTTAAGCGAAATTGTATGTCTTAAAAATACACCCTCTACCATATCGTAGGTAGGTTCGTATTTCAGACCCGATATCTCTACAAAGCGGAAACCGAAATATGTAAATTTAGGGCTGTATACAAAATCTTCACCCGACAAAATGATTTTGTCCACCTGAAAAGGAGCTTCAATATTCAGCATATCCAGCTCGTCATAATTAAGCTTGCCCTCTTCAAAACGCTCGGCGTATCGAACCTTTAGAGTTTGCCCCTTCTCGCCTTTTACCTTTATTCGGGCATAGCCGCTGATGTTTTCACCGATGTCGAAAACATAGGTATCATCGCCGATTTTTGTTATGCTTTTGGTGGCAAAGGTCTCACATTCCCTCATTGGCTGACAGTCAAGAGGTCTGAATACACCTGTTGGAGGGCGGCGGTCTATTACTGCGTTTTCCCAAGCGGTATCGTCATACTCGTTAGATGTCCACTCGTCAATCAAGCGCAGGTCAACATACTCACCGCTTCTTATTTGCGAATAGCGGATATATCCATCCTCGGAACATTTCCACTCTGAATCAGATTCTATACATACTGTTTTGTCGGAATAAAAAATTTCCAGCTTTAATGCGAATTTCGGATTATCCCGCCAAGGAGCGGTGTGGTGATCCCAAGCGGTTTTATGGTTTTCATTAAAAAAGCCGTAGCCCAGGTGTACTGCAGCAAGGTTCTCCCCTGCTTTAATCAACTCGGTTACATCGTAAGAAGCGTACCAAAGGGTTTTATTATAGTCGCTGAAGGGCGACACAAATCTATCGGGAGAAACAAGCTTGCCGTTAAGATAGTATTCGCCGCAACCCAGACCACAGACCGAAACAACGGCTTTTGTATAGCCCTCGGGAATCGAAAAACTTCTGCGAAATCTCGGGGCAGGCGCCTCTACACTATATTCTTTTTTATATGCCTTAGGGCTTTTTATGAATTTTACGTTTTTCATCTTCTTCAGTCCAGCTTATTGCTATCATTCTATATTGAGATGGTGTGTATCCTGTGTGGGATTTAAACATTCGGTCGAAATAGTACACCGTTGAAAATCCTGTTTTGACGGCTACATCCCTTATGGTATAGCGCTTATCTATCAGCAATCGGCAGGCAAGCTTTATACGTTGTTCCGCTAAATACTTCATAGGTGTTATACCAAATTGGTTGCGGAAAAGCCTTATAAAATAATTAGGGCTCAGATGCATTTGCTCTGCTAATTCCTCTATGCTGATTTTCTTATCCAAATTTTTTTCGATGTATTCGGTAACCTTCAAAAAGGAGGTGGTAGATTGCACAATTGATGCCTGGGTTGTGGTGTTGTCCAAATAGTATGCGGCTATTCTCAATATGGCGGCTTTGCCTTTGAGAAGCACCGACAGGTCTTTGGAGTTTTCACAAGCTACCGCATCCTCAAAAAGCCCTGCTATATAGTCACGATCCTGAGGCTGTACTGTTATAACATTTCCAACAGCCAGTTGCTCAAAAAGGTCGGTCTCGCCGCAAAGAAGGGTGAAGTGGAACCAGTATTTCTCGGCGGTTGGATCGTGATACGCGTGGTAGGTTTGCATTGAGCCCGATGGCAACAGCACCAGGTCCCCTGCCCTTGCCTCGAAAGAAACAGTAGAATTAAGAGAAAAATGGAATGTGCCTTTTCTTATGTAGTAAAACTTATTATAGGAAGGCATAACATTGGTGGAACCCCAATCCCTCCAAAGCTTAGTTCTCGCTCCTGTAAGATACTGAGGATTGGCAGTTGCAAGTGTGCTGGAAATATATCCGCCCTGCGACATTAATTTCGCCCTCCTTTTTGTACTTCTTACACACATTATAACTAAATATAACACAAATTATTATAATATTCAATCAAGAAGTTGCACAATACTATCCAAAAAAGTGTAAATTCTAAGTGTAATATTTACCATCCTCTCTCTCATATATTTAGTATAACGCCAAAATTTAAGG
>JAZNQM010000002.1:0-22899 GCA_045590175.1 Acutalibacteraceae bacterium | reverse complement strand
CAAGAATGATAGCTTTATTACAAAGTCGTTCAACCTGCGAAACTGAATGTGAAACAAAGAGAACAGTGGCACCCTGCTCAAACATACTCATGATTTTCTTTTCACTCTTTTTTCGGAATTTAGCATCACCGACTGCCAGAACTTCATCCAAAATGAGAATTTCAGGGGCAACCATAGTGGCAATAGCAAAACCTAATCTGGAACGCATACCCGAAGAATAATTTTTTAGGGGTACATCAATAAAATCTTTAAGCTCAGAGAATTCAACAATTTCATCAAATTTTTCCTGAATAAAGCTTCTCGAATACCCTAAAACCGAACCATAGAGATAGATATTTTCAGCACCGGTATATTGCATGTCAAAGCCGGCACCAAGCTCGAGCAAAGGAGCTATCTTTCCGCGACGTTTTACGTTACCTTCAGTCGGGTCATATACACCGGCTATAACCTTAAGAAGTGTGCTTTTACCCGCACCGTTCAAACCAAGAATGCCAAGTCTATCGCCTTTTTCAAGTTTAAAGGAAACATTTTTCAATGCCCAAAACTCATTGAAATGTATCTCTCTTTTAAGAGATTTGATTATATAATCCTTAAAAGTATCGACCTTTTCTTTGCTAAGGTTGAACTTCATGCTGACGTTATTTACTTCTAAAATAGATTTCGCCAATTGACGGCTCACCCTTTCGCAAATTAGATTTCCAAGATAAACTTATCTTGTTTTTTATAGAAAACCAAGATACCAATTACAATACACACAACAGAAAACGCCATGGTATATCCAAACAAATTCCAATCAAGAGAATGACCAAAAACACAGTTTCTAAAATTGGTTATAACCCCGTACAGAGGATTAAGCTCAATTATTTTTATTTTCCAATCGTTAGGACGGCCTAATGAAGACGGATAATAGAAAATTGCACTAACGTACATAATTAAGGTTGTTGCAACCGACCAGAGATACTCCATATCGCGGAAGAACACACCGATAGTAGCAAGAATCATACCAATACCAAAGGAGAGCATTAACAGCTGAATCAAAGGTATAATTGTCATTAACCAATAAACGCTCGGAAAAACCTTCATGCAACAGGAGACAATAACCAGAACTATGAGCGAAATTAAAAATATAACATAATTATACAACACTTCCGATAGTGGATAAAGATACTTTGGTACGTATACTTTTTTTATCATTCCGGAATGCTTGCGTATAGATTTCAAACAAGAAGTTGTCGATGAGTTGAAAAAAGAAAAACAAAGACGACCGCAAAGAATATAAACAGGATAAACAGGATAAAGCCCCTCGCGGCCTTGCCTGCCTAATAGAGTTCCAAATATAAAGGTCAATACCGTCATCATAAGCAACGGTTCTAACAGAGTCCATATTATACCAAGATAAGAACGTCTGTATCTGAGTTTTATTCCTTTTTTTACAAGCTCAGTTAAAAGAAACCTATATTTAATAAAATTTTTAACAACCTTATTCATTAACAATACCTTCAAAATCCTATTATAAATAGATTATACCACTATTCTTACCTATTTTCAACTATAATATTTTCATAATAAACTATTGTCTTTATAGATTAACTTTGATATAATAGTTAAAAATTAATTAGGATGATATACTAATGACATATAGAAGACGTCGTAAACTCAAACTTACAACTTTTGGGAAGCTATTTATTTTTTCAGTAGTTTCGATTTTCATTATTCTTTGTTTGCTTTTAGCTAAATGTGCAGGCGGTAAAACAACAATCTCTTCCGCTGATACTGAAAGCACCGGCTCGGTTATATCAGAAAAGCAAGAAACTGTTGAAAAGGATAAAACAACAGCGGCAAAAAAAGTAAAATATTTTGAGAGAAAAAATAAGACTAAAACCTTGGAAATGGACAGCAAATACGGGATTTTAGCCGACCTCGAAGCCAATTCAATTATTGCAGAAAAAAGAGCAGATAAAATAATTTATCCCGCTTCATTAACAAAAGTAATGACACTTATTGTAGCGGTAGAAAATATAGAGGATCTTGAAGAAACATTCACTTTCAACCTTGAAATATTAGACCCGCTGTATATCGAAGAAGCGTCTGTAGCCGGTTTTCTTGACCAGGAAACTGTACCAATAAAAGACCTGCTTTACGGAGCTATACTCCCCTCCGGTGCAGATGCTACAACCGCCCTTGCATTACACATTGCAGGAAGTGAAGAAAAATTCGTTGAGCTAATGAATAACAAGGTAAAAGAGATGGGGCTGCAGGACACACACTTCACCAACTGTAGCGGACTTCACGATAAAAATCACTATAGCACGGTTCACGAAATAGCCCTGATAATGAAATACGCGATGGAAAACGAAACCTGCCGCGAAATTTTATCCACCCTCGAATATACCACCACAAAGACACCTCAAAACCCTGAAGGAATACATCTTTACAGCAACACCTTCGAAAGAATGTACGGAACCGAAGCTGTAGGTGTAACAATACTTGCAGGTAAAACAGGATACACAAACGAAAGTGGCAACTGCTTGGTAAGTTACGCTGAAGATGAAGATGGCAAGGGTTATATACTCGTTACAACCGGAGCCTCCGGTAGCTACAAACCGATATTCGACGCAATAGAGATTTATGCAAAGCATGTAGGCACAGGCGAAACCGATATCCGTCCTGATATTCCTACAGATTCAACCGTGATATACTAAACTGAAAAGGACTGCTGAGAGAGATGCTTCGTAAAGAAGTTCTCTCTCAGTTTTTTAGCATAAAATATAAATGACACTTTACAAAAAGATTGTGAAAGTGTCATAGTGGGTTACATACTTTAATTTTCAACAATATCAAAAATAAGAACAACTAGTGATATTGTGAGACGGGTCTCGCAGTTATATTTTACCTTTTGGTCAAGTGATATTAAAACTCGCGAAGCGAATATCACTTGGACGAAGTCCAAATATAACTGCATAGCAATACAACTCGCCTGGGGCGAATAAAACTGAGGCACCTTCCTTGAGGAGGGTGCCTCGATAGCAGTCCTTTTCAGTTTAATCGGATAATTTTACATCTTCCCAAAGTCTGTCAATGTACTTTCGGGTATCGTAATCAAGGTTGTGATAGTAGTAGGTTCTGGGCTCGCTGCCCTCTTGTGGATAAAGGATTTCGTTTTGATAATAGTCGTAATCTTCGTTTGCAATAACCTCAATATTAGGCGAAGCATAGCAGATATATTCCGCATTTGCAAGTGCTATTTCGGGCTCCATCAGGAAGTTCATATAGAGGAGTGCCGCCTCATAGTTTTGGGTAGTGTTGGGTATGCAAACAGAATCCACAAATATATTGGTTCCCTCTTTTGGATAAGATAAAGCCAAATTGGGATTGTTCTCCTTCATACTCAAATAGTCACCTGCGTAATAGGGAGCAACCACCGCCTCGCCCGATTCCATTTTGTCGAAGACTTCATCCATAACATAGGATTGCAGAACTTTTTTCTGTTCCTTGAGTTTTTCTGCAGCGGTATTGAGCTCTTTTCTATCTACTGAATTTAGATCAATTCCGAGCAAGAGCTGTGCAGTTGCAAAGCCATCGCGAGGGTTAGCAAAATTAAGAATCTTTTGGGAATACTTGGGATTCCAAAGGACATTCCAAGTCGACGCGTCCTCTTTAGATACCACTGTTTCATCATAAATTATACCGACCATACCAACGGAATAAGGCACGGTATATTCGTTGTAGGGATCAAAGTACACATTCTTATATTTGTCATCGATATAAATATAGTTAGACAGCGAAGATGTGTCAACCTTTCTTAGCATCCCCTCTTCCCTCATTCGCGAAATCATATAATCTGAAGGAATCACAATATCATACGAAACGCCGCCACTTTTAATTTTTGCATACATAGATTCATTAGAATCGTAGTTACTGTAATTAACCTTAATGCCTGTAAGCTTTTCAAACTCTGCATTTACATCTACAGTACCGTCTCTGCCGTCAGAAATATATTCGCCCCAATTAAAAACATTAAGGACTGTTCCCTCATACTCCCTTGTATACGCAGCCTTCAAGTTAAGGGTTGTATTCTGGTTACTGCTGACATAATTGGAGAAAAGAATAACTGACACAGACAAAACAGCAACTAAAACTATAGAAGTAATTCTGCAAATTTTGGGGATCAAAATATTTCTTTTTCTAACACTGGTGTTGGACGTCGGTTCATTACCCGTTGCAATGTTATTCAAAACCAAAACCAACAATACCGCCAAAAACACAATGGTTGACAAAGCATAAATATCAAGTCTTACCCTGCGCTTGGTCATAGAATATATAAGAATTGGTAGTGTTTGAAAATCAGAACCGCTTGTGAAATGGCTGATAACAAAGTCATCAAGAGAAAGTGTGAATGCCATAACAAAGCCTGTGACAATGCCTGATGAAATGGCAGGAAGTATAACTTTAAAAAAGGATTTAAACGGAGTACATCCTAAATCCTCAGCCGCCTCAGCAAGACTGATGTCTGTCTGCTTGAGCTTTGGCATTACAGATAATAAAACATAAGGAATGTTAAAGGTTATATGAGCAATAAGTAATGTTGCAAAACTCAAAGAATTACTTGTACCCACTAATGCACCAACGAATACAAACAAAAGCATCATCGATATGCCGGTTACAATATCGGGATTCATCATCGGGATATTTGTAACGGTCATTGCGACGTTCTTGGTCCAATTCTTTCTGTATGCCTGTATGCCAACAGCTGCGGCAGTTCCGATAACGGTCGCAATAGTCGAAGAGAGAACGGCAAGAACGATTGAATTTTTCAACGCTTTTAACAACTCTGTGTCGTGTATCAGCTCTTTATACCACTGCATCGAAAAGCCAGTGAATACAGATGTGCTGTTTGAAAGATTAAAGGAGTACAGCATTATAATAACTAACGGTGCAAACAAGAATAAAAACACAAGAAAGATGTATATTTTCTGGAAGTGTTTCATATCAGCACACCTCCGTCTTCATCAGCAAATTTATTCATAATAAACATACTAACAAGAATGAGCACCATCAACACTAACGATAGTGCTGCACCGAGATTGTAGTTATTAGCACTCATAAACTGTGACTCTATTGCATCACCAATCAGAAGTGTTTTTCCGCCTCCCAATTTCTGCGAAATATAGAATGTGCTGACAGCGGGTACAAACACCATTGTTATCCCCGAAATAACGCCGGGAATGCTCATGGGCATAATGATTTTTTTTAATTTCATTAAACCATTAGCACCTAAATCCTCAGATGCCTCGAGAATCGGGTTTTCGATTTTGCACATAACAGAATATATTGGTAGAATCATATACGGAAGAAAATTATATACCATACCGAGAATTACCGCGCCTGGGGTGTTTATGAGTTGAACGGGTTCAAAGCCTAATTTTTGAAGCAAAGTATTTATAATGCCGGTGTTGGAGAGAATGGTAATCCAAGAATATATTCTTATGAGGAAATTCATCCACATAGGAAGCATAACCAACATCATCATTGTCTTTTGAGAATTTTCGCTTTTTCTCGCCATAAAATACGCAAAAGGGTACGAAATCAAAAGACAAATCACAGTTGCAATAAATGCATATAATATAGATACTCCAAAGGTGCTTGTATATCTTGTCAAACCGAAGATATGTTCTAAAGTAAAATCACCGCCGGAATCAGTGAATGCATAATAAATAACCATAATCAGCGGTACTACAATAAAAATTGCAGACCACACTATATACGGCGAGGAAACGTAACGGCTACCAAAGGATTTATTGTTCAATTTTCATCCTCCTCGGGTAACTCGCTGATTGTATCCATTTCATCACTGAAGGAACTGTAATCACCATAAAGACCTGAGTATTTAGATTTGTGCATAATATGAATGGCATCAGGCTCAATTTGCAGTCCTACAAGATCATCTACTTTGTGTTCATCGGTGGTTTGTATCATCCATTTGAAGCCATCAATATCAATTATAATCTCGTAGTGAACACCCATAAATGTTACGGAAGTCACCGTACCTGTAAGCATACCTTGTTTAGGCGGAACAATATCAATATCTTCAGGTCTGATTACAACATCAACCGGTTCATTTGCAGCAAAGCCACGGTCAAGGCAAACAAAATCTCTACCAAAGAAATTAGCTAAAAAATCTTTTTTCATAACACCATCAAGGATATTCGATTCACCTATAAAGTCTGCGACAAAGGCATTTTCAGGTTCGTTATATATATCTTGTGGGGTTCCGATTTGTTGGATTTCACCATCGTTCATAACCACAACTGTATCTGACATTGCAAGAGCTTCCTCCTGGTCGTGGGTAACGAACACAAACGTAATCCCCAAGGTCTGTTGAATGTTTTTGAGCTCAACCTGCATATCTTTACGCATTTTAAGATCCAACGCTGCAAGAGGTTCATCCAGCAACAGAACCTTAGGACGATTGATAATAGCACGAGCTATGGCAACTCTCTGCTGCTGTCCACCTGAAAGATTATTCCTATTTCTCTTTTCAAAGCCAACAAGGTTGACCATTTTGAGCATTTCGGTCACTCGTTCTTTTATCTCGGCTTTGGGAACTTTTTTTACACTTAAACCAAACGCAATATTATCATAGACATTCATATTAGGGAAAAGTGCATAACGCTGAAAAATGGTGTTAACCTGTCTTTTATATGCAGGAACACCATTGATTTTTTTGCCATCAAACAAAATCTCACCGCTGTCAGGATTGACAAAGCCTGCGATTATACGCAAAGTAGTTGTCTTTCCGCAACCGGACGGACCAAGCAGAGTAACAAATTCCTTGTCCTTGATGTTAAGGCTAAAATCCTTAAGAATCTGCTCGTCGTCGAATGAAATTGAAATGTTTTTTAGCTGAATTATATTATTATTTTCTGCCATTTAAGCATCCCCCTTTGCGGACACAAAGTGTCACGTAAGCTAAATAGCTCTGCGCGATACCCCCAAAATCGCTGTTAATTGCCCTCCGCAAAGGGTTTTTCATAATCCTCTGAGCTTTGCCCGGGATTACGGCAAAAAACTTGATTTTGCTCTTTCAACACAGATGCATAAACGTTAATATAAATATATAAATTATTAAGCTAAATGTCAAGAGTTTTTAACAAAAAACAGTAAATAAAAAGTATAAATATACATAAAATACAGAAATATTAATTTTCTTAAAAGATTTTGTCTAATAATACATTGAAAAACTCTACTAAATATATTATAATAGTTTTGGAATAAAAATAAGGCGGTACATAAAATGTTAAAACGCACCATGAAACGAGTACTACAAGAAACAACCGATAAGCTTAACTTAACACTGTTAGAAAACAGACAGTTAAGAGAGAGATTAGAGGTTTACGAAAACCAAAATAGCGAAGAAAAATTAAACGAACTTAACGAAAAGCTAGTTGAACTTACCGAGGAAATCGATAATACTCGCACCAACGCTGAAAATCGTTATAGAGAATACGAATCAGAAATAAGAGAACTCGAAGAACGAAACAACTCCTTAACTCTTGAGTTGAACCGGCTTAAAGGCGAGCACTTTGAAACAAAACGATATGCTGAAGACTTAAAGCACAAGCTACAAACGGTTTCTTCCTCTAATACTCAAACCGTTGAAGAAGTAGCTCCTCCTGAGCCTCCTCCTGTTCCAACATTAATTACTGCCGAGAAAAAAGACGAAACAAGTTTTAATTATGCTTCAACCATAATTAGCGAAATCGTTATTAAAACCGCTGCGGTAACCTCAAGAATCACCGCCTCATCAGACCCGAATGCCGCCGAACTAAAAGCTCTGGCAATGGGAAGATGCGAAATGCTTAAATCCGACGTTTTACAAACAGTAACCTCCGATATGATTCCGGAAGCCAAAACATCCAGAATGGATAAACTTTTGGCAGAGGCTTCGGATTATCTCGACGGTATCCTGGGTCAGCTTACACAATAGGTTATCAGCTTCGTACGCTCCATACTCAACCGACAATAGAATAATAACATAAACCCGCAGCTTCAAACTGCGGGTTTTATGTTTTATATTTCATTAATTAACATATCATCAAGTGTTTCTCGTTTAACAACCACACCGTCACCCTTATTATTCAAAAGAACGATTGGAGGTCTGGGCATACGATTATAGTTAGAGGCCATAGTATAGTTGTATGCTCCTGTTGTGAAAACAGCGACTGTATCACCACGCAGAGGTTTTTGAAGTTTAATATCTTCAGCGATTATATCACCACTCTCACAACATCTGCCAACCAGAGAGCAAAGATATTCTTTGGGTTCGGTAACACGATTTGCAACTGTTGCGGTATATTGAGCCTCGTAAAGTGCAAAACGCGGGTTATCATACATTCCGCCATCGATAGAAACGTAATTTTTAAGCCCGGTTATCTCTTTGACGGTACCAACCTCATAAAGAGTTAATCCTGCGTCAGCTACAATGCTTCTTCCGGGTTCGTGAATAATAGTAGGATGAGGATAGTTAATTTCGTCACAACGTTTGTCGAGCCACTCCCCTATTTCTTTGATGGTGTTTACTATGTCAATGCTACCATCTGCCTCAACATAAGGAACTCCAAAGCCACCGCCAAGGTTGAGAATATCAGCGACATAGCCATATTTATTTCTGATGTCAACCATGTATTCGAACATAATGTGTGCGGCATCAATAAAAGGCTCGGCATCAAAAATCTGTGAGCCGATATGGCAATGAAAACCGCAGAGCTTTATGTTGTTTAGCTCTAAAGCGTATGCGGTGATGTTTTCAGCCTGACCGGTTTCAATTGCAAAACCAAATTTTGAATCAACGTTTCCGGTAGCTACTGCCTTAAATGTATGTGGGTCAATACCTGGAGAAACACGAATTAAAACCTTCTGCACCCTACCCAATTTAGCAGAATAGTTGTTAATCTCGGTGAGTTCTTCAAAATTATCAACAACAAAATAGCCACAGCCTTTATCAATTGCAAAATGGATGTCAGAATTAGTTTTGTTGTTGCCGTGGAAAAACAAATTACTGGCAGAAAAGCCAACGGAAAGTGCTGTATATAACTCACCTATTGAAACAACGTCGGCAGTTACGTTCTCCTCCTCTAAAATTCTATACATAAACTTAGCGCAAAGGGCCTTACTGGCATAGGAAGGAAAACTACCGTGTCCGTAATACTCAGCCATTGCTGATTTATATATACGGAGTTTCTCTCTGATTTTGTTTTCGTCAACAACATACAATGGTGTGCCGTGCTTTTTGGCAAGTTCAACAGTATCGAACCCAGCAAAAGTCAAATTGCCTTCTTCGTTTGCTCCAATATTATCGCACAAAAAGGACTCTGATATTACATTAGTCTTACTCATATAACAACCTGCTAACTATACATTTATACCTTGTTCACGCATAAGCTCCATAAGGCGGGCTTCGTTAGATTCCTCCATAGGTACCAGTGGCAAACGAAGGTAGTTTTCGCCATATCCCATAGCTGCAGTAGCTGCCTTAACGGGAATAGGATTAACCTCACAGAAAAGTTGATTGATAAGGGGCAACAGCTTCAACTGGAGCTCAAGGCTACCACTGATATTGCCTTTAAAGAATTTGCTGCACATTTCAACTGTTTCTTTAGGTAAAATATTGGAAAGAACGGAAATAACGCCCTTTCCACCAAGAGAAAGTATCGGCAAAATCTGGTCGTCGTTACCCGAATAGATATACATATCCTCACCACAAAGAGCAGCAATTTCGGCAACCTGAGAAATATTACCGCTGGCTTCCTTAACAGCGTTAATCATAGGATGTTCAGATAAAATCTTACATGTTTTCGCCTCGATATTAACACCCGTTCTACTGGGAACATTATAAAGAATTACAGGCTTGGTTGCGGCATCTGCAATTTTATTGTACATCGTAACAAGACCACGCTGAGTGGTTTTGTTATAGTAAGGTGTAACACACAAAAGTCCGTCAACACCCGACTCGCAAGCGTGCTTTGTGAGATCTACGGCATAATCGGTGTCGTTACTTCCCGTACCTGCAATAACAGGCACGCGACCTGCGATTCTTTCGACCGCATAGTCAATAACCTCTCTATGTTCCACATCGTTAAGGGTGGGAGATTCTCCGGTGGTACCTGCAACAACAATGGCATCTATCCCCGATTCTATCTGGAAATCAATAATTCTACCGAAGGACTCATAGTCAATACCATTCTCATTAAGAGGGGTGACAATAGCTGTTGCGGCACCCTTAAATACTAATTCCTTTTTCATTTTCTCTAACTCCTTTACACAAAATAAAGATAGCCCTAAAGCTACCTTTATAAAAACACTACAAAAACACTATTAAGTAGAGTTTAAATAACCAATAGCTCTCCGCAAAATATATGCGACAGTAAAACTGCTGTTAATCAGGTTTACCGGCACTGACTTACGCCTCGCCAGACCTCGGCACCCGCACCTTTCACCTTTGCAACATCCTGCGAAGACTTTAACACTAAGGCTACTGATTACGAAATGCACCTCTATCTAATATTTAAAACTTTATTATATAATACTCGCAAGAGGTATGTTTGTCAATACCTATTTTAAAAAATCACCAAATATTTGTATCGTAAAGAACTGCTGCAACAAATGTGTTATACTGAGAAAAATACAATTCCAGCTTGTGAGCACCAAGCTCATAGGTCAAACAAACAGCACCATCTTCACCTTTGGGAAGGAAATAAAATTTACTGCCGGCTTCATTTTCGACGAAATCTTCACCTATCGCATTCTTAACATATTCGATAATTGTATTGCCATCAAAACCATAAACCTCACCAACCACGGCTATAGCAGAAATTCCTGCATCTGCATTATCGTTAGAATACATACCGTAAACAGAGCTTGCCGATTCCTCATTATATAGCGAAGCAATAACGGTATGTCCATCGACGGCGGTTTCGGTTATGTAACCAGTATATTCACTGCCATCAGGTTCGTATCCCGCATCAATCATGTTTTTGCAAAATTCTTCGTGAGACATTCCCGCACTTATTTGGAACAAGGCGTCTTTAACCGCCTCGACAGAGTCACCTAACATAAAGTTAACTTCAGGAATTCTGCCTGCAGAAGCAAGCTTTACAACATCAACCGTGTGGTCATTTCCTCCTGAATAGGTATCAGTACTGTTATTTTCCTTTTTGCAAGAACAAAACGAAAAACAAACACACAAAACAGTTATTATAGCAAGTATCTTTTTCACAATATTCTCCTTACTTATTTGGAATGTTCGCTCAAGAGATTGTGACGCAAATCCCACAGTTCTTGAGAAAGGTCTACATAGTATTCATGGGGATTTTCAAATCTTAAAACTTCATCCCACATAGTGTCTACCTGCTTTTTACAGTAGTCACGGATGTCTTTGACTTCGGGTGATTCGTAAACACATTCACCTTTTTTGAATATACGCTTTTGAAGTTTTACAGCCTTGAAATTAGTAACAGTTTTACGTTTCCATGTATGTCTTGGGTCGAATATTTCATAAGGTTTAGAGTCGTCAATAATCTCTGTCGCAAGGGTTATAACATCCGCTACAGCCTTACCGGTGTCGTTGTCAAAGAGACGCCAAACTGTTTTTTCTCCGGGCAAAGTTATTTTCTCAACATTTTCACTAATTTTGATGCGAGGTACAATTTTGCCGTTTTCTTCAACGGCTACAAGCTTATAAACCCCACCAAATACAGGTTCTGAGGAGGCGGTTATGAGACGTTCACCAACACAATAGTTGTCAATCTTGGCACCCTGAATAATCATGTCTCTGATAATATATTCATCTAAAGAGTTGGATGCAAGGATTTTGCAGTCTTCATAACCTGCTTCATCCAGCTTCTTTCTGATTTTCTTGCTCAAATAAGTCATATCTCCGCTGTCTATTCTGACACCCTTGGGACGATATCCCATCGGCTTCAAGACTTCATCGAAAACCTTAATAGCATTAGGAAGCCCTGATTTCAGTACATTATATGTGTCGATAAGGAAAACAGAATTGTCTGGATAATTCTCCGCATAAACCTTGAAAGCTTTGTATTCATCATCGAAAAGCTGTATCCAACTGTGTGCCATAGTACCGTATGCAGGTATACCGAATAACTTTGAGGCTTCAAGATTAGATGTACCGCTACAGCCACCTATATAGGCTGCACGTGAACCGAGAGTAGCCGCTGTGTCACCCTGAGCACGTCTTGCTCCGAATTCTACAACAGGCTTACCTTCGGCGGAACGTACGATTCTGTTGGCTTTTGTTGCAATGAGAGACTGATGGTTGATCATTAACAAAAGTGTGGTCTCGATCATCATAGTTTGAATTACCGGACCTCGCACAGATACTAGAGGCTCTTTTGGGAAAATGGGCGTTCCCTCTTCAATTGCCCAGACATCACATTCAAATTTAAAATCCTTAAGATAGTCAAGAATTTCTTTAGAAAACAAATTAAGAGAATCCAAAAACTCGATGTCTTCCTTGCTAAAATGAAGATCTTTAAAGTATTCTATTAACTGTTTAAGACCGGCTAATATAGCATATCCTCCGCCATCCGGCACGCGTCTGAAAAACATATCAAAGTATGTAATTGTATCTTTTCTGCCATCTTTTAGCATACCATTAGCCATAGTAAGCTCGTATAAATCAACTAACATTGTTAAATCGTGATTCATATTTGTACCTCCAAGCAGGATCAATAATACAATAATATTTTAGCACTATTGTTATAGAAATTCAACCGTATTTATAAAAAAAGCAGGGTAAACCTGCTTTTTTCTCATATGTGGTAATGAATCGGAACTCCGTTTTTCATTCTTATAATCTGTTCGCCATTAATCAAAGGAAGGAAATAATCCACAGCCTCGTCCTTGACATTGTTACAGTCGTCATTAATCCACTCTCGCGGGAAGAAACGCTCTTTATTGGCGACAAGTGCTGCATCAACCGCTTCAACAACAACGGTATATGGTGTGCTTCTAAGACGTTTGAACGCCATCATCTTGCCTGTGACACCGCTCATAGCTTTCGAAACTGCCGCACAAGCAATATATTCGGCTTCGTCTATATCAGTCTTGGAGCTAATATGTGAAGAACAGCGCTGCATGACATTAAGTTCTATTGAACGAACTTTACACTTGATTTCCTCGCTGACAACCTTCTCAAGGCACTTTCCAATGCCGCTTAATGCTTCGTGACCAAAATCATCAACCATGCCTGTATTAAATGTGAAATCAATTTCATTTGGATTAACCTTTACACCTTCGGAAACAGCAACGATAACAGCTTTGTGTACCTGTCTGGCTTTTTTTACATCCTCAACAAACTTAGAAACCGAGAACTCATTTTCGGGAAGATATATCAAATGCGGTGCAACCTCTCCGTTGGCCCTCAATACGCAAGAAGATGCAGTGAGCCAGCCGGCATGCCTACCCATAACTTCTACGATTGTAACAGAATCTATACTGTAAACCGAAGAGTCACGAATGATTTCCTGCATTGTAGTTGCGACATATTTGGCAGCAGAACCGAAGCCGGGGGTATGGTCGGTATATTCCAAGTCGTTATCAATGGTTTTGGGGATGCCAATGATTATTATGTCCTTTCCGTTGTCAGCCACATACTTGCTTAGCTTTGCAACAGTATCCATAGAATCGTTACCTCCAATGTAGAAAAAGGCTCCGATTCCGTGTCTTTCAAAACACGAAACGATCTTTTTATAAATTGTTTCGTCCTCCTCTACAGGTGGAAGCTTGTATCTACAAGACCCGAGAACAGTAGAAGGCGTCTGTCGAAGTAATTCCATATCTTCATTGGTTCTTACAACAGCATTGAGTTCAACTAAATCATCGTTGATTATACCCTCAATACCATTAATAGAACCGAATACGTGTTCGATATTTTCTTCTTTGAGTGCTTGTCTGTACACACCAAGCAAAGATGCATTAATAGCACATGTAGGACCGCCAGATTGAGCAACTGCAATGTTCATAGAATTCTCCATTCCTTTGATTTGGTTCAATTATACCATATTGGGTTCATTTTTGCAATTAACAAAACATACAATTATTGACGAAATTTACAACATATTTTATTTATAACGAAATTATTAAGAAGCAATATATTAAAATTAAATCAACTGTGTCTTTACATTTGGAAATAAATGTGTTATTATAATTATCGATAAATAATAGGAGTTGATTTTTTTGGCACAGAACAAGTTTTTAACATACAGAGGAAAGCCCATAGTTAGAAAAGGAAACGAGATTTACTATGGCAATATGTCTGATAGCCACGTTATTATGCTCAGAATTCTCAGCACTAAAACGGTTGGCGATATGGAGGTAGCAGAAAAGGTTGTTATTCAGCTTATGGCAACAGATGAAAGCTTACCTGCAACCGAAAGAGTTCTCAAGAAGAGCGAAAAAGTAGGCCTTTATAGTGCAATGGATATTGCCGATGCCTGGCTTAAAAGAGAATTACTGAAAAATAAATAATGGAATTCGGCAGATGTCTTTTCATCTGCCGTGTTTTTTATAACAAAGATGCCGCAGAAAGGTTCTTACTCCTTTCTACGGCACTTTTTTCATTTAATCCGGCATTTCGTCTCTAATAGAATCAACCTTAATATATCCGGTATTTTCTGCGGTTGAAATATCATCCCCACAAAAATTTTCATTTAAAGTGAAAATGATTTCACACGAAGGGGTTATATATTCGTTCATTATTCTGCCTCCTCGTTAGTTGCGGAAATTATATCTTCACTATAAACAACACTACCATCCTTATAGCGAACGTAAGCTCTTGCATATCGAGTTTTATTAGTAGCAATATTTGTAAGCAGACCCATAAAATCTTTTCCGGTGCTCGTCGTAATCTCGATTTCATTATATGTTGCGAGTTTGTTGGTAAAGGCTTCGGTATCAGCGAGGGTGAAGGTATAATTACTATCGTTATAATAGGTCACAGAACCGAAAATAAAGCCATATGCAACAGCGTTTTGAGGCATCTCGGTATGAGCAAATACAGCTAAGCTATTATTCCTCATATCGTGTCCGACTATCGAAACCTTTTCAGCGGTTACGTCCTCTGACACAGCAACAATATCCAACGATGTTCCGCATGCGTAAAGAACTGCACTGCTGCCTGTAGCGATGACCTTATCCCCTATCTTCCAACCTGTAGCATCAGAATCCGCGAGATTAATTCTTGTATCGAAACGCATAGATTCAGCTATAAATTTCTTACCTTTAGTATCGGTTGCAGATACGTTACAGATAAGAGATTCATCAATGTTGTATATGGGTGCGAATGTTGCATCTGCTACAAAAGGCTCATAGATGTTAACGTTCCACTGCTGAATACCATCAACTACGAATTTTTTGAATCCGTACACTTCCGGCAGCTTCTCGGAAATTGCATTTAATTCATCGAGATAATCAGCTACCAAGTATCCCTCTCGAACCTTAATTGTTCCAATCTCGTTGCCTTTATTGTCAAGGAAAGATGCGGTGTTGTATCGAATTTTATTGCCGAACACACCCATATCAAGTATTGCAAGGAAACTTTTTTCTGTAGTGTGTGCGGCGGCATCGTATATTTTGAAGCCAACATATTTACCAATCGGTTTTTCTTCGGTAAATTTCCACAACTGACCCTCAGAATTACGACCTTTACAGGTAAGCTTATGGGGCTTATCTTCACTTGTAACACCTAAATCAAGCTTATAGCCCTCGTAATAATCAAATAAACAAACTTGATTTTTAGATTCGTACAAATCTTCCTCATTTTCAGAGACATATATTGCATAAGTAGGAATAGCCAAGTCGGTCGTCCACTGACCGAAAAGATATATATCCTCTATTTCTCTGACTTCGTCAAGTGTAAGAGTTACCAAAGCATCGTAGTAGTTTTCGCTTATTCTGTCAGCACCGTGTAATACATTCGAGGTAGTTGTGTTTTCATAACCAATATTAACCCCGCCGCTATTCAATGTGTAGATACTGTGATTATGCGACTTAGTAGCAAAGGTACCGGCACTGCGTATACTTCCGCTTGCACTACCGCTGCACACAAAATCTAAATCTTTTAGATTTGCTAAATCGGCAGCATCGACAAAGGTTGTGTTTTCCGCACCTGTGTAACCTACGATTTTCCAGTCTGTAATGGCGTTGTCTGTAGTGTTGTAATTGTTTTGCATATATTCCATTGTAAGACCGTTTAGTTTCAGTTCGGTACCTTTATACTGCGATTTAACTGTAAGAAGCTGCGCTTTTTTAGCAAAACTAAGAGAAGTGTTAGAGGTGGTATCGCTGAAAGTGACGTTGTTAGGCTCAGCTTCAACCTTAAAGGAATAATCACCCGAGCCGAGGGTAATAGTCACTTCTGTACCGTTGGTATCTACAGCCTTCACACCGTCAACATCGCTTATCGCAACACCATTCTCGGTGATTAAATCAGCCGAAGATGTCAAAACAGTCAAATACGCAGTAGTATTTACAGGCACACTAACGTCGTAAGTGCAGGTGTCAGCAACAGCATTCTTTACCCAAGCAGAAGAAACTGTTCCGTAAGAAGTTTCCAAGGAAGCTTTTACTTCATTTAACTTCTCGGGTATATAAGGCTTGATATTGAATTCTTTATAACCTACGGTTTTGTTTTTGATACCACCTAAGTAGGAATAGAACCAATCGTCGATTGAACCATGCAGGCAGTGGTCGCGGGAGCGAGATGTTAGTTCCCAGAATTCCCACAGAGTTGTTGCACCGTTTTCAATCCAATAACCATAGCTCGGATATTCCTTACCCGTTGCAACAGCGAATGCAGTGTCGTTATAACCATAGATAGAAAGAGCCGGGAATAATTCTTTAATTCCTGCAAAACCGGTATTGAGCTTATTGCCGCGAGATTTAACATCGGCAGCGAGGTTTTTAGCAACAATTTCTTCAAATTCTTCAGGTACAAGACCGAACATCAAAGAAACTGCATTAGATGTTTGTCTATATTCCTCTCCGTTTCCGGTGTCGTATATTCCCTTTTCGGTATCCAACCATTTATTATTAAAGGCAGTTTTTAGGTTTTCTGCATATTCCCTCATATCTGCCGCATCTGTTGGCTTATTTAATACGGTTGCGGCTTCTTCCATCATAAGAGCATATTGATATGCATAGGCAGTGTTGATTAATGAAGTATCTTCGGGCGGCTTATGATAAGTGGGAGATAGCCAATCGCCATAGTCGGCATAATCAATAAGTCCGTCGGCATCTGTTCTATATTTACGAAGATAATTCATCTCGTACTGCATATAGGTATAGTTATCCGATAAAAATGATACATCACCATATTCCTTATAAAGTGTATATGGCATACTGATTATTGCACCACCCCAGATAGAGTCGCG
This sequence comes from Acutalibacteraceae bacterium, assembly GCA_045590175.1. Taxonomy (GTDB): domain Bacteria; phylum Bacillota; class Clostridia; order Oscillospirales; family Acutalibacteraceae; genus UMGS1532. Next base: position 5,449 of record JAZNQM010000002.1, on the reverse strand, counting down.
ACACCATCCGTCGGATTTATTAGGCGAAAGAACTGTTCCGCCGCCGCTGGAGGATTGGTTATCGCGAATAGAATATAACCAATTCTTATAAAAAGCTCTCATATCGAAGTTGTTGATAGTGCTCTTTATCATAACGTTGGCATCGCCCAACCAACCGCGCTTTTCGAACATAGGAGTATCACTGATGAAAGAATGAGAGTTGTTTACCATTGTTCTAAGAGTAATATCGTGGATTTGATTAAGCAACTCGTTTGAGCTTTCGAAAACTCCGCTTTCCTTAATATCACTATGTACTATTTGTGCAGTAATATTTTCTTTTGCTTCTTCGGCGGTACCGGGATAACCCTCAACCTCAATATACTGGAATCCTTTATAGCTGAAGCTGGGTTCCCATATCTCAGATTTGCCACCTTTGAGTATGTAATTATCAACCTGAATAGGACCGTTGGTGAGACCGCTCGAACCTGCATTGTTGACTGTTCCGTCGCTATTAAGCGTTTCGCCGTAGGTTAAAGTTACCTTTGTTCCAGCGGTACCCGTAACCTTGAGCTTTGCCCAACCCGCAGTAACAACAGGGAATTTTAATACATATTTGCCATTGCCGAGATCCGTTACGCTTTCGGCAGACATACTGTCAACAACTCTTATTGGAGCAACTCTTTGGGAAATGAGGTTATTTGTAGGTGCATCCATTACTACTGCATTTCTCCAGCTGCTATCGTCAAAACCAAGGTTTTTCCATCCCTCAATTTCCTTGGTAGCATCGTAGGTTTCGCCCATATAAACTGAGTCACGCAAGGTGGGACTATCAGCAGTACGCCAACTACTATCACTTATAATTTCGGTTGTTGTGCCGTCTGTGAAGGTTACGCTTAACTTGAATTTTAACCTGGGTTCGCCAAGCCATTTTGCAGTATTCCAATAACTGGTATCCTCTGCAGGCAATCCATAAAAGCCTCTACCCAATTCCACTCCAATCGAATGAGAACCTTTATTTGACAATATTTCGGTAACATCGTGGACAACATATAGTGCAGTTTTATTATACACAGTAACACCTGGGTCTAAAACATTGGTGCCTACACGTTCTCCGTCTATATACATTACAAAGTAGCCAAGACCGCAAACGTAAGCTCTGGCTTCGGCAACGTCACTTGGGAACCAAATGCTCTTTCTTAAAATCGGTGCAGGGTTAGTGTTAGAATTTTCAGAAGATATGGAAACAGCACCACCCCAAGGTGACGAACCATAAACCTGCTGTGCTTTAGCGGGTGTCCAATTAGAATCGTCAAAATCAGTAGCGGTCCATCCGTCGATAAGTGTATCCGAGGTGACCCAATCAGAATTTGTAAGAATGTTAGTTTCGCCGGATTTAGTTGCGATTTTAGCCGATGATAGCAAACCGCCACCTGTCTTAGCGCCACCTGAACCCAGTTTATTACTTGCAACAACAGCAAATACATTCTCACCGGTTTTGAGCAAGGATGTAATATCTACATATTGAGCCTTTTTCCAAGAGTTAGCCACACGCTCAGATTGTGCAGCTAAGATACCGTTAACATAAAGGTCATATTCGTCGTCAGCGGTCATAGCAATACATGCGGCAGTTACATCACTTATAGAGTCTATATTAAAGGTTCTTCTGAAATAACGGGTACATGCATCCATCGAACTCCAATAAGCCCCGTCGGCTTCGTGCCAAATCCAATATGCACCGTTCATAGACAGTTCCACAGGAGTTTTAACTGTGGAATTGCCACCAATCCATTGAGCCGCGCCCCAATCCGAAGCATTGAGAAATGCAGTTTCGAACCAACCGTTCTCGCTCCATTCACTGACATTATCGTGTTGGTTCCACACACAAACCTTCCAAAAATATCTCTGCTGAGATTGTAGTGCAGGTCCTGAATAAGTAATACCAACAGATGTATCAGAGGTAACTTTTCCGGTATCCCAGATGTAGTCACCGCTATTAAGCTTGTCTTCACTTGAGGATACAACAATTCTATAAGCAGTCTGATAAGCAGAACGGGAATCAGAGGATAACACCCAAGCGAAGGACGGTGTCTCATTATCAATTCCCAAAGGATTAACTTCATTATCAACTGTGATTTTCTCAACTATCATTTTTATCTCTCCCCCACTTGATTCACCCATAACAATTCCGGGAGAAAAAGTAACGAGTATTAAGATTAATGACAAAAGAATCGAGATGAATTTGAAGCTGGATTTTTTCATGATAGATTACACTCCTTTTCATTCTGTAATTTTATTATATAATAAAATGTTTGCTTTCTACAATAATAAAAATATATGGAATGTTATAATTTTCAATGATTTAGTTGCAAATTAAGCAATATTATATTAAAATATTATTGAATTGAGGTGTTTTTATGAACAGTGGCTACGTTGTCAGTTTGAGCAATTCATACATAGAAACAGCAAATGATATCCATATATGGCGGCATAAAGAGTCAGCTAATGTTAATATGTGCAACCATCTGCACACTTACAACGAGTTAGAAATTATACTTGCAGGCAAAGGCGAAAACATATACTCAAATCTAAACATTCCCTTAAAATCAGGTAGTATATATATAATACCACCTTTTCTATCGCATAAGATCAATATGCTAACTGATTTTGAAATCATAACAGTATCTTTTAATGATAGAATAGTTCAATATCCTAAAGTTTTAAATAAAATCAAAGCTGGTGCTAATTATTGCGATTTTTCAGAAAAAGAATTTTCTGAAATCAATCAATTGGTTGAAAAAATCGAAGCCCTGATATATAGCAACGATGTTTTCGCAAAAGAGATGAGATCGGCACTTTTGAATACCTTACTCATAAAAATTGTTAGCTCAACTAAAGTTTACAATCCCTATACATTGGACAACGACCTGCCTCAAAAGCTCAAAAATGCAATAGCATATATAAACAATAATTTAAACAGAGATATTTCACTTTCTGACGTTGCAGATGCAGTAAAACTAACCCCTAACCATTTAAGTTCGATTTTTAAAAAACACCTTTGCATATCTTATATAGATTATCTTTGTGAACAAAGGTTGGAACAAAGCAAAGCTCTTATCTCCGATCGTGAACTCTCGATCAGCAAAATCAGTCGTATGGTTGGTTTTAACTCCCCTGCGTACTTCACAGAACGTTTCAAGAAAAGATTTGGAATTTCTCCACTAAAATACAGAAATGAAATAAACACATAAAACAAGGTAGATGCACGAAAAGATTGTGTATCTACCTTGTTTATATAATATTCAAATTTAATCAAGTGGGAAATCGAAGGGTTTAGAACTGCCTGAATTCTTATCATCTTCATCATCAGACTCTTCATCGCTACCACCGAAGAATTCCTGCAAAGGATCTTTAGATTGAGTTGTTTCTTTAGTGGTATAACTGGAGCTACCTTTATCAGCAAGAAGCTTAACTTCAACTGTTTTGGTTCTCTTTGATTCGGTTTTATAAATGGTAAGCTCTAAGGTGTCCCCTGCTTTAGAGTTTTCAATAGCTTTAAGCAGAACTTCACTATTAGTAATACTAACACCATTCACTTGGGTTATAACATCTCCCTCTGCGAACCCTTTTCCGTCTAAATCGCTTTCTGCACTGATTGAGCCGATAAGAACACCTACAGGCAACTTGTTGGCTTCAGCGGCAAGAGTGTTAACCTCGGTATATGTGATACCGAGCTTGGCTCTGTCTGAAACACAGCCGTCTTTAATTAATGCAGTGACTACCCTTTTCATTGTAACGGTAGGAATTGCATAAGAAACAGCATCGTAAACGTCACCTGCTAATTTTGAAGAAGTAATGCCCACGACCTGACCGTACATATTAGCAAGTGCACCGCCGGAATTTCCCGGGTTAATAACAGCATCGGTCTGTAAAAAGGATGAAGCATAGTTGGTAGTGGTGCTGGTTACCCTTCTGTCAACAGCAGATATAATACCGTGAGTCAAGGTTGCACTATCGCCGTAAGAAGACGGATAACCAACGGTAATTACCTGCTCTCCTACTAAAACGTCATTTGAATCACCGAAAGTAGCGGGCTTTAGATTGCTTACTTTTTCATCTATTTTAATCACTGCCAAATCGCTTCTTGTATCACCTGCCACAAAGGTTGCCTTATACTCCTTGCCATTATGAAGACGAACCATAAATTTAGCCTTAGGCACACTTTCATATATATGGTCGTTCGTTACAATATAACCGTCTTTGGAGTATATAACACCACTGGCACTGCCCGATGTTACACTACCGCTTGGACTATATACCATAATGCTTACTACGGATTCGTTAACGCTTGAAAAAGCTTCACTATATGTGCTGAAAATCTCTTTGTCGCTATCGGGTCTGTTTTCCAAATCAAGTTCAGGAACATTAACGACAGTACCGCCACCGGCTGAGCCGTTATATACAGCGGCAAAATATCCAGCAGAAACAGAGAGTGATATAACCAGAACCGAAACTAACAATAATGTAAAAACCTTAAGACCTTTGTTCTTTACCTTTTGGGGACGAGGCTCAGAAAAGCTATAATCGGGTACATATTTGTGAAAGGGTTGATTGAAAAACTGCTCGTTATTCGGCTCATTATCTGTAGCCGCTTCATAAGAATCCTCAACTATTTCTTCTTGGACAATTTCAAAGTCATCGCCCGCAACCGAGTTATCAGAAAATGTGTCTTCTTGGTCGACAGCAACTTCATCGCTTTTAGGGGAATTTGAAGCAACGGGTAATTCCTCTTCACTTATAATCTCATCGTTAGATTTATTAAATTCATCCATATTTTATTCCTCCTTGGTTACAGGCAACCAAAATTCAAATTCAGTGAAATCATCAGGATTACTTCGAACCGTAATCTGCCCTTGATGAATATCTATGATTGTTTTTGCAATATATAAACCCAGCCCCGTGCTCTCCTTTACTGCAGAACGGGAACGGTCGGTTTTGTAAAAGCGATCAAATATATGCGGTAAATCACTTCCGTCAATACCTATTCCGTAATTCCTTATGAGAAAGTGTACTCCTTGCTTGTCAGCAAATATATTAAAGAAGATCTTACCGTTTTCGGAAGTGAATTTCACGGCATTATCAACAAGATTATAAATGACTTGATGTATCAAATCCCTATCTGCTAACACGTTCAGCGGTGTCAAATTATCAAGACCGCATATTTCGAGGTTTTTGGATTCAATTCTTTGCTGTTGTGCTATAACTATATCTATTAATTGAGCTGATAAATTGAATTCCGAAATGTTAATTCCCATTTCTCCTGATTCTAATTTTGAAAGACTGAGCATTGACTGAACAAGTCTTGATAGACGTTTAACTTCTTCGCTGACTATTCTTAAATACTCTTTTTGCTTTTCGTCAGGAATGGTCCCATCAATTATTCCATCGATAAAACCACTGATTGTTGTCATAG
>JAZNQM010000001.1:0-5205 GCA_045590175.1 Acutalibacteraceae bacterium | reverse complement strand
GAGGTTGACATTTATCACTCCAACAACAGCGACCGTCTGACCTCACACTATATGATTTCCTTCGCCGACAAAGAGGAAGACCTCTTTGGTGAAAATGCAACCAACATAGAGGTTGCAAACCAATATCGCTACAATTTAGTAAAACTCAACGAAGTTGTAACCGCCAAGTTCTTCGCTGTTAAGATTCTTTGCGGTGTACAGACCAACATCACATCTGCAGACGCTAACTACGGCCGTATGGGTCATTTCGCCTTAGTTGGTGAATCCTTGGCCTGTGCCGACGATGCCCACACTTGGGAAGATGTGATAGTTACCGAAGCTGACTGTGTGAACCCTGGTTCTAAATACAGCGTATGTACACTTTGTGGTATAGAAACCGCAGTGGAAGTTGTTGATGCTCTCGGTCATACCGAAGTAGCAATCGGCGAAGCTAAAGCACCTACTTGTACCGAAGCTGGTATTACAGCAGGTTCTAAGTGCTCTGTATGTGGCACAGTAATTGCTGAGCAGACTGAAATTCCTGCAATCGAACATACTCCCGAGATAATTCCCGGTTATCCTGCGGATTGTGTTTACGCGGGTCTTACCGACAGCACGATTTGTTCTGTTTGTGGCACCACGCTCGTGGAGGCTGAAGTAATTTACGCACTTGGACATACCGAGAAAATCCTTGAGGCTGTAGAGCCTACCTGTATGGCTTCTGGTCTTACCGAGGGTAAAGAATGTACTGTTTGTGGAGTTACACTTGAACCTCAGAGGATAGTACCCTCTATTGCTCATAAGACTGAATTGGTTGGGGTCAAGGAACCAACCTACAATGAAGAAGGTTATACCGGTGACGAGGTCTGCGTATACTGTGGAATTACTATGAAGCAAGGTTCAAGTATTCCTGCATTGTTGGATAGTTTTGTTTATTCAGTATCTCTTGATAGTGCTGTTAACTGTGCTACCAATGAAATTAAAGTTTTGTTCCAGATACCCGAAGGAGAAACTGACATTCAGGCTATGCAGATGAAATTCAGTTTTCCTCAAGGCTTTGCAATAGAAAGCATTTCTACTCCTCTAACCGGATGGGAAGTTACATCTAATGTTAATAATGGCTTAGTTATTCTAAGATGCGGTTCTGATTTAGCTACCCTTGAAGATGTAGCAGAACCATATTACATTGGAAAATATCACATTCTGACTATTTCCTTAGCTCCCAGTGAAACAGTAGCTGATGGTCAGCAAACTGCAAGTGTTGTTGTTCAGGATGTAACAGCGGGATACGAGTCTAATGTAAACTCACAAGCTGTTAATTTGACTTTCGACTATGCTTCTGAACACACAGTAGTCGTCCTTCCCGGTAAGGCTCCGACTTGTCTTGAAAGTGGCTATACAGAAGGTTCTGTTTGTTCAACTTGTAATGAAGTTTTTGCAGAACAGCAAACCATCGCCGCTCTTGGCCATACCGAGGTTATTGATGAAGCTGTTGCTCCCGATTGCACCAATACAGGCCTCACCGAAGGTAAGCATTGTTCTGTATGTAACGAAGTTTTCGTTGCACAGGAAACCATCGATGCTCTCGGTCATACTGAGGTAATCGACGAAGCTGTTGCTCCCGATTGCACCAACACAGGCCTCACCGAAGGTAAACATTGTTCTGTATGCGGCGAAGTTCTCGTCAAACAGGAAGTAGTTGCCGCTCTCGGTCATACCGAGGTTATCGATGCAGCTGTTGCTCCAGATTGCACCAACACCGGTCTCACCGAAGGCAAGCACTGTTCTGTATGTGGCGAAGTCCTCGTTGCTCAGGAAGTAGTTGCAGCTCTCGGTCACACCGAAGTTATTGACGAAGCTGTTGCTCCCGATTGCGTAAACACCGGTCTTACTGAAGGTAAGCACTGCTCTGTATGTGGTGAAGTCATCAAGGCTCAGGAAGTTATTCCCACCACCGAAGATCATGATACAGAATTAGTTGGCGAAAAACCTGCCACATCTTCTAAGCCCGGTTACACTGGCGACGAGGTATGTAAGATTTGTGGAAAGACCATCGTTGAAGGCTCTGTAATTCCTGTAATAGATTCTCCCTTTATCGATTCAATTTCTTTCGATAACGAAATCTACTGTGGCAATAAAGTTTTAGGAATTTATTTCACAATTCCTGAGGGTAATACAGACGTTTTAGGTATCCAGTTCAAACTCCAGTTACCTGATGGATTTACATTAAAGGATGTAATTTCTATCAATTCTGCAGCTGGTTGGAACGCATACTATAATGTAGTAACTAACATAATTATTCTTGAATCTTCAGCATTGAAATCTCTTGAAGAATCTGTTCAGCCTGACAACGAAGGCAAATATCATATTCTTGATATTGAACTTGATGTGTCTGACGGTATTGAAAGCGGTGAAAAGTCTGCTGTTATTACTGTTGAGGATGTAGCCGTCGGCGAAAATCATACCGAAAACTCCAAGCCCTCATCTGCAACATTTAACTATACCGCAGGTCATACCGAAGTAGCTATTGGCGAAGCTAAAGCTCCTACCTGTACCGAAACCGGTATCACCGCTGGCGTTAAGTGTTCTGTATGTGGTGAAGTTATCACCGCACAGGAAGTTATCGATGCTCTCGGTCACACTGAAGTTATCGATGAAGCTGTTGCTCCCGATTGCACCAACACCGGTCTCACCGAAGGTAAACATTGTTCTGTATGCGGCGAAGTTCTCGTTGCTCAGGAAGTAGTTGCCGCTCTCGGTCATACAGAAGTAATTGATGAAGCTGTTGCTCCCGATTGCACCAACACCGGTCTCACCGAAGGTAAACATTGTTCTGTATGCGGCGAAGTTCTCGTCAAACAGGAAGTAGTTGCCGCTCTCGGTCATACAGAAGTAATTGATGAAGCTGTTGCTCCCGATTGCACCAACACAGGCCTCACCGAAGGTAAACATTGTTCTGTATGCGGCGAAGTTCTCGTTGCTCAAGAAGTAGTTGCCGCTCTCGGTCATACTGAGGTAATCGACGAAGCTGTTGCTCCCGATTGCACCAACACCGGTCTCACCGAAGGCAAGCACTGTTCCGTATGTGGCGAAGTTCTCGTCAAACAGGAAACTGTAGATGCTCTTGGTCATAATTGGCAGATTGATGAAGAACGTGAGGTTAAGTATTGCGAAAGAGCTTGCGGTGTTGAGGAAATACCTGTTTACATCGTTAGGTTCTACGGTAGAGCTGAAAGACTTTTGTATGAAACTTCTGTTGAGATAGACGAAAATGGAGTAGGATATCTTACAGATGCTGATTTATCTGCCGCCGCTGCTGTGGCACCGTATCTTTATGGTTACGACTATATCGGATGGGATATTGAACTATCTACCGAAACAGCCATTGAATCAAGTCGTATTATCTATGCGGTTTATCAGCGCGAAACCACACTTTACAATACCGTTGTTAAGGATTTGAAAGGTAACACAATCGACACTAAAGAAATCGAGTTTGACCAACGCTTCGTGGTTGAAAGTGAAACTGCAAAATCTTTCCTCGTTAATAATCAGGTTGTTGGCGGAGAGGGAAGTGTAACGCTGTTTGGCTGTGGTAGTGACTTAACAATTACAATTTCCGAGGAAATTGCACCCGAAGAAATTTCTGTCGCTATACTCAAAACAGATGCCGAACTTATAAACGGTAAATATGTATATCGTGTATTTGTTCATGTATATAATCCTCTCAATACCGATATATCAGAAGTTGGTGTTATGTTCGCACCTGGAAGTGCATATTCCAATGACGCTGCCTTCAATATGGAAACTTTGGAGACAGGCAAATACATAACCCTTCCCACAGAACTTGAAACCAACGATGTGCTTGCTACGTTTACAGGAATTAAGCAAGGTGTAACTCGTGTAGTTCGTGCCTATGCAACCACTGAAAACGGAAATGTTTATAGCGGTGCTGTTGTTAAGCACACATTCGACTAATGAAAGGAGTGCTCTATAATGAAAAAAGAATATCTTAGTCCTGAGTTCAATATGGTGGTATCCCTTTCAGATTATTGTGATGGCTTGACTTTACCGATTTTTGATGAAAGCGGTTACACTCAGATTGAAACTGAAGACCCTTTTGGTGATGAGTAAATAAACCGCACATAAGTGATTTTAATGTCAAACTAAAGCACCCAATCCTAACGGAGAGGGTGCTTTTAGATTGTTTTGACTTCTTGCTTTTGGCCCAAAATCCAATAAAAATCCATTTAGTTTTGTACTATTTTTGCATCGTTAAAAATAGTGTACAATTTATCCTTCAAACCTTTGTGCAACCCTACAAATTTACGCATGATTTATTGCAAAATATTGCGGTTTGCTGTATAATATCATTATAATATTATACATAGGAGGAAAATGTATGTTCAAAAAAGCACTTTCATTAATCGTTGCATTCTTAATGATTGCTTCAAGCCTTACTGTCGGCTTCACAGCTTTTGCAGAAGAAACTGCAGAACCTGTTGATATTATCACAGGCACACAGCAAGAATTTGATGCAACCCAGGTTGTTTTCGACATCAACCCCGACGATACCACTAAAGCAAAAACAACCGAATCTTCCACAGGTGTTATGGATTATAGCACTAAGTCTTATTCCACCAACCTGCCCGCCGACTTAGGACTTAATAATCCCATCACCTTAAAATCCTTAGAGGCTTATGCTGTGGCAAATGTTGCCGAAAGCAAAACCTATTCTAAGTTTATTGCACAATACATCAAAGACGGCGAGCCCACAGGTGGTACCACCAACACTTGGACTTATACTACTACCGATGGCGGTACTGTTACTCACGTTGAAAACAACTATGCTGCTCTTAACGACGGTATCAGTAAATATGCTTACTCTCACGAGCCTTGGCTCTACTATGCCGACCAGGATGTTCCTGCAGACACTTCTGCAACCAAGAATGGTACTGCTGTTGGCTTAGCAGCCGGCAAGACAAATAATAATGATGCAAAATTCAGTACCTCCGCAGCCGATATCAACCCCGGCAGTATCAGCTCTACCTACGGTTACTTTATGGCTTACACCAAGGCAGGCGATGCTGAAGACAATCCGGAAACAACCGTTAACGAAACCTTAACCCGTTACTTACCATATTCCGATGGCTCTCGCTATATTTATATGGTAATGGATTTGGGCTCACTTCACGAGGTTGACACAGTTGCAATTGGTAAGACCAATGC